>CP119321.1:2716288-3032576 GCA_029202445.1 Candidatus Microbacterium phytovorans
GCGGGCCATCGGTGCCGGCAGCGACGGCGAACCCGACTTCTGGCTCGTCCCGGCCGAACCGGGCGATCGCATGCTCATCTGCTCCGACGGTCTGTCGGGCGAACTGGACAGCGAACGCCTCCGGCGGGTGCTGGCCGAGACGCCCGACCCGCAAGAGGCGGCGACCCGGCTCGTCCACGAGGCGATGGTGCGCGGCGGACGAGACAACATCACGGTCGTGATCGTGGATGCCGTCGGCGTCCGCGGCCACGACGACGTTCCCGTCGACACCGCTCAGGCGGGCGGGCGCGACGAGGTCGACAGCGACACGCGTCCCACGCGGGGACGGGCGCACAGCGCGGGAGGAACCGCTCATGACTGAGGTCAGGTACGTGCCGGCGGCGCGCGACGGCTGGCGGGCGGCGGTATCCCCGCGGGCGCTCGCCGTCCTCTCGCCTGCGGTCACTCCGCAGACCGCGGAGGCCGTGTGGCGCCGGCTCGACGGCGGTGGCATCGGTGCCCTCGTCGAGGCGCTGACCGGTGCCTTCGGCACGTCGCTGACGGCCATCCCGCCGTTCGCGCTCGTCGTCGTGGAGGACGAAGACGTGCGGATCGCCGTGCGCGGTCCGTTGGATGTCGTCGTAGAGGGCGAAGCGGGAGCGGTCGAGGTATCGGGGCGCGGTGTCGCGACGTGGGCGGAGCGGCTCGTGTCGCGCCCGCATCGGGTCACGGTCGTCCCCGACGGTGAGCCGGGGTCGATCGACGAGGCCGACGCTCTCCCGCTCGCCTCGGGTGTCGTGCCCGTCTCGGGGATCGTGCTCATGCCTGGCGGTGTCGGCGTTGCGGTGGCCGCCGTGCCCGCTCCCGCGGCAGCGGTCGCGGCGCACCGCGGGGCTGCCTCGGCCGCTGAGGCCACGACGGGGTCGACCGGGGCCCGCGCGACGGGACCGGTGGAGACGGATGCCGACACCGCGGCCCCGGAGCCCCCGACCTCGGAGCCCGCGACGACGCACGGCCCCGATACGACCGGGTCGATCGAGGCCGCGGCGGGCGACACCTGGATCCCCGCGCTCACACAGGTGCCCCTCGACGAGGTGCCGCTCAACGAGGTGCCCCGCGCGAACGTACCGTCCGCGTCGGCCGATCCCGCGCCGGCCGACCCCGCGGCCGACCCCGCGCCTGCCGACGACAGCACGATCGCCACTCCCCGCACGGCGGCGGCCGCAGCCGCGGCCGCATCGCCGGACGCGGGCGGCGCATGGGCGGCCACGGTCGTCCGCGGGGCGGTGCCCGACACGAGCGCCGCGCCCGCCGGAGACCACGACGGCGCCACGATCTCCGTGGCGGAAGCCCGGGCGATGCGCGGGCAGAGCGCAGGGAGCCAGGGCGGAACGGGGAGCCAGGGCGGAACGGCATCCCCGTTCGAGCCGGTCGCCGACGTCCCCTTGCGCCGGCCCGCGACCGGGCGCGTGCGACTGTCGTCAGGCCAGGTCGTGGAACTCGAGCGCCCCGTCGTCATCGGTCGTCGCCCCCGGTCACCGCGCGCCTCCGGGGCGGAACTGCCGACGCTCATCGCGGTCGAGAGCCCCGAGGGCGACATCTCCCGCAGCCACGTGGAGATCCGTGCCGAGGGAGAGCACGTGCTCGTGACCGACCTCGCCACCACCAACGGCACCGTGCTCCGCCGCGTCGGCCAAGACCCGGTGCGCCTGCACCCGAGCGAGCCCACGATGGTCGTCACCGGCGACGTGCTCGACCTCGGCGACGGCGTCACCGTGACCTTCGAGGACCTCCCGTGAGCTCGAAGCGCACCCCCGCGCCGCCGCCGCAGCTGCCGGGCTTCACCTTCCTCGACGTGCTCGGCTCCGGCGGCTTCGCCGACGTGTACCTGTTCGAGCAGCACCTTCCGCGCCGGAAGGTCGCCGTCAAGGTGCTGCTTCCCGAGAAGATGGCGGGCGCGTCCACCGAGCAGTTCACCGCCGAGGCGAACGTCATGGCGCTCCTGTCGACGCATCCGGCGATCGTCACGATCTACCAGGCGGGAGTGTCGGAAGACCGCCGCCCCTACCTCGCGATGGAGTACTGCCCCAAACCGAACCTGCAGGTGCGCTCCCGGGCGTCGGCGCTGTCGGTGGCCGAGGCGCTGCGCATCGGCATCCAGGTCGCGGCGGCCGTCGAGACCGCGCACCGGGCCGGCATCCTGCACCGCGACATCAAACCCGCGAACATCCTCGTCACGGAGTACAACCGGCCGGCGCTCACCGACTTCGGCATCGCGACGACGGCCGGCAGTGCCGACCCCTCGTCGGGCATGTCGATCCCGTGGTCGCCGCCCGAGTCGTTCGCCGACGTGCCCGAGTTCGGCGTGCGGTCGGACGTCTGGGCGCTCGGGGCCACGGTGTTCACGCTCCTCGCGGGACGCTCGCCCTTCGAGGTGCCCGGAGCCCGCAACGGCGGCGCCGAACTCATCCAGCGGATCGAGCGCGACCCGCTGTCCCGTCTCGACCGGGCAGATGCCCCCGAGTCGTTGCAGCTCGTGCTGGAGCGGGCGATGTCGAAGCGTCCCGTCGACCGCTACGACACGGCGGTGGCATTCGCGCGGGCGCTGCAGCGCGTGCAGATCGAGCTCGCGCACGCCGTGACCCCGATCGACATCCTCGACGACGCGCCGGATGCCGACGAGGAAGACGACGACGACGGCGAACTCACGCGGGTCCGCGGCATCGTCAGCATCGACCCGCAGACCTCCCCGGCCGCCGGCCGCACGCGGGAGCGCCTCGTCGACGGGGCGCCGCTCCCGAGCACGACCACCTCGTCGGGCGCCGACGAGACCGTCGCCCGCGTCGCCGTGCCACGCTACGTCGAACCCCGCTACGCCGAACCCCGTTTTGCAGAACCTGAAGCGGCGCCGACGATCCAGCGCCCGTCGGTCCTCTCCGGCACGCCGATCTCCGCCCCTCCCGGTGGCCCGTCGATCGTCACCGGTCCGCCCGCCCCGGGCGGAGCGCCCGCGGGCGGCTTTGCCGCCGGGCCGGATGCCGTGGCATCCGGGGGTCCGACGCGTCCTCGCTCGCGGACGGGACTGTGGATCGGGCTCGCCGCGGGAGTGACGGCCGTGGTGGTGGTGGGTGCCGTGGCCGGCGCCAGCCTGCTCGCGCCGCAGCCGACGCCGTCGCCGACCGCACCGGTCGAAGTCGACCCGCAGGATCCCGTTAACGGATTCGTGCCGCCCGTCGCCGACCTCGCCGGTGAGGCCAAGGGGTCGAAGGTCGTCTTCACGTGGAGCAACCCCGATCCGGCCGACGGCGACACGTACGTCTGGTACCCGTACACGCTCGACGGTGAGGGCGCGCAGGGGCTCGTCGACACGGAGACGGTGACGGTGCCGGTCGACGAGTCGGGGCGGACGTGCATCGCCGTGACGCTGCGGCGCGCCGATGGCGCCACCGGTAACGAGCAGCGCCACTGCACCCCCTGACCCGGTCCCTCCGGTGGCTGTGGCCACCAGCCGGCCCGGCGGGAAGCGGGGTCAGGCCCCGTCCGTGTTCCGCATACAGGGGATTTCGGCCGGATCGACCGTCGCCGGGCCGCTGAGGTCCGGTTTTGCCTGTACGCGGAACGCGCGCGCCGGCGAATCCGAGGCGAAGGTGCGGCGGCCGCGCCGCGCCGGCGGGAGGCGGGGTCAGGCCCCGTCTGTGTTCCGCATACAGGCAAAACCGGCCGCATCGACCGCCGGCGGGCCGCTGAGGTGCGGTTTTGCCTGTACGCGGAACGCGCGCGGCGGCGAAGCGACGGTGGCCGTGCGGCGGTGGCGCAGCGCGCGGGCGTCAGCCGAGAAGCTCGAACGGGTGTGTCAGGCGCCACCAGGCGTCGGGGAGCGCGATGTCGTCGGAGAGCACCAGATCGGTCGTAGCGGTCTCGGTCCCCGCCGTCCACGTGAGGCTGCCGACCACCTCGCCAGCCCGACCGGTCGACAGCGGCCGCGTCACCATGTCGACCTCGATCGGGGTGTCCGACCAGGTGAAGACGGTCGCGTCGGATGCCATCAGCATCTCCGCCGACGCTCCCCACGCGGTCGTGTAATCTCCGACGGGGGTGCCCTCGCGCGCGACCTCGACGTCGTGGAAACCCGCCGAGAGCGAAGACACCAGCGCCTCGGCAGTGCTCGCGTTGTGCGTCTGCGACCCGGTGCCCAGCAGGACGCCCGTCACCGTCAGGGGGCGATCACGCCCGATCCCGACCCGCGCGGTGAACAGCAGGTTGGCGCCGGACTCGTCGAGCGTGCCGGTCTTCACACCCACGAACGAGACGCCCGCCACGGAGTCGCCCCCGACGAGCGTGTTGGCGTTGGAGCCGCTGAACCCGGGGACATCGAGGGACCGCTGGCCGACGATCTCGGCGATCGCGGGCTCCGCCATCGCGATCTCGGCGAGCGCGATGAGGTCGCGCGGTGTGCTCGTGTTGCGCGGGTCGATGCCCGACGGTTCGACCACGCGCGTGTCGTCGAGTCCGTGCTGTTCGAGCCACCGCTCGGTCGCCTCCGCGAACGACCACAGCGAGCCGTGCGCCCACACGGCGGCCGCTTCGGCGTAGTTGCTCGCCGAGACGATGAGCATCATCTGCAGCACGTCGCGCTGCGACATGGTGCTGCCGGGGCGCATGCGGGCCACGGTCGCGTTCTGCACGTAGTACTTGTCGTACAGCTTCTGCACGCCGTGGAACGTCAGCGTGGGGCCCGGATCGTCGGCGTCCTCGAGCGGGCGGGCGTCGAGCACGACGAGCGCCGTCACCAGCTTGGTGATGCTCGCCATCGGTCGCGGCTCGTCGAGGTCGGCCGCCTCCCAGATCCCGCTCGCCTCGGCGGGGAGGAACTCCTCACCGCCCGCGACGCTCACCGCCCAGCCGCCGGACCACGGGAGCTCCAGTTCGGCGGCGGCGGGCATGTCGACCGCCGGCACCCGAGTGGATGCCACGGGCAGCGCGATCGGGGTCGACAGCGCCCACACGGTGTAGCCGCCCACGAGCGCGACGATCACGAGCGCGGCCACTCCCGCGGCGATCCAGCCACGCCGGCGTCGGCGTCGACGCTCGGGGCGCGCGCCGCCCCCGTCGGCCTCGGCGGCGGGCTCGCTCAGCAGGTCCGCGAAGTCGTCGAGTGCGTCGCGCATGTCACTGCCGGCCGTGGCCCAGCACCTTCACGATGACGCCGCGCCGACGGAGCTCCGTGACGGTGCGGGTCTCTTCGTCGACGTCGCGCCCGAGGGCGTGCTTGTCGGCGACCACGACGACGTCGCCGGACTCCAGGCGGCCGAACAGGCGGGTGAGGCGCTCCGACCAGCTTTCACCGGTTTCGGGCGCAGGATGCCGGAAGCCTTCGATGGGCACACCGAACTGGGCGAGGGCATCGCGCTGTGCGATGACGCTCGGGAGGTCGTCGCGGGCGACGACGAGACCGACCAGGCGCGACCCCGCGGGACGGGCGGCCCACCAGTCGGCGCCGGAGATGATGACGGGTACTGCTTCGGTGGTCGCGGGCAGCGACACCGACTCGGCGTAGTCGGCGGGGGCGCGGTCGGCGGTCGTCATCGTCGCTCCTTTCGGCGGATGCTCCATCCTCGCAGGTCGGCGGTCGCGGCGGCTGCCGTCGATGCCGGTCAGTCCCCCTCGCGCAGCCGAAGCTCGATGCTGAGCTGGTCGGCGTCGAGCTGTGCGAGCGCGTGGCGGAGGGTGCGGGTGCTGAACGCGCCGCCGGAGCTGAGGGCCGTCAGGCGCTCGCGCATGACGTCGATCATCGCGAGCCGCAGTTCGAGCACGTCGGTCATCACGGCGCTCGTCTCTTCCGACGGCGTCTGCGTGTACCGGATGCCGACCTTGTCGAGGACGTCGGAGTGGAAGGGGGAGCCGTCGCGCCGGCGCAGCTCGTGACTCTGGAGCGCGTCGGCGGCGGCGTCCCGCAGCTCTTCGTCGATGCGCGCCTGCTCCCCGGCATCCACGCTGCCGTCGCCGGTCTTCTCCAGCTTTACGAGCCGGACGACCCACGGCAGGGTGAAGCCCTGCAGCATGAGGCTGACGAGAGCGACGACGAAGGCGATGTAGACGAGCTCGGGCCGCGTCTCGACGCTCTGCGGGATCGTCTGGGCGGCGGCGAGGGTGACGACTCCCCGCATCCCCGCCCACACGATGATGGTGCCGTGCTTCCACCCGAGTGGCGACGCCTGGTAGTAGTCGAAGTCGGCGAGGGCGCGCGAGACCCGCTCGCGCATCGACGTGAGCCGCCGCTGCCGCGCCTCGGGGCTCGCGAGCCGTCGAGCCGCGCGCCCGCGCGTCCGGCCACGCCCTCTCCCGGCGGAGGCGGGCGTGTCCGGCCATCCCGATGCCTCGATCTGGTCGAGCCGGGCGTCCATCGCCTCGAACTGCGAGCGGTTCATCCGTCGCGCGCGACCTCGTCCGACCCACAGCAGGAACGACACGTACGCGGTGCGCACGAGGAGCACGATCAGCAGCGCCGCCAGGGCGACCACGGTGGGCAGGGCGATGCCCTCGTGCCGGTTGATCACGTCGGTGACGATCTGCTTCAGCTCGAGGCCCATGATGAGGAAGATCCCGCCCTCGAGCACGAGTTCCACGGTGCGCCAGTTCACCTCGTCGGAGAGCCGCTGCTCGGGGGTGAACCACTTCTGCGCGCCCTGCCCGGCGACGATCCCCGCGACGACGGATGCCACGAGCCCCGACCCGCCGAGGTGCTCCGTCGGCAGGTACGCCAGGAACGGCACGGTGAATCCGATCGCGGTGCTGGCCGCCGACGTTCCCACCCACGACCGCAGGCGCATCGCGAGGACACCGATGAGGCCGCCGACGACGACGGCGACGACGACGCCCCACGCGAAGCTCCCGACCGCCGACCCCACCGAGAACGAGCCGGCGGCCACGGCGAGCAGGGCCGTCCGCAGCAGCACGAGCGCCGTCGCGTCGTTGAGGAGACTCTCACCCTCGAGCATCGTCGTCACCCGCGGCGAGATGCCGAGGCGCTTCGCGATGCCGGTGGCCACGGCATCCGTGGGGCTGAGGATCGCCCCGAGCGCGACGCCGAGGGCGAAGCCGACGCCGGGGAGCACCATCGAGAAGAACCAGCCGAGCACGAGGGCCGTGACGACGACGAGCACGATCGCGAGCCCCGCGATGGGGGTGAAGTCGCGGCGGAACTCGATCGCGGGAAGCCGCACCGCCGAGGCGTAGAGGAGCGGCGGGAGCACGCCCACGAGGATCAGTTCGGGGTCGATCTCGGGAACATCGACGAACGGCAGGAGGCCCACGCCGAGGCCGAGGGTGACGAGGAGCAGCGCGCCGGCGACGCCCAGCTTCTGGGCGAGGGCGGTCACGACGGCGACGGCGACCACGCCGACGAGGATGACGAGCAGCAACTCCACGATCGTGAGACTACCGTCGGGGGTCAGAGCAGGCCGAGCCCCCGCACGGCATCCCGCTCGGCGGCGAGTTCCGCGACCGACGCGTCGAGGAGGCGCCGTCCGCGCTCATCGAGGTCGAGCCCTTCGACGATGCGGTAGCCCGAGCCGTCGCTCGTGACGGGGAACGACGACACGAGTCCTTCCGGAACGCCGTACTCGCCGCGGGAGACGAGCGCCGCCGAGGTCCAGGCGGTGCCGTGTACGGCATCCCTCACGTGGGAGATCGCGGCATTGGCCGCCGAAGCCGCCGACGACGAGCCGCGCACCGCGATGATCTCGGCCCCCCGCTTCGCGACGCGGGGGATGAACTCGCCGTCGAGCCAGGCCGTCGCCGCCTCGATCCCCCCGAACCGCTCGGCGAGCGCGTCGATGACGGGCCGCCCTCCGACGGTCGCGTGGGCGACGTCGGGGAACTGGGTCGCGGAGTGGTTGCCCCAGATCGTGACGCCGTGGATGTCCGCGACGGATGCCGACAGCGTCGCCGCCAGCTGGCCGACGGCCCGGTCGTGATCGAGGCGCGTGAGGGCGGCGAAGCGCTCGGGCGGGATGTCGGGCGCGGAGGCCGCGGCGATGAGGGCGTTCGTGTTCGCGGGGTTCCCGACGACGAGCACCTGCACGTCGTCGGCGGCGACGGCGTTCAGCGCCGCACCCTGGGGGCCGAAGATGCCGGCGTTCGCGGCGAGGAGGTCGCCGCGTTCCATACCGGCCGTCCGTGGGCGGGCGCCGACGAGGAGGGCCACGTTCGCGCCGTCGAACGCCGTGCGGGGATCGTCGGTGATGTCGACGCCGTGCAGCAGGGGGAAGGCGCCGTCCTGCAGTTCGAGCGCCGTGCCCTCGGCCGCCGCGATCCCCTGCGGGATCTCCAGCAGCTTCAGCCGCACGGGCCGGTCGGGGCCGAGCATCGCGCCCGACGCGATGCGGAAGAGCAGGGCGTAGCCGATCTGCCCGCCGGCTCCGGTGACGGCCACCGTCGTCACTGCGTCGTCGGCGGCCGCGATGTTCCCTGGATTCGTCGAGGGCTCCATGCCCCGAGCCTATGCCCGCGGCGCCGGGGTGCGGGGTACGGTGAACGGCATGACCTTCAACAGCAACGCCCAGGTCGGTCAGACGACCGCTCGACGACGGGGTCGGGGCGCCGTGGTGGCCGGTGGGGCCGGTGTGGCGGGGCTGGGCGGGCTCGCCCTCCTGCTGCTGAGCCTGTTCACGGGCAACGACTTGACGGGACTGCTGGGCGGTCCCGGCGATTCCGCCCAGCCCGGCACCGAGACGGTCATCGAGAACTGCGAGACCGGCGCGGATGCCAACGCGAACGACGACTGCCGCCTCGTGCTCGGCCAGCAGGCGCTCGACTCGTACTGGGAGGGACAGGTCGAGGGCTACCGCGCTCCGCAGCTCATCATCGTCGACCAGCAGACCTCCACCGCGTGCGGCACGGCGTCGAACGCGACCGGACCCTTCTACTGCCCGCCGGAGCAGACGATCTACGTCGACCCGACGTTCTTCGGCATCCTGCGCGACCAGTACGGCGCGCAGGCGGGGAGCCTCGCGCAGCTGTACGTGCTCGCCCACGAGTACGGTCACCACATCCAGCAGCTCATCGGCGTGTTCGACCAGTACCCCGCCAACGGTTCGGGTCCGACGAGCAACGGCGTGCGCACCGAGCTGCAGGCCGACTGCTTCGCCGGCGCCTGGGTCGACGCGATGTCGAAGCAGAAGGATGCCAACGGCGTCCCCTACCTGAAGCCGCCGACCGACGCGGAGCTCCGCGACGCCCTGAACGCCGCCGCGACCGTCGGCGACGACCACATCCAGGAGCAGTCGACCGGGCGCGTGAACCCCGAGAGCTGGACCCACGGGTCGAGCGAGCAGCGCCAGCGCTGGTTCACGCGCGGCTACCAGGAGGGCCCCGAGCAGTGCGACACGTTCTCGGGGAACGACCTGTGAGCACGCCCCTCGACGACATCCTCTACCCGCCGATCGAACCCTTCGAGACGGGGGAGCTGCTCGTGGGCGACGGTCAGCGCGTGTACTGGGAGCAGTCCGGCAACCCCGACGGCAAACCGGTCGTGTTCCTCCACGGCGGACCGGGCGCGGGCACCTCGACCTGGCACCGCCGCTTCTTCGACCCGGAGCGCTACCGCATCATCCTGTTCGACCAGCGCGGCTGCGGTCGCAGCACCCCGCACGCCAGCGCCCCCGACGCCGACCTGCGCTTCAACACGACCTGGCACCTCGTCGCCGACATCGAGCTCCTGCGCCGCAATCTCGGCATCGAGAAGTGGCAGGTCTTCGGCGGCTCGTGGGGGAGCGCGCTCGCGCTCGCGTACGCGGAGTCGTACCCGGATGCCGTCAGCGAACTCGTGCTGCGCGGCATCTTCACGTTGCGCCGTCACGAGCTCGAGTGGTTCTACGAGGGCGGTGCTTCGGCGCTGTTCCCCGACCTGTGGGAGGCGTTCCTCGCACCGATCCCGGTGCTGGAGCGCTCCCGCATGATCGAGGCGTACCACCGCCGGCTCACCGACCCCGATCCGGCCGTCCACCGGCCCGCCGGGGTCGCATGGACCACGTGGGAGGCGTCGACGCTGACTCTGCTCCCCGATCCCGACCTCGTGGCGTCGATGGCGGCCCCCGACGCGGCGGTCGCCTTCGCCCGCATCGAGAACCACTACTTCGTGCATGGCGGCTGGTTCCGTGAGGGGCAGCTGATCGAGGATGCCGGGCGCCTCCGCCACATCCCGGCGGTCATCGTGCAGGGCCGCTACGACGTGTGCACGCCCGTCATGACGGCGTGGGATCTGCACCGCGCATGGCCGGAGGCGGAGCTGGTGATCGTGCCCGACGCGTCGCATTCGGCATCCGAACCGGGCATCGCCGCCGCTCTCCGCGCCGCGACCGACCGTTTCGCCGCCGCCCCCGTCGACTGACCCCGCGGGTCGCCGAGCGAGCGAGCACCCCCGATCGTTGAGCGAGCGCAGCGAGACGAAACGGCGTTCCGCAGGGGGTGCGGCGTTTCGTCTCGTCGCTGCGCTCCTCGCTCAACGACCGGTGGGCGGGTCGGCATCCGCGGTCGTTGAGCAAGCGCAGCGAGACGAAACGGCGTTCCGCAGGGGGTGCGGCGTTTCGTCTCGTCGCTGCGCTCTTCGCTCAACGACCGGAGGGCGGGTCGGTATCCGCTAGACTGGACCTACTTGCAGCGCCGATCGTGGCGCTTCTCGCGTCGTAGAACGCTTCCCTCGCCGCCGGTCCTCGACCGAAGTCGGCTGACATTCTTCGTACGGCGAACCCGTCACCGCATCCGCAGACGGGCCACCGACCGGGCCTCCGCTGTCCACTCGACATGCGCGCCCAGAAAAGCCTCATGACTGACACTTCTTTCCGCACGCTCGGCGTGCCCGCCCCCCTGCTCGACGTTCTCGCCGCCGACGGCAAGACCGAGGCGTTCCCCATCCAGGTCGACACGCTTCCCGACACGCTCGCCGGCCGCGACGTGCTCGGCCGCGGCAAGACCGGCTCGGGCAAGACCCTCGCCTTCTCCATTCCGATGGTCGCCCGCCTCGGCGGTGCCCTCGCCGGCGGCGCTCGCCGCCAGGGCCGCATCCTCGGCCTCGTGCTCGCGCCGACCCGCGAGCTCGCCACTCAGATCAACGCGACGCTCGAGCCGCTGGCCCGCGCCTACGGCCTCAAGACGACCACCATCTTCGGCGGCGTCAACCAGAGTCGGCAGGTCGCCGCGCTGCAGGCCGGTGTCGACATCGTCGTGGCCTGCCCGGGCCGTCTCGAAGACCTCCTGCAGCAGCGCCACCTGACGCTCGACGCCGTCGAGATCACCGTCATCGACGAGGCCGACCACATGGCCGACCTCGGCTTCCTGCCGTCGGTCACCCGCATCCTCGACAAGACGCCCCGCGACGGTCAGCGTCTCCTGTTCAGCGCCACGCTCGACAACGGCGTGGACAAGCTCGTCAAGCGCTTCCTCCAGAACGAGGTGCTCCACTCCGTCGACGAGGCCCACTCGCCGGTGGCCGCGATGACCCACCACGTCTTCCACGTGGAGGGGGCGGATGCCAAGAAGGAGCTCGTCCGCACCCTCGCGTCGGGCACGGGCCGCCGCATCCTCTTCATGCGCACGAAGCACCACGCGAAGAAGCTCGCTCAGCAGCTGACGGCGCAGGGCATTCCCGCCGTCGACCTGCACGGCAACCTGTCGCAGCCGCAGCGCGACCGCAACCTCGCGGCGTTCTCGTCGGGTGCCGCGAGGGTGCTCGTCGCGACCGACGTCGCCGCCCGCGGTGTCCACGTCGACGACGTCGAGCTCGTGATCCACGTCGACCCGCCCATGGAGCATAAGGCGTACCTGCACCGCTCCGGTCGTACGGCGCGTGCCGGTGCCGAGGGCTCGGTCGTGACGCTCGTCCTCCCGGGCCAGGAGAAGGACGTCAAAGACCTCCTCCGCAAGGCCGCGATCACCGCGACGCCCGTGCGCGTGACGGCCGAGTCGGCCGAGGTGTCCGCACTCGTGGGCGAGGTCGCGGCATACGTCGCGCCCGCTCCGAAGGCGGAGCAGCAGCGCGGCGGCGGCCGTAGCCAGGGCGCGAACGCGCAGCGCAAGCGTGCCGCGCGCGAGGGCCAGGCCGGTCCGGGGCGCGGCGAGGGCCAGTCCCGCGGCGGCCAGGAGCGCGGTGCCGGTCAGGGTCGCACCCGCCGGGATCGCTCCGGCCGTCCGGCGCAGACCTCCGACCGCGCGGCGCACACCGACCGTCCGGCCCGCCAGAGCGAGCGCGGCCACGGCGCGGCCCGTCCGGCCGCGCAGCCCGCGGCATCCGGCAACGCCCGCACCACGGGCCGTCGCGCGAGCCAGCAGGGCAGCAAGCTGACGGTCGGCTCGGTCGTCCGTCAGAACGGTGCAGGACGCCGCAGCGGTCGCTGACCGCTTCGCGGCGTGGGGCGATTCGTCTCGCTGCGCTCGCTCAACGTCCGGTGAGGTGCGGCGTTGCGTCTCGCTTCGCTCGCTCAAGGTCCGGTGGGGTGCGGCGTTTCGTCTCGCTGCGCTCGCTCAACGTCCGGTGAGGTGCGGTGGGGCGGGGCGCGGCGTTCGCCCGAGCCGATGTGCGGGTGCGCCCGCGCAACACCCGCAGGTCGCCGCCGGTGAACCGTCGCCGAGCGTCGCCGCCGGTGAACCGTCGCCGCGGTGAAGTCCCCGGTCGTTGAGCGACGAGCGCAGCGAGGAGACGAAACGGCGTCGCCCGCCGGCTCAGGCGCGGAACGCCTGCAGGAGCACGAGGGTGAGCTTGGCGAGGTTGCCGTCGATGCGGAACCGCGTGAATCCTTCGCTGACGGCCGCGCCGGTGCGCGACGTCACGAACCACGGCGGCTTCGGCAGCACCGACAGTCCCGCGCCGCGCCCGCGGCCGCGCAGCGACCACGCCGACGAGACGGAGCGCGGGAACGGGCGGAACGGTCCGCGGACGACCGTCCGCTCCACACGGTCGAGCAGGAACGCGTTGTGGACGATGCCGATGCCGCTCGGGGCGTCGTCGAGCGTGCCACCCGGAAACGCGCCCCACGTGGCCGTCGGGGTGAGGAACCCGAACGCGGTCCACGCGTTGATCGCGACGGTGCCGTAGCGCAGCGCGGCCATCGCCCGTTCGAATCCGCCGGCGAGGGCGCGCTGCGTCTCGGGGGCGATGACGACGTTCGCGCCGAGCGTCCCCACGAGCCGGTCGTTCGCGTACGCGACGGCCGCGTCGACGAAGCGCTGCCCCATGCCCGGCAGCGAGACGACGCCCAGCACGGGCGCGAAGTACTCGGTGGACTCCAGTGCCGTCGCGTCCTCGCCGCTGGTTTCGATGAGCGCGCGTGTACCGTCGCCGCACCACGCGGCATCCGGGTACGCCTCGCGCGCGGCATCGAGCTTGCCGCCGCTGTGCGGGTACCAGACGGGGCGGCGAGGTGCGCGGTCGTAGGCCGTGCGCAACTCCTGAAGGAATGCGTCGCGCTGCGGCCAGTCGGCGCTCACGAGCACGACCTGGCCCGCGATGCAGTTGTGTCCGGAGTTGTGCAGCCGCATCGTCACGACGTGCTCCGCCTGGAAGCGCAGGTCGGCATCCGACCACTCGCCGGGGACCACGATGATCGGCGATACCCCGCCGAGCTCCGCCGTGATGGGCACGCTCAGTCCGGGCACGATGGCGCGGAAGGTCGCGTCGGACCCGGTGACGTGGACGTGGTCGATCGACGGATGCCGGGTGAGATACGCCCCGACATCGCCGCCGCCGCGCACGATCCGCAGGAACCCGGGCTCGATGAGCGGCGCGAGCGCACGCTCGAAGACGGGCACGAGAGCATCCTGCGTGGGGTTCACCTTCAGCACGACCGCGCGGTTCGACGACATCAGTTCGTACAGGACGTCGAGGAAGGGGATCGAGCTGACGTTGCCGGCACCGAGCACGAGCCCGACCCCGCCGGAGTGCGTCGGGTCGAGCTGGGCGAGCCCTGCCGTCCGTCGCGCCTCGCTCGCCGTGACGCCCGGCTCGAGCCACACCTCCGTGGAGTACCCCGACAGCAGCAGGCGGTCGATCGCCGTGAGCGGCGACGTGTGCACGACGACGCGGTCGCCGGGAGCTCGGCCGAGGGTCGTGCTCGACAGCGGGCTGTCGCCGCGGGCGAGGGCGCCGAGGGTGTCGGCGTAGGCGTCGAGGGCGACGAGTGCGGCGTACGGCCCCGACAGCCATTCCTCGCCGCGGAGAGGGTGCGACGCGGCGAGGCCCTTCGAGGTGGATGCCACGTCGGCCCACTCCTCGGCGACCGCGGCGACCGCGGCGCGGACACGCTGGATGACGGTGCGGCGCTGGCCCAGTGTCAGCAGCGACCAGGTGCGGGCTCCCGACGTGACGGCGTCGATCGCCCCGTCGAGCTCGGCGCGGACGTCCGGTGACGGACCGGCATCCGCGGCGGGTCGGCGGGCGGGTGACTTCTTCGGGGGCGTGGTCACAGCGCTCTCCTTCGGGCCGGAATCCCCAGCATACGTCCGCGACACCGCGTCTCAGGAATGCCGAGCCTCGATGTCGCCGCGACGCAGGCCGTACCCCCGGAGCGTCACAAGGCTCGCGATGACGAGGGCCGCGGGAGCGACGCTGAAGCTCAGCACGATCCCCGCGACAGCGCTCGCCGGCTGGGTGACCTCGACGCCCGCCGTGCGCTCCAGATACCCGGTGGATGCCAGCACCACCGCCAGTGCCGTCGCCCCCAGGGCGAACCCCGTCGTCTCGCCCGCCGTCCAGACGCCACCGAATGCGCCCGCCCGGCCCGGCCCGTGGCGAGATGCATCGTGAGCGATCACGTCGGGGAGCATCGCCATCGGTAGCGACTGCATCCCTGCGTAGGCGATCCCGGCGACCGCGACGGAGGCATAGAGCCACGCGCCAGGAGCCCACAGCGCCCCCGCCGTAGACAGCGCCGCGACCGCGAAGACGACGCTCGCGCCGGCGAACGCCCGCTCCTTGCCGAGGCGCCGCGCGGCGACCCCCCACGCGGGTGCCGCCAACAGCGCCGGGGCGATGAGCGCGACGAACAGCAGCGTGACGGCATCCTCAGACCTCAACACCCAGGTCGCCAGGTACTGCGCCCCGGCGAGCATCAAGCCCGTCGCGAGGGCCTGCAGGAAGAACGTGGCGAGCAGCGCGCGGAACGGACGACTCCGCCGCAGCGTCTCCGCGGCGGCCCGGAAGTTGTCGCGCACCCCGCCGCCCGGGGTCGACGCATCGGCGCCGACCGGCCGATGCGGCTCTTCCCCCACGCTGACGGCGAGGAGCTCCGCGGCTTCGGCGGCACTCGTTCCGGCGGCGGCCATCGCCGAGCGCGAGCGCGACGAGCGGGAGACCACCGTGGTCGCGACGAGCATCCCGGCTCCGATCACGACGCCCGCGACGATGCCCATGACGAGGTATCCGCTCGTCGGGTCGCCCGTGACCCGACGGAGCACGGGACCCCCGGCCCCGAACAGGAGGATCGCGACCGTCAGCACGACGACCCGCCACGTGAGGAGGCGGGTGCGGGCGTCGTACCCGTCGGTGAGCTCGGCGGGGAGGGCGATGTAGGGCACCTGGAAGAGGCTGAAGGCGGTCGCGGTCGCGACGAAGGCGATCAGAACCCAGACCGCGCCGACGGCGGCCGGCATCCCCGGGGGGACCGCGAAGGTGAGCGCGAACAGCACCGGGATCGCGACGGCGCCGAGCAGCATGAGCCGTCGGCGGCTCCCGTGCCGCGCGAGGTCGCGGTCGCTCCACGCGCCGACGACCGGGTCGATGAGGACGTCCCAGACTTTGGCGACCGTGACGATGATGCCCGCCAGCAGCGCCGTGACCCCGAGGCTGTCGGTGAGGTAATAGGTCAGCACGAGGCCCGGGAGCGTCGCGAATCCGCCCGTGCCGATCGATCCGATGGCGTACCGCGCGATCGTGCCGCGCGTCAGGACGGGGGATGTCGGGGGAGCCGCGTCGCTCATGCGGCTCAGCCTAGGGGGCAGCGCCGTCGCGGCGTGCCGCGTACAGGCTGAATCGACCCGAATCGATCGCCCGCGGGGCGTTCGGGCCTGATTCCCCTGTACGCGGCACGCGTCGGGCCGGGAGGGGTGGTTGACTGGCCGCGTGGGCCTCGAAAGATGTCAGCCGGAGGATGTCGACGCGGTGACGGCATTCCTCCGCCAGGCCGACCTCACGCTGAGCGGACTGGACGACCCGCACGTGCGCCTGTGGATCGAGCGCGACGAGGCGTCCGACATCGTCGGCACCACCGGGTACGAGCTGAGCGCCGATGGCGGGCACGCGCTCATCCGCAGTGTCGCCGTGGGCCCGTCGCAGCGTTCGCGTGGCCGGGGGAGCGCCCTCGCTCGGTTTGCGTTGGACCGGGCCGTGGACGAGGGCGCGCAGCGGGCATGGCTGTTCAGTCGCCGTTCCGGCCCGTTCTGGCAGAGCCTCGGCTTCGAGCCCGCCGACCGTGACGCGCTGGCGGTGGCTCTGGCCGGAACGCACCAGGTGAGGCTGTTCCGGCGCACCGGGCAGCTGGCGCGCGAGGTCGCGTGGTCGCGCGCGCTGGGCGACGAGCGAACCGCGTCACGACGCCGCGGTGTGCCGCGTACAGGCTGAATCGACTTGATCGATCGCCCGCGAGGCGCTGAGGCCGAGTTTTGCCTGTACGCGGCACGGGCGAAGCGGCGAAGGACCGACCCGGCGAGCAAAACGTCGCGTCGGACTCGGCCTCAGGAGGCGGAGGGGCCGCCGGCGGACGCGGTTGCGTCATCCAGCGCGGCGGCCACGGCGGCCATGCCGGTCGCAACCTCGGCGAACGACGTCGACAGCGGGGACAGGCCGATGCGGAGACCGCCGGGATCGCGGTAATCCGGGAGCACGTCCTGCTGCCACAGCCGCGCAGTCACCTCGCGCATCGCCGGATGCGAGAACGTCACATGGCCTCCGCGGGCTGCGGCATCCCGCGGGGAGGCGAGGGTCACGCCGCGCGGGGCGAGGACGGCTTCGCCGAGGCGGACGGTGAAGTCGGTCAGCGCGATCGACTTCTCCCTCACCGCGTCGATGCCCGCGTCGCGGATCATCTCGAGCGTGTCGCGCATCGCGAGCATGCCGAGGATGGGCGGCGTGCCCGAGAGGAACCGTCGCATGCCCTCGGCCGGTCGGAAGGTCGGCCCCATGGTGAACACGTCGGCCGCGCCCATCCATCCACTGATCGGGGGCACGAGCGACGCCTGATGACGGCGGGCGACGTACGCGAACGCCGGTGAGCCGGGCCCGCCGTTGAGGTACTTGTAGGTGCATCCGACGGCGAGGTCGACGTCCCAGGCGTCGAGTTCGATCGGCACCGACCCGGCCGAATGGCACAGGTCCCAGACGACGAGCGCTCCCGCGGCGTGGGCGACCTCGGTCAGCGCGGCGGCATCGGCGAGATGGCCCGACCGGTAGGCGACGTGCGAGAGCACGACGACGGCGGTGCGCGGGCCGACGGCATCCCGCAGCAGGTCGCCCGTCACGCCGGAGCGGAGGTCGACATCGATCCACCGCACGGTACCGCCGCACTCCTTCGCGATCCCCTCGACGATGTACCGATCGGTGGGGAAGTTGTCGCGGTCGACGACGAGCTCGACCCGGGCCGGGTCCGCCGCGCGCTGGGCGTCGAAGGCCGCGCGCACCAGCTTGTAGAGCAGCACGGTCGTCGAGTCGGCCACGACCGTCTGACCCGCCGCCGCACCCAGTGTGACCGCGCCGATCTCGTCGCCGACGTCGAACGGCAGCGCCATCCACGACTCGTCCCACCCGCGGATGAGGCGCCCGCCCCACTCGTCGGTCACGAACGACGTCAGCCGGTCGACCGTCACGCGCGGAGGGCGACCGAGCGAGTTGCCGTCGAAGTAGACGAGCGAAGACTCGGATGCCACGAACCGCTCGCGGAACCTCCGCAGCGGGTCGCGGGCATCGCGCCGCGCCGCCTCGTCGAAGAAGGCGTCAGCGGTCGATTCGGTCGCGGGAGCGGTCACGGCGCCAGCCTAGGGCGAAGAGTCCCTCGCGTACCGCGCGCTACAGCACCCGGCGCCGCAGCACTCGCCGTCAGATGAGCGCGAGCTCGCGGAGTTTGGCGGCGACGTCGTCGTTGGACGGCTCGACGTGGTGCGTCGCGTCGGGGTAGACCACGACGGGGATGTTGGTGCGGCCGGAGATCTCCCGCGCCACGTCGGCGGCGTCGGGCTCCGCCTCCAGGTCGACGTAGGTGTACGGAACACCGAGCTCGTCGAGCTGTGCCTTCGTGCGACGGCAATCGCGGCACCAGTCGGCGCCGAACATCGTGATGGTCGAGGGGGACGTCGTCATGAGTCCATTCTCGCCGCTCTCCGACGCGGTGGACGCGTGCGCGAACGTTCAGGCGGACATGCGACGATAGACGGCACCGCTCCGGCATCTCGCCGGTGGCATCCGCCCTGCCCGCCACACCAGCACGACCACGGGGGAACGTCATCGACCTGTCGATCATCGTGCCGACCTACAACGAAGCACCGAACGTTGCAGAGCTCGTCCGCCGCGTCAGCGCCGCGGTCTCCGGCGTCGACGCGGAGATCGTGTTCGTCGACGACAGCACCGACCGCACGCCCGACGTGATCCGCGAGGTGGCCGCGGCATCCGCTCTTCCCGTTCGGCTCCTGCATCGCACGGAGCGCGCGGGCGGCCTCGGGGGCGCCGTGATCGAGGGGATGCGCATCGCCGCGTCCGACCTGTGCCTCGTGATGGACGGCGATCTGCAGCACCCGCCCGAGAAGATCCCCGAAATGCTCGCGCGCCACGCCGAGGGGGACGTCGATGTCGTCGTCGCCTCGCGCTATGCGGGCGGTGGCACGTCGCACGGCCTCGCCGACCGCACGCGTGTGATGGTCTCGAAGGTCTCCACGGCGATCACGAAGTCCATGTTCCCCGTGCGGCTGCGCGACGTCACCGACCCGATGACCGGCTTCTTCCTTGTCGATCGCCGCACCGTCGACCTCGAGGGCCTGCGCCCGCGCGGCTTCAAGATCCTGCTCGAGATCCTCGTGCGACGTTCGTTCCGCATCGCCGAGGTGCCCTTCGATTTCGCCGACCGTCACGCGGGCGAGTCGAAGGCATCCGTCCGGCAGGGCGTGCACTTCCTCACCCAGCTCGCGGCGCTGCGATTCGGCAAGATGTCGCTCTTCGCCGTAATCGGCGGACTCGGCGCGGTCGCCAACGTCGCCATCGTGTGGGCGCTCACGCAGCTCGGCGTCGACTACATCGTCGCCGCGATCATCGCGGCGGAGGCAACCATCATCGGCAACTTCCTGCTGATCGAACGGTTCGTGTTCTCCGACATGCGCGGGCAGGCCTCCGGGGTGTGGTCGCGGTTCGCGAAGTCGTTCGCGTTCAACAACGCCGAAGCGGTCATCCGCATCCCCATCGTCGCGCTGATGGTCGAGACGGGGCACGTCTCCGTCGTCGTCGCCACAGCGGTCACCCTCGTCGTCGCCTTCGTGGTGCGCTTCGTCTTCCACTCGCTCGTCGTGTACGCGCCCCGCAAGAGCGAGCGCACGCCGATGCGTGCAGCGCTGGAGCAGCTCGACGAGCAGGCCATGCAGCCCGGAGAGCTCTGATCAGGATGCCGTGGCGTCGGTCGCCGCGACCGCACGCTTGACCCGCAGCGACCGTCCGGAGATCGACGTGACGCGGAACACCGCCGCCTCCAGCGGAGTGTCGACGTCGAGCGGATGGATCGAGACCTCGATCTCCTTGCCGTCGAGCAGGAAGATCCCGCGGTGCGGCTCGAACGTCACGACCGAGTACGTGCGCGCACGACCGCGGCGCGGATCGGTATCGCCGGCGCCCGCGAGTGCCGCGCGCAGTGCCGCGTCGTCGCCGACGGCGTCGGCGGCGCGCCGACTCACCGGAAGGAGGGCGATGACCTGCCCGATGAAGAGTTCTTCACCGGGCAGGTCTGTGGCCATCATGCTGGCCGCTCGTTCACTCGGCCCTATCAGGCCGAGGCGGCGCGTTCGTCGTAGCCGTGCAGCGTCTCGGCCGTGACGACCTCGAGCGCTCGACGCAGCTGTGAACTGGACGTGTGGGCGGTGTACGGGAAGTACACGACCTCCACCCCCACCTCGGCGAAGTCGCGTTCCAGCCGCAAGCCCTTCTCGGTGCCGCGCCAGTCGTCACCCTTGAAGAAGTGCGTGAAACCGACCTGGCGCCACACGTCGAGCTTGTCGGGCACGGTTTCCACGTGCACGTGATCGACGTAGCGGACCGAGCGGACGATCTCAGCGCGTTCCGCCGTCGGGATGAACGGCTGGACGCCCTTCACCTCGCGCAGCATCTCGTCGCTGACGACCCCCGCGATCAGAAGATCGCACTGCTCCTTCGCGTGGCGAAGGATGTTGAGGTGTCCGACGTGGAACAGGTCGAACGCCCCAGCGGCATAACCAATGCGTGTAGCCATGACTTCCCCCAAAGCCTCAGCGGTATCAACGTGCAAGCCCCCCAGCCTGCACTACCCCGCGCTCAGTGTATCCACAATCCCGCTCGCGTGGGAGAGCGGATTCCCGTCGGCCTCAGCCGCGGATGCTCGCGTGGTGCTCGCGGAACCAGGCGACGGTGCGCTCGAGCCCCTCGCGGAGGTCGATCTGCGGCCGCCAACCGGCATCCGCCAGTCGCGAGACGTCGAGAAGCTTCTGCGGCGTGCCGTCGGGCTTCGACGTGTCCCACTCCGTCTCGCCCTCGTACCCGACGACGTCGGCGATCGTCTCCGCGATCTCGCGGATCGTGACGTCGCTGCCGGTGCCCACGTTGACGTGCTCGGGACCGTCGTAGTGCTCCATGAGGTGCAGCAGGGCGGAGGCGAGGTCGTCGGAGTGCAGGAACTCGCGGCGCGGCGTGCCGGTGCCCCAGTTGGTCACCGACGACGCTCCGGCCGCGGCGGCCTCGTCGTAGCGGCGGATGAGAGCCGGCAGCACGTGCGACCCCAGCGGCGAGAAGTTGTCGTTGGGCCCGTAGAGGTTGGTCGGCATGGCCGAGATCCACGGCAGGCCGTCCTGACGGCGCACCGACTGGACGTGCAGGATGCCGGCGATCTTCGCGATCGCGTACGCGTCGTTCGTGGGCTCCAGGTGACCGGTGAGGAGCGCGTCCTCGCGGATCGGCTGGGGCGCGAACTTCGGGTAGATGCACGACGACCCGAGGAAGAGCAGCCGTTCGACGCCCGCCTCACGTGCGGCATCCATCACGTTCGTCTGGATGCGCAGGTTGTCGCTCAGGAAGTCGACGGGATACGTGCTGTTCGCGAGGATGCCGCCGACCTTCGCCGCGGCCAGCACCACGTACCGCGGCGAGGTCTCCCGGAAGAACGAGAACACCGCGTCGCGGTCCTTGAGGTCGAGCTCCGCCGACCGGCGACCGACGAGGTCGGTGAAGCCCGCGCCCTCGAGCGCGCGCCACACGGCGCTCCCGGCGAGGCCGGAGTGCCCGGCGACGTAGAACGTGGCGTCGCGGTCGAGCGGGCCCGGCGTGAACGCCACGCCGTCGCCGGTCGCCGCGCCGGCCGCCTCGCTCATGAGAGCGGCCAGCCCGCGAGCGGAACGCGGTCGATCCACGGCGTGCCGGCGTGCTCGAGCGCCTTGATGTCGGCGTCGACCATGAGACGTGCGAGGTCGAGCGGCCCGACGGTCGCCTTCCAGCCGAGCTTCTCCTCCGCCTTCGACGGGTCGCCGATCAGGGCGTCGACCTCGGTGGGGCGCAGGTAGCGCTCGTCGAAGCGGACGTGGTCCTCCCAGTTGAGGCCGGCGTGCGAGAACGCCGTCTCGAGGAACTCGCGCACCGTGATGCCGACGCCTGTCGCGAGCACGAAGTCGTCGGGCTCGTCGACCTGCAGCATGCGCCACATGCCCTCGACGTACTCCGCCGCGTAGCCCCAGTCGCGGATCGCGTCGAGGTTTCCCATGTAGACGTGGTCCTGACGGCCCGCCTTGATCGCGGCGACGGCGCGGGTGATCTTGCGCGTCACGAACGTCTCACCGCGGCGCGGCGACTCGTGGTTGAAGAGGATGCCGTTGGTGGCGAACATGCCGTACGCCTCGCGGTAGTTCTTCGTGATCCAGAAGCTGTACAGCTTGGCCGCCGCGTAGGGCGAGCGCGGGTAGAACGGCGTCGTCTCGCTCTGCGGTGGCGGGGTCGCCCCGTAGAGCTCCGAGGACGACGCCTGGTAGAACCGCGTGTCGATGCCCGACATGCGGACGGCCTCGAGCACGCGGATCGAGCCGGTGCCGGTGGTGTCGGCAGTGTGCTCGGGCTCGTCGAACGAGACGCGCACGTGCGACTGCGCCGCGAGGTTGTAGACCTCGTCGGGGTTGATGCTGGCCAGCAGCGTCGTCAGTCGCGCACCGTCGCTCAGGTCGCCGTAGTGCAGGAACAGCTTGGCCGACGGGTCGTGCGGGTCGACGTACAGGTGGTCGATGCGCGACGTGTTGAACGTCGACGCCCGCCGGATGAGGCCGTGGACCTCGTACCCCTTGCCCAGCAGCAACTCGGCCAGATACGACCCGTCCTGCCCCGTGATGCCCGTGATGAAAGCGCGTTTGGTCACGTGTGACCCTCCCCTGGATTCGATCGTGCCACGGTCGGCCGCATGCGCATCCCCTAGCGCGGGCCGTCCCCGAAGCCCCCCTTGCAGGCGATACTAGCGACTTTGTGAGGGTGCCCGTTCTCGCGAGGCGATGAACAGCAGGGAGGCGATGAGCATGACGAGGATGCCGGTGGCCTGCAGCAGCGACCCGCGGAGCAGGATCAGCAGGTAGAACGGGAACACCGCGCCGGCGATCTCGACGATCGGCGAGGGGTTCCCCTCGCGGAACCGGACGTCGAGGCGGCCCAGCAGGTACGCGAGGACGATCGAGCCCACTGCCACCCCGATGAACCCGAAGCTCAGCAGCAGTTCCGCCCAGATGGGAGCGGAGAGGTTCGTGAAGCCATACTCGCGGAACTCCGCCAGCAGCACCCCCGAGCCGGTGGGCTTGTCGCGCCAGATCGACCGCGGCACCCAGAAGAACAGGATGCCGAGGAACTGCCGCGCGAAGCGGAACGGCATGGTCGCGTCGTAGAGGATCGCGTTCGACAGCTGGCCGAAGGCGTCGTAGTCGCCGTTGCCCTCGTACTCCGCGAGGAACCCCGTGCGCTCCGTGTTGACGACGTTCATGCGGCGGAACAGGTCGGCGATGGGGAAGACGAAGAGCAGCCCGAAAACGATGCCGAGCATCATGACCGACGTGCGCACGCGGGTGCGGTAGGCACCGAGCGGACCGAGGAAGCTGCCCCACACGACCCCGAAGTGGTACCGGGCGCTCGAGATCGGGTTGGTGATCAGCATGGCCGCCAGCGTCGTCGACCAGGCGATCCAGCGGTGGCGCTTCCCCTCGGCGCCGCGGGAGAAGTACCACCAGCCGTGGGCCGCGATGAGGATCGGGAAGCTCGATGCCGCCGAGATCATCGCGTTGGTGGTGGGGTCGGCCCACCGTGCGTTCTCGACCAGTGAGAACTCCGCGCGGCTGGAGAACAGCACGCTGACGCCCAAGGTCCCCACGTAGTAGGCCGAGCATGCCAGGGCGACGACGGTCAGGATGCTCAGCCGCGCGCGATTGATCCCGAAGCGATCGCGTGGCGCCGCGGCCGCGTCGTCGGCGACCCGACCGGCACGGCGCTGGTGGGCCAGCGCGAAGCCCACGCCGAACGACACGATGCCCAGGACGCCCGTGGCGGCGGTGACCATGTCCAGCTGCGGATCGAGCCCGGCTGTCGTCGTCGCCATGGCGTCGGCGCGCAGCTGCACCGTGGGGGCGAGTCCGAAGAAGACGTAGGCGAAGAGCCAGAAGATGAACTCGAACATGCGGCGCTCGCCGCGCGCGACCAACACCGACAGGCGGATCGCCGCTACCCCGAGCACCCCGAACGTGACGATCCACGCGCTGCTGCGCCCGCTGTCGGGGCTCGAGAGCACCAGCACGGGGACCACGATCCCCAGCGCGACGAACGTGAGGAAGCCCAGCGCGAGCACGAGGGTGCCCTCGCGCTGCTCCGCCGTGCGCGTCTCGGTGGTCGTCACGTGTCGTCGGTCTCCGTTGGCTGGTGCGGGGAATCGCCGTCGCGGCGCGCGTCGCGCCGTCGCGCCCGAGTCTCCCACACGAGGCCCACGACGACGCTCACGGCCACGGCGGCGGCGAAGCCCCACGCTGCTCCGGATGCCGCGGCCGCCACGGCCAGCGCCATCGGGAGGACGAGGGTCGCCGCCGCGAGCACCCCGCGCATCGCGGTCGAGGACGTGTGCCGGGCGGCGGCGCGGAAGTGGGCGAGGAGCGCCGTGTAGACGACCATCGCGAGCCCCTGCACCGCGTACGGCCAGCGGAGATCGGCCGCGGCATCCCATGTCTCACCGAGCACGAGGCGGCCCGCCTCGGCGGGAAGGAGGAGGACGACGGCGCTCCACACGGCGCAGATTCCGAAGAGGATGAGCGCGGTCTCTCGCAGTCGGGCCCGGTAGCGGCGCGTGCCCCGGTTGCGCACGAGATCGGGGACGACGGCGATGCGCACCGCGTTGAAGGCCGTGTTCAGCGGCGAGAACAGGAGCGACGCGCCGCGCAGCGCGGCGACCCCCGCCAACCCCAGCGGTGCCGCCAGCCCGAACCACACCACCGTGTTCGACAGGTTGAGGCTCGCGTACTCGCCGGAGAAGCGCACCGCGATGTCGCGGTTCTCGACGAGCCATCGTGCGCCGGCGACCGGGCGCGGCGTGACGCGGGCATAGGCGATGGCGACGACGAGGGCGATCACGCCGCCGCCCGTCCACGCGGCGGCGACCGCCCACGCGGGCGCCGACACCGCCACGAGCCACACCATCGCCGGCAGGGCGACGATCGCCCACACGGCATCCGAGACCAGGGCGTGCCCCGAACGGGCGCGCGCGATGAGGATGTAGCGCACGATGTCCTGCACGAACACGAGCGGACCGGCGACCGCCAGCACGACCCACAGCAGCGGATCGCCGCCGGACAGCAGCCCGCACACCGCGAGCGCGAGCGCCGAGACGACCCCGACGGATGCTGAGACGCCCGCCGCCGCGCCGTCGACCTCGCGGGGGCGCTCGCCGACGTTCGAGAAGCGGACGAGCAGGACCTCACCCACGAGGGCGCGCTGGAAGCCGAGGAAGAAGAGCAGCAGCACGTAGCCGAGGCTGAAGCGGCCGAACTCCGCCGTCGTCGCGACGCCGGCCACGAGGGCGACCAGCGCGAAGTTGGAGAGGCTCGAGACGATCTGATCGAGGATCGTCACATAGCGCGAGTGGGCGAATCGTCGCATCAGCGGTGCCGCATCACGCGGCGGCGGCGCGGCGTTCCCGGTCCTCCCGCCGCAGCGTCCGGTACCACTTCGAGAGCAGCATCGTCGTCGTTCCGACCTTCGCCAGCGCCGCCAGGGCATAGACCACGACGAACACCGGCACCCAGGCGGTGAGGAGGAAGATCCAGCACGTGACGCCGTAATCGACGGGCAGCATGAGCGCGGACCGCAGCCGGGAGCCCGAGGTCACGCGCGTGCTCGGGGCGCTCGTGGTGAGTTTCTCGAAGAGGCTCCCCGAGAAGAAGGTCGCCGACGCTGCGACCACGAACACGGTGCACAGCGCGAAGGCCACCGGTGTCGGGACGGCCTCCGTGCGCAGCAGGAAGGCGAGCGTCGCGATATGCAGCAGCACGATCCGCACCCCGTCGATCACGTGGTCGAGCCACTCGCCCGACGCCGACCCGCCGCCGCGCAACCGCGCGAGCTGACCGTCGGCGGAGTCGAAGAAGAACCCCACGACGAGGGCGACGCCCACCAGTGCGCTCCACGGTGAGCCGTCGGCCCAGACGAGCAGGTAGAGGATCCCGGCGAACGTGAAGAGCGCCCCGATGCCGGTGAGGTGGTTCGGGGTGATCCCGCGGGGAGATGCGGCCGCGATGACCCGTCCGACGGGTCGGTTGACCGCCAGCGTGTACAGCGGCACCCCGGTGCGGCGCTTCTGAGCCTCCCGCAGCAGGGTGAATCTGTCGCGGAACGTGGACGCAGCGGTGTCGGTCATCTCGTGCTTTCCCCTCAGCACTCGGACCCGTCAGTCCGAATCGGCGGGACGTCGCTCCCCGGCGGACGCCCCACCGGCATAGTAGCCGTCGAGCAGATCGCCGATGCGCGCGATGGAGAAGCCCTCCTCGATCGCGCGCCGTCCGCGCGCAGAGAGAGCGCGGCGTGCAGACGGGTCGGCGAGCAGGCGGCCGATGGCATCCGCCAGTGCGACTGCGGCCCGTTCGGGGTCGTCGCCGGTGGCCGGCTCGGCGAACACGGCCACGGCGTCGCCGAGGCGGTCGGCGATGTGGCAGGTCTCGGAGATCACCGTCGGCGTGCCCACCGAGAGGGCCTCCAGCACCGACATCGGGAACGGTTCGCTGAAACTCGGCAGGACGTAGACGTCGGCACGCGCCATGCGGTCGCGCCCGGCACCCGGCGGCACCGATCCCTCGTAGCGCACCCGGTCGCCGGAGCCCGCCGTCGCGATCCGCTCCTGAAGCGCGGGCAGGTCGCCCTCGTCGGGGCCGACGATCACGAAATCGGCATCGACGCCCGCCCGCAGCAGCCGGTGGGCCGCGTCGGCGAACAGGAGCACGCGCTTGCGTGGCTGCAGGCGCGCGAGGAACAGCACCTCGGGGCGCCCGTCGACGGCACGCTCGACGGCGGGCGGCACCGACACGCCGTTGGGGAGATCGAGGATGCGCACCTGCGGCTCGACGGCGCGGAGGCGTCCGGCATCCGTGTCGGTCAGCGCGAACGTGCCCGTGGCGCCGCGCAGCACGGGCCGTACCCACCGGTCGAACACGCGCGCCCGCAGGCGGGCGTCGGGCTTGACCATGCCGTGGGGCTGCAGGAACAGCCGCGGCCCGCGACCGCGACGGAACGCGTGGGCCACCGGCAGCGTCACCAGGTCGCGTGCGAGGTGGACGTGGATGACGTCGAAGTCGTCGCGTCGCCGCTGCAGCGCGCGCCGCAGGCCCGGGGCGATCAGGCCGCTGAAGCCCGCACCGGGAACGGCTTGGCGCGCCGGGAACAGGTGCGCGACGACGCCCTCGGGTGCGAAGGCGGCGACGCCGTCCCAGCCCGCGAACACCTCGACGCGGTGTCCGCGGCGCGCGAGTTCCGACGTCTGCTCGCTCAACACGGCCAGCGGGCCGCCGAACGCGCCGTCGGCGCTGATGTAGGTGAGGACGTGCGCGATCCTCATTCGTCGCCGGTCTCGAAGCGCGTGCCGACGATGACCGGCGCGGGAGCGGAGACGATGCTGTTCTCGGGGATCGTGCCCCGCACGACGGTGAGCGGCGAGATCACGGCGGAACGCCCGATGTGGGCACCGCCGAGCACGACGCAGCGCGACGTGAGCCACACGCCGTCCTCGATCACGATGGGGTTGGTGATGAGCCCCATGTCGGTGCGGAACGCGTGCGCTCCGGTCGTCAGGTAGGTCTCCTGCGAGATCGAGACGTCGTTGCCGACCGTGATCCGGTCACGGTTGTGGAACCACACGCCGTCGCCGATCCAGCAGCGGTCGCCGATCTCGAGGTTCCACGGCGACTTCACCCGCAGGCGAGGGCGCATGACGACGCCCGTGCCGATCTTCGCGCCGTACTTGCGCAGCGCCCAGGCGCGCAGCGACGAGCTGATCTGCAGTCGGTTGGACACCAGCAGAAGCTCCACGAGCGACCAGCTGAAGGTCACCCACTTCGATCTGCGCAGCGGTTCGGGCGCACCCGGCGCCAGCGAGAGGTCGATGACGCGCGTAGGAGACATGCATCCTTTGTACAGACGGGCTCGCATCGGCGCCAGCCGAGCGGATGCCGGGAAGCCTCGATGCGATGCGCGGGCAGGCGCCGCTCAGCCGCCGATGCTGCGCAGCACGCGTCCGGCGATCGCCTCTTGGCCGTCCGTGCCGATGAGGCCGTCGCCGTCGACATCGTCGGCCGTGATCGCCGCCGGCGACAGCAGACTCACGTAGCGGACGCCGGACTGCGTCGAGGCCGCCTTCAGGATGCCCTCGATGGTCGTGACCTCCGGCGGTGCCGGATTCTCGGCGGCCGGGCCCACCACGACGACCTGTGCGCCGGGGAGTCCTACCTTCAGCGCGGTGAAGACCGCGACGGCGCGCGTGCGCAGTTCGCTGCGCGACACCGACGCGTCGGCGACATCGGCGGACACGATGACGATGTCGGCGTCGGCGGCCACGGCATCCGGCACGGCGTCGAGGATCGCGGGGCAGAAATCCTTCTCGCACGGCGTCGTGTCCGACCCGGTCGCGAAGCCGGAACCCTCGGCGGAAAGGTCGAGCAGCGTCGCGTCGAGATCGTCGGCGACGAGCTCGGGCCAGGTCTGCTCGGCGTCGTCCTGAGCCTTCGCCGACGGGTCGTCGCCGAGGAAGGCGATCGTGGTGGTCGCCGGATCGGGGTTCACGACGCTGGGCGGCGTGACCCCGCTCCCGGCGCCTTGAGCCGATACGGACTGCACGGCGACATACGCCGCGCCGAGCGCGACGATCGCCAGTACCGCCACCCCGCCGTATGCCCAGAGCCGGGTGCGGCCCCGAGTTGAGAACCCCGCCATGGGCACTATCCTGACATAGCCCGCCTGCGGCCTCCTCGACGGGGATCGATGAGACCGAGCCGGACACGAGGGAGGGGGTGCGGGGTGATCCGAGCGGAGACACTCGCACTGTTGCGTTCACGCTGGCTGACGATCGTCGTTTTCGTCCTCGTCGCGATCATCGCGGCGGCGGCGTACGTGTACCTCAGCCCCCGCGAGTACAGCGCGAGCACCCGCCTCGTCGTGAGCGCCTCCACCAGCAGCAACGGCTCCGACCTCGCCCAGGGCGGCACGTTCGCCCAGCAGCAGGCGCGCAACTACGCCAACATCGCGACGAGCGATCTGGTGCTGGAGCCCGTCGTCAACGCGCTCGACCTCGACATGACGGTCGCCGCGCTCGGCCGCAAGGTGTCGGCCACCATTCCGCTCCAGACGTCGATCATCTCGATCGAAGTCACCGACTCGAGCCCCGTGCGTGCCGCGACGATCGCGAACTCCGTCACGACAAGCCTCGCCAACGCCGTCGGCAGCCTCGTGCCCGCCGACGCCGACGGCCGGGCACCCGTCAAGACTGAGATCGTGCACCGCGCGACGGTGCCTTCTCGGCCGTCGTCGCCCAATGCGACCATCGCCCTCGGCGCGGGCGCCCTGCTCGGCCTCGTCGCCGGTGTCGCGTACGTCATCATCGCCCGCCGCGTGTCCTCGCGCGTCCGCACGGCCGCCGAGGTGCGTCGCCTCGCGCACGCGCCCGTGATCGGCACCGTGCGCGAAGACGACCCGCGCGTCCGCGGCGTCATCACCGACTCCACGAGCCGCTCGGTGCGCGCCGAGGAGTTCCGGCAGATCCGGACGAACATCAACTTCCTGCAGGCGGGCAGCGCGCACAAGGCGTTCGTCGTGACCTCGTCGGTGCCCGGCGAGGGCAAGAGCACCGTCTCCTCGAACCTCGCCGCCAGTCTCGCGTCGATGGGGCGCTCGGTGTGCCTCGTCGAGGCAGACCTCCGCAAGCCGTCACTCGCGGGCGTGCTCGACCTCGAGGGGAGCGTCGGCTTCACGACGGTGCTCTCGGGCGAGGCCACGCTCGACGACGCCCTCCAGCCGTGGGGGACGTCGGGACTGCAGGTGCTGCTCTCCGGCGAGCTGCCGCCGAACCCGAGCGAACTGCTGAGCTCCGAGGCGGCGATGGAGATCATCGCCGAACTGCACGAGCGTTTCGAGGTCGTGATCGTCGACTCGCCGCCGATCCTTCCCGTGACGGATGCCGCGATCCTCGGCAACCTCGTGGGCGGCGTCATCCTCGTGGTGGGCCTGGGTAAGGTGCGCGAACGCGAACTCGCCGGAACGGTAGAGGCGCTCGCGGTGGCGCACACGCCGCTCCTCGGCGTCGTGACGAACTTCGCACCCGCCGCGGCGACCAACGTCTACGGCTACGGCACGCTGCCCGAGCCGCGCGCCGCGGAGACCGTGGAGTAGCCGATCGTGTCGGCCGGGGGCGGCATCCTTCTGGTGTGCACGGCCAACCGTGCCCGCTCACCCATGGCGCAGCTCATGCTCGCGCGGCTGCTTCCCGCCGCACCCGCCGGCATCCGGCTGCGCTCGGCCGGCACGCGCGCCCACGAGGGCGAGCCGGTGACCCGCCAGGCCCTTCAGGTGCTGGAGGCCCGCGGCTTCGATGCGGCGTCCTTCCGATCGAGGCCGCTCACCGCCGATCTCGTCGCGTGGGCCGATCTCGTGCTCTGCGCCGAGCGCGCCCACCGCGGCGACGTCGTGCGCCTGCTCCCGCGCGCGCACCGCAAGACGTTCACGCTGGCGCAGGCCGCGCGGCTCCTGTCGGTGGCCGAGCTGCCCGACCGCGGAGCCGATTCCGTGCCGGCGCTCGCCGAAGCGCTCGCAGCGGCCCGCGGCATCCTTCCGCAGAGCGCCGACGACGACATCGACGACCCGGCCGGCGGGACGATGGCCGACTACGAGCGCGCCGCCGACCGGATCGCCGCCGCGACGCGGGCCGTGGCCGGCGCGCTGCGGCGATCCTGACGGGCGAAGCCGCTCAGTCGCGGCTGGTCGCCGCGGCGTAGAGCAGGTTGACGATCTCCGGCGACGAGACGACCGGCTCGTCGGTGGAGGCCGTCGCGAACACCGTGCCGCCGCGGGCGGCCGACGCCGACACCTTTCCGGTCTTCAGCGGTACCGTGTGGGCGCTGACGCCGGCCGGGGCGTCGATCGTCGTGGTGGAGGCCCCGACCCGCAGGGTGACCGTCGCCGGTGCCTTCAGGATCGTCACGACCTCGACGGTGTCGCGCGGCGCCGTGAGGTTGCCGCCGAGGGTGGCCGACAGCGTCACCGGCGGCAGGAGGGCGGCGGCCTTGTACGACTGCGTGCGGTGGGTGACGATGATCTCGTCGCCGCGGATGGCGGGAGCCTTGCCCGTCTTGAACCACGAGGCGTAGTAGGCGCTGAGGTCGAGGAACGCCGAGCCGTGCATCTCGGATGCCGCGAAGCTTGTCGCCTCGCTGTAGTCGTTCCAGGTGATCAGCTGCGCGAAGTCCGCGTCGTTGTCGATCGCCCGCTGCCACGTGGTGCGCAGCGTCTCGGTGTTGGCGGCCTCGGCGTAGACGCCCGACTTGTGGCGCACGTCCTGCACCGCGATCGGCTCGATCCACTTCATGCCGAGGTCGTGAGCCAGACCCGTGCGGTCGGTCGCCTTCTCCACCGAGTCGGGGGAGCGCTTGCCCCAGTTGCTCGCCGCGTAGGTGAACGGGGCGAAGGCACGGAGGTTGGCCTCGGAGGAGTCGAGGAAGACGGCGACGAACGCGGCGGAGATGCCGTGGTTGTTCTTGAGCGCCGAGATCAGCTCCTTCCACCAGGATGCCGACTTGCCCTCGGCCTTGAACGAGGACAGCAGCACGCGCCCGTCGGAGAGCTTGTAGGCGGCCTTCGACTTCATGAGCGGTGCGATGGCGGCGGCGATCGTCGCGGGTGACGCGTTCGCGACGCTGCTGGTGGCATCGATGTTCGGGATGACGCTGAAGCCGTCGGACCGGGTCGCGGCGGCGTTGGTGAGACCGACGGTGCGGTCCCAGTTGCCGCCGGAGAGGCTCAGGACGTCGACCATGAAGCCGTCGACGCCGGAAGCCACCGCGTCGTCGATCTCGGCGTTGAAGTCCTTCGTCTTCCAGTCGCCGCTCAGCGGGGCGCGCTTCTCGGGACGGTCGCGCAGCAGGCCGCTATAGGAGGCGTGCTTGCCGTTCTCGCCGCCGACGGTGAGGTAGTTGCGCGCGTAGTAGTCGCTGTCCGGCGAGAGGTTGTCGAACGAGACCGGGTACGGCGGGAAGTAGTGGGCGAAGATCCGCTTCGCGCTCGCCTTCACGCCCGGGACCGTGAACGGCAGGTCATCGTCGCCGACAGTCGGCGGGGTGGTCTCCGTGGGGGTCGGCGTGGGCTTCGGCGTGGGCGTCGCGGTCGGCGTGGGCGTCGCGGTCGGGGTGGGCGTCGGCGTGGCCGTCGGGCGCGGGCTCGCGGTCGGGGTGGGCGTCGCCGTCTGCGTCGCCGTCGGCGTCGGAGTGGGGGCAGGTGTGGGGGTCTGGCCGGTGGTGGTCGTCGAGTAGGTCACGCGCAGGGTCGGCATCGCCGAACGGAGGTTGATGAGCGTCCCGACGCCCGGCTGCGAGTGCCGCAGCTCGAACGAGGACGCGCGGGTCGTCGCGACGGCCCCGGATGCGGAGAGCGGGATCGTGATGGTCTTGCCGGCGACCGCCTTCACCGTCGCGGTGTTGACCGCGCCGCCCAGCCGTTCGGGGCGGTTGACGTTCGTGAGGCTCGCGGGCGACCAGGAGGTCGCGGTCGGGTAGACGACGATGCCGCCCTTGGTCGACTTCGTCGAGCGCACGTTCAGCGACAGCGACACCGACGTGATCTTCGCGGCGTTGGGCAGCGCCGACGTCGGGAACGTCAGGTAGCCGGCATCCGCGGCGTAGGTCGTGCTGAGCCAGTAGGCGTTGCTCTTGGCCGTGCGCGGGGCGCGCGTGGTCGACCAGCCGCCGGCAGTGGCCGTGAACTCGACCGTGCGCGACTCGGTGGCCGCGGCCGCCGGGGCCGGCGACGTGATGCCGTTGACGATCGCGGGTGCGAGGAGCGCGGCAGCGGAGAGCACCGCGAGGGCGCGGGCGGCGCGACGACGACGACGATCGCGGGCCGCGGTGCGGCGGGTGCGGTCTCGGAGTCTTGTCGTGGGGTCGGTCGGGGTGGTGGGGGTGTGGCTGGGGGCCATTTAGGGTGTCCGCTTCGAGCGTCTCGACCGTGCGCGGCATCGCCACGCATTGTCGGAGGTGGGCAGGTTCGGGTTGCTGTTGCCATCGCTCCGGGGGGTTGGAGCATAGTGCATCTCACGATGGTTTCCGATCAGTGTGGCCCGCGCTTTTCGACTGGTCAAGTTCCTTTATGAGAGTCCTCTCACGCGTTTCGGTCTCGTGAACATCAGATTCGGTGGTATGCGCAGCGGCTCTCGATGTGCTACCGTCTGCGACGTACCGTTTGGTCATTCGACCTACGCCGATCATGGGGACGGCGGATACGGTGCACGTTCGTCCGCACACGGTTAGGGGTAACCGGGACGAGCGGGGGGAATCTGGGGAATCGGGGAACCGATGCGTACTCGCATCTTTGCCAGCGCTGTCGCTGTCTTCGCACTCGTGGTCGGCGTTGTCGTCGCCACACCGGCCGCACCGGCACAAGCCATCTCGGCGGGTGTCAGTTTCAGTGCCGACAACCTGGGAACGTGGCAGACCAACGGTGTCGTGCGCGCCGTCGCCGCGTCCAAGGGGAAGGTCGTCGCGGTCGGCGAGTTCACGCAGATCCGGCCCGGCGCCGGCATGAGCGGCTCGGCGCGGAACGTGACGGGCGTGGCGATCTTCGAGGCCGACACGGGCGCACCGTCGACGTGTCAGCTGCCCGCGACGCTGTCGGGCGGCACCGCCCGCCTGTACACCGCCGAGGCTTCGCCCGACGGCTCGACCGTCGTCGTCGGCGGAAACTTCAACAGCATCGGCGGCGTCTCGCGCACCCGCATCGCCGAGATCAACGTCGAGACCTGCACCGTGACGAGCTTCAACGTCTCCGGCGTCTCGTCGTTCGTCTACTCCCTCGAGGTCACGGCGGATGCCGTCTACTTCGGTGGTCTCTTCCAGACCGTCGCCGGACAGCCGCGTCGCAGCTTCGCCAAGGTGAACCGCGCCGGCGTGCTCGACGAGACCTGGATCGCCGACGCCGTCGGAAACATGGAGACGCGTCCCGAGCCGGGCATCGAGTGCCGCACGACGGCCGACGCCAGCTCGCGCGGCCTCGCCATCGCCGCGTCGCCCGACGGGTCGAAGATCGCCCTCGGCGGGTCGTTCTACACCGTCAACGGCACCAACACCCACAGCATCGCGCTCGTCGACGCCAACACCGGCGCCGTCACCCGCGCGTACCCGTCCAACCCGCTCAACTGGGGCGACGGCAGCAACTTCATCCACCCGTGCTCGATCACGAAGGCCATCGTCAGCGACGGCTCGTCCTTCTACATCGGCAACGAGGGCAGCGGCGGCGGCGTCTTCGACGGCGCGGCCCGCCTCAACTGGTCGACCGGCAACCAGGACTGGCGCGACACCTGCCTCGGCGCCGTCCAGGCCCTCCAGATCGAGAACGGCAAGCTCTACCAGGCCCACCACCACCACGACTGCTCCTCGACCGGGCAGTTCCCGGACGGACGTCGCATCTACCTGAGCGTCACCGACACGCAGGACCCGATGCAGAAGCAGCTCGGCTGGTTCCCGACGCTCAACGACGGCACCGGCGAAGGCATCGGCGGTCGCGGTCTCACGGTGGCGACCAAGAACGGCCAGAAGTACTTCTGGGTCGGCGGCGAGTTCACCGCCGTCAACGGCGGCGCCCAGCAGGGACTCACGCGCTTCAGCACGACCGACACCGGCAACCCGCCGACGCCGTCGATCAACGTGCGTGCCGTCACTCCGGGCGCTCTGCAGATCGTCGCGCGCTCGGTCTACGACCCCGATGACTCGCCGCTGCAGTACATCCTGTACCGCAACAACGTGCAGCTCGGCGACCCCGTCAGCGTGGAGACCACCTGGTGGACTCGCCCGCAGGTGACGTTCGTCGACTCGACGGCGACGCCCGGCGTCAGCTACTCCTACCGCGTCCGCGCGGTGGATGCCGCGGGCAACCAGAGCGCGCTCTCGGCGGCGCAGAACGGCGTGGCATCCGCGACGGCATCCAGCTACGCGGCCACCGTCGTCGCCGATCAGCCCGACCTCTACTGGCGGTACGACGACGCCGGCGCTTGGGTCATCGACCGCTCCGGCAAGGTCGGATCCGCCAAGAACGGCATCGCGCAGAACGGCGTGACCTACGCCGCCGGCGCGATCCCCGGCGACAGCAGCAGCAGCGCCGTCTTCGACGGAGCGAGCCAGTACGTCTGGAACGACCAGATCGCGTCCGGACCCTCTACCTACACGATCGAGACGTGGTTCAAGACCTCGTCGACGACGGGTGGCTCGATGGTCAGCTACGGCAACGGACGTCCGCGCACCGACAACGGCAACGACACCATGAGCGGCAGCTACGACCGCATCGTGTACATGGAGAACGCCACCGGTCGCATCCGGTTCGGCATCTACAACGGCCAGATCCGTACGCTCCGCTCCGACCTCGCCTACAACGACGACCAGTGGCACCACGTCGTGGCGACGCAGGGCAGCAACGGCATGCGTCTGTACATCGACGGCGCCGAGGTCGGCCGCAACAACGTCACCAACGCGCAGCAGTACTTCGGCACGTGGCGCGTCGGCGGCGACAACCTGAACTCGTGGCCCGAGAACGGTGGCAACAACAACACCGCCTCCCGCTTCTTCGACGGCCAGCTCGACGAGACCGCCGTCTACGGATCGGTGCTCAGCCAGAACAAGGCCATCGACCACTTCCTCGCCGGTGGCGGGGAGATGGACCTCAACGAGGCTCCCGCCGACGCCTACGGCGCGGCCGTGTTCGGCGACAACCCGACGTCGTACTGGCGCTTCGACGAGGCCAGCGGCTCGGTGGCCGAGGACTCCTCGTTCCTGGGCGCCCGTGACGGTGTGATCGGTTCGGCCGTGACCCGCTTCACCGAGGGGACGAAGATCCCCGGCGGTGCGATCACGACGCCCGGCACCAACAGCAACGGCAGCGGCATCGTCCGCACCGGTCTCGTGGCCGCTCCGTCCGAGTACTCGCTCGAGTTCTGGGTGAACACCACCACGACCTCCGGCGGCAAGATCATCGGCTTCGAAAACAGCCCCACCGACAGCGGGAACAACTACGACAAGCAGGTGTACATGCTCAACGACGGGCGCCTGCGGTTCGGCATCTACAACGGTGCCGTGCAGTCGGTGACCACCACGAGCTCGCTCAACAACGGGCAGTGGCACCACGTGGTCGCCACGCAGGGCTCGGCGGGTATGCGCATCTACGTCGACGGCGTGCAGCAGGGTGCGAACGCGGTCACCAACGCCGAGACCGGAGACGGCTACTGGCGCGTCGGTGGCGGCAACCTGGGCGGATGGCCCGACTCCTCGAGCAGCCACTACTTCAGCGGCAAGCTCGACGAGGTCGCCATCTACCCGACCGCCCTCACCGGTGCGGCCGTGACGAACCACTACGCGATCGGACTGCAGGACTCGACGCCGCCGACCGTGCCGACCAACGTCGCGCACACCGGAACCACGTCGGTCGACCTCACCTGGTCCGCCTCGGCAGACGCCAACGGTGTCGCCGGCTACCGGATCTACCGCGGCACGAGCGCCGGGTTCGAGATCACGCCGAGCGCCCTCGTCGGTGACGTCACGACCACCTCGTGGTCCGACCCGAACACCACCCCGGGCACGCGCTACTACAAGGTGACGGCGTACGATGTCGCCGGCAACGAGAGCACCTCGGGCTCCGCCCACGAGGTCGTGCTCGCCGACGTGACGGCTCCGAGCGCCGTGTCGGGTCTGGCGACCTCCGTCGCCGGCACCGATGTGGCACTCACCTGGAACGCCGCCACCGACGACGTCGCCGTCGACCACTACGACGTGTACCGCTCGGTCACGTCCGGCTTCGCCATCGCCGACGGCACCCGCATCGCGCAGCCGGCGACGGCCGCGTACACCGACGTCAACGTCGGCGAGGGCACGTGGTACTACCGCGTGGTCGCCGTCGACGCCGCCGGCAACGCGGGCACCGCCAGCGCGCAGGCCACCGCGGTCGTCGACATCGACACCGACGCGCCGAGCGTGCCGACCGGAGTCGAGGCCACGGCGTCCGCCGACGGCACCGTCGACGTCGCCTGGTCGGCATCGACCGACGACGTGGGCGTCGTGGGCTACCGCGTGTACCGCGGCACCACGGCCGGCTTCACCGCCGACGCCGACTCGCTCGTCGCCGACGGGGTCACGGCCACGACGTGGACCGACCCCGCCACGACGATCGGCACGCGCTACTACAAGGTCGCCGCGTACGACCTCGCCGGCAACATCAGCGCCGCCAGCGCTGCCGCCTCGGCGACGGTGGCCGACACCGAGAACCCGACGACCCCGACGGGTCTGACGGCGACGGCATCCGGTTCGGACGCCGAGCTCAGCTGGACGGCCAGCACCGACAACATCTCGGTCGAGCGCTACGCGGTCTACCGCGGCACCACGGCCGGCTTCTCGATCGCGGGTCTCACCCCGATCGCTCAGCCGACCGGCACCTCCTACACGGACGAGGGCCTGGCCGACGGCCAGTACTTCTACCGCGTGGTCGCCATCGACGGTGCGGGCAACCGCAGCGCGGCGACCGGGTCGCAGGGTGTCACGATCGACACGTCCGAGCCCGTCGAGCCCGTCACGGTGACCGCCGATGTCCAGGCCGACACGATGGTCGCCCAGGGTGCCGCGAACACGGTGTACGGCGCGAGCAACCAGATCTCCGCTCGCGGCGGCAGCACGGGTCAGATCGAGTCGTACCTGCGCTTCGCCATCCCGGCGGCACCGGCGGGCACCACGCTCACCGGCGCGACCCTCCGGGTGACGACGTCGACCGACTCGACGGCGAACTCCACCGGCACGCACCAGGTCTCGATCCTCACCGGATCGTGGTCCGAGGCGACGACGACGTGGAACAACCGTCCGACCACCGGATTCGGTTCCAGCATCGGTCAGCTCACCGGCGCGACGGCGCTCAACACGACCTACACGGTCACGCTGGACGCCTCGGCCCTGGCTTCGCTCGCCGGCTCCGACGTCTCGTTCGCGCTGCGGACGACGTCGACCGACAACGTGCGCCTCGTCTCGAAGGAGGGCACCGGCACCACACGCCGCCCGGCCCTGATCCTCGAGTTCACGCCGGGCACCACGCCGGAGCCCGAGCCCGACACGGCGGCGCCGAGCGTGCCGGCGGGTCTGCAGGGCACCGGCACGGCGGCGGGCAACGTCTCGCTGAACTGGACGGCATCCACCGACAACGTCGGCGTCACCGGCTACCGGGTGTACCGCGGCACGACGGCCGGCTTCACGGCCAACTCGTCGAGCCAGGTCGGCACGCCCTCGGGCACGTCGTTCTCGCAGTCCGACGTCGCCGCGGGCACCTGGTACTACCGTGTCGCCGCGGTCGATGCGGCCGGCAACGTGAGCGCCGCGTCGGCGGCCGTGGCCGTCGAGGTGCCGGAGGCTCCCGAGGAGCCGCTGGAGCCCGTCGTGACCGAGGTCGTGGCACTCAAGGACGCGCTCGTCGCGCAGTCGTCGACGTCGACCAACTACGGGGCGGCGACCTACCTCTCCACCCGTGGCGGCACGTCGGGGGCGCTGCAGAGCTACCTCGCGTTCGAGCTGCCGGCCGCGCCCGAAGGACGCGTGCTGACCTCGGCCGTGCTGCGGCTGCGCACGACGTCGGACTCGACGTCGGGTTCGGCCGACACGCACGACGTGAAACTGGTGGGTTCGGCCTGGACGGAGTCGACGCTCACGTGGGCGAACCGTCCGACCGACGCCGGGGCGACCGTCGGCAGCCTGTCGGGACTGACGGCGCTCAGCACGACGTACGAGCGTGAGCTCACCGCGTCGACGCTGGCGCCGCTGAGCGGGACGACGGTCGGTTTCCTCGTCACGGACAACGGCACCGACAACCTGCGGTTCTGGTCGAAGGATGCCGGTACGGCCGCCAACCGACCGACTCTCGTCCTAACCTACACGGCCGCTCCGTGAGGTTGAGTACCTGACCCCTCACCGATGAAGGCTGAGCCGCCCCGGGCTCCCCCCCTCATCGGTGAGATCCGGACGGCCCCACGCCGTCCGCGCGAGCACCCCCGGCTGCAGAAGGGGGTGCTCGCCTCCCTTGCCGGCCGCGCGTCCGCCTCGGATCTCCGAGCTTCAGGATGCGCGGCCGGCGCGGTCTGTGATCGGGACGGCACGGCCGCTCACGACGATGCCGCCGGTTGCGGGAATCTCCACGCTCAGCAGGCTCGGACGGCCCACGTGCGCGCCCTGATGGATGGAGACGGATGCCGGGGGCACCACGAGCCCTCGGGCCCGCAGGTAGGCGCCCACGGACGCTGCGGCAGAGCCGGTGGCGGGATCTTCCGTGATCCGACCGACGGGGAAGAGGTTCCTCGCCTCCAGTGCGCGGACGGGGTCGTCGCCGGGCGCGACGTGGACGACGGTGATGGTGCCGCGCCACTCCTGCTCGTCCATGAGCGCGCGGACGCGGGCGGGGTCGAAGCGGAAGGCGTCGAACACGTCACGGTCGCGCAGCGCGATGATCGGATGCCGGTTGCCGGCGAACGAGACGGCCGGCGGCATCCGCGGGTCGAGGTCGTCGCGGGTGAGGCCGAGCTCGGCCAGCAGGCGCTGCAGCACCGGAGCGGAGAGCTCCGACACCGACGGGTCGACGCTCGTGAACGCGGCCGTCACGCCGTCGGCGTCGCGGGTCGCGCGGATGACGACCGGTCCGACCGGCGTGCGGAACGACAGCTCCGCCGTCTCTCCCCTCGCGAGGGCGGTCTCGCCGGTCTGCGCGAGGGCGACGGCCGTGGCGACGGTGGCGTGGCCGCAGAAGGGCACTTCGGCGACGGGGGAGAAGTAGCGGATGTCGATGCCCTCGGCATCCCGCCCCGTCACGAAGGCGGTCTCTGCGTAGTCGACCTCGGCGGCGATCCGCTGCATCTGCGCGTCGTCGAGCCGGCCTGCCTCGAGGACGACCCCGGCGGGGTTGCCGCCGCCGGGCTGGGCGGCGAAGGCGGCGAGGCGGAGGATCTGCGTGTCGTCGGACGTCATCCGTTCAGGATGCCGCACCCACCGCCGTTCGGGTGTCAGCCGGAGATCGCCAGGTCGAGCACGTCGGCGAACCGCGCGATCGCCGCGTGCTCGGTGAGCAGGCGCTGCCGGTAGGCGCGTCCGTTCTCACCGTACGTGCGCGCGGCGGCGGGATCGGATGCCACGGCCTCCGCGGCGGTCACCAGCGCCTCCGGGTCGGCGGCGGCGACGCACGGCCCCGCCTGGGCCGCCTGCATCTCGTCGTGCGTCGTGCTCGACGTGTCGACGGCCGCCACGACGGGAAGGCCGGTGGAGAAGTAGGTCGTCATCTTGCTCGGGACCGACATCTCGGTGAGGCCCGGACGCTCGTTCACCAGCAGGGCGTCGGCCGAGCCCAGGAGCGCGAAGAACGCCTCGTCGTCGAGGGGGTCGATGAACTGCAGGCGCAGCGGCCGACCGGCATCCTGCTCCTGCGTCTTGGCGAGTTCCTCGAGCGTCGCGCGCTGGTTGCCGTCGCCCAGGAGGACGAACCGCACGGCGGAGTCGCGCTCGGCCGCCACGCGGCCCGCGGCGACGACCGATTCGAGACCCTGCTTCGCGCCCATGTTGCCGGCGTGGAGGACGACGATGTCGTCGTCCTCCCAGCCGTGGCGGCGTCGCACCTCGGCGTCGCGGCGGTCGTGGAGATCCGGCACGTGCGACCAGTTGCGCACGACGTCGATCGGCCGCGTGGTGCCGAGGTCTTCGGCGAACATGCGACGGAAGCGGTCGTGGATGACGACGACGCGCGACGACAGGTTCGCGAGACCCCGCTCGAAACGTTCGATGACGCCCGAGCCGAGCCCGCCGCCGGCCTCTTTGACGCCGAGGGTGTAGATGTCCTGCACCCACGTGACGACCGGTATCCGGCGCGCCCGGGCGCGGACCGCCACGATGCGCGACGACAGCAGGGCGGGGCTGACGAGAACGACGACGTCGGGACGGCTGCCGTCTGCGTGCCGCCACGAGCTGAAGGCGGCACGAAGACCGAACGTCACCTCGTGGAGCGCGCGGGTGATCGCGTTGTGTCGCTTCGGGACGAAGTGGCGCACGCGGCGCACGTCGACGCCGTCGACGGTGTCGCGGGCCGGCAGGCCACGGTGCTCTTCGGGGATGCGCCACCACGGGTAGTGCGGGTGCCCCGTGATCACCGAGACTTTCCAGTCATGGGCTCCGAGTCCGGTCGCCATGCCGGTCGTGTACGGACCGATCCCGGTCGGTTCGGGGGCGTAGTTCACCCCGACGAACAGGACGGAGCGTCGCGTCGTATCGGCAGGCATCGCCTCAGTATGCGCCATCGGGGCGGATCATGACCTTGACCGTGCGCCACATGATCACCAGGTCGGTCATGACCGACCAGTTCTCGACGTAGCGCAGGTCGAGGCGCACGCTCTGCTCCCAGGACAGGTCGCTGCGACCGCCCACCTGCCAGGGGCCGGTGATGCCCGGCTTGATGTACAGGCGGCGGAACACGGTGCCGTCGTAGGCGGTGACCTCGGACGGCAGCGGCGGGCGGGGCCCGACGACGCTCATGTCGCCCAGGAGCACGTTGAGGAACTGCGGAACCTCGTCGAGCGAGTACTTGCGCAGGATGGCACCGACGCGCGTGACGCGGGGGTCGGCGCGGAGCTTGAAGAGCGGACCGGCACCCTCGTTGTCGGCGACGAGAGCGGCGAGTTCCGCCTCGGCCGTCGTGCGCATCGAGCGGAACTTGACCATCTTGAACTCGCGGCCGTCGCGCCCGACGCGCGCCTGGCGGAAGAACACCGGCCCGGGAGAGTCGAGCTTGATCGCGACGGCGATGATCGCCGCGAACGGAGCGAACATCGCGAGCGCGATGAAAGAGGTGACCATGTCGAGCGCGCGCTTGATCACGTACGCGCCGCCCTGGAAGGTCGGGATCGTCACGTGGAGCATGGGCAGACCCTCGACGGGGCTCAGCGACATGCGCGGTCCCGCGACATCGGCGATCTGGCTGGCCAGGACGAGCTCAGCGGCCGTGCCCTCCAGCTCCCAGGCGAGCCGCTTCACGTACGTCGGGTCGCCGACCGGCTGGCTGGCGACGACGATCGTGTCCGCGTAGAGCGCCGATGCGGCGCGCGTGACGGCGTCGGGCCCACGCGTGACGGAATACGACGTGTCGCCCACCGTCAGGTGGTCGATCTCGTCGTCGAGTACGGCCGTCCCCACGACGCGGTACCCGAGCTTTCCGTCCGGGCCCAGCGCCCGGATCGTGTACTCGACGTCATCACGCGCGCCGACGATCAGCGTGCGCGACGCGTAGTGACCCTGTGCGCGCTGGCGCATGAGCCAGCGGCGCGTGCGCCAGCGGCACAGGATCAGGGCGACGAGCCCGACGGGCAGCGCGAAGTAGAGCTGTTCGCGCAGACCGTCCCATTCGAACAGCACGAAGACGATCGCCAGCGTGCCGAATGCGAGTCCTGTGGCGTGGGCGACGCGAGCGTACTCCGTCGCGCCACTGCCCAGGATCGCAGATGCGCGGGTGTTGAAGAGGCTGAGCGTCAGCATCCAGAACACCGCGGTGCCGGCCGAGATCTGGGCGATGTGCCACGAATCTCCGGCCAGGACGTCCGGCGTCGCGAGCAGCAGCGGAACCACCGTCGCGACGATGCATGCCACGGAGATGACGATGGCGTCGATCACGCGGAGGCGCCAGCGATAGCGGCGCTCCCATTGCAACCGGCTGACCACCGCGGCGGACGCGCGTGGCGCCACCGAGGCTTCCCGTCGCACCGACAGCGAACCGATAGTCGGCAGCTGAAAGAAAGGTGCGACGTCGTCGATCGCGCTCATCGCGCGACTCCCATGCCGTTACCGAACTTGCGCATTGTGCCCCCCAGCAACATGCGTCGACCGCCACCGACCCGAATCGGCGAAGGTCCATTCCCCCAGAACGCTCAAATCCCCCCGGATACGCGCGACGACCCCACTCGTTTCGCGCTGCGTTCTCCCTCACTCTAGCCCTACGCAGGGGGTCGGCGCGAGGCCCGAACGTAAACTCCGTGTAAACCAGCGTTCAGCCGCGCGTCATCCCGCACGGTTTCGCCGGCAGACGAGCGCGCGAGTAGCCGCCTCGCTCGTGTCGGTCAACCCCCTCTTCACGGTCGTGCGACCCGCTTACCGTCTATGTAGCGGACAACAGCACACGGAGGGCGGGGAGAGATGACCGACATACTGCCGGTGCGGATGCCGTCCGCGCGCGAGCGTCGGGTGCTTGCACACCCGCCCGCCACCACCGAACCGCTGCCGCGGATCGTCTGGGAGCGCATCGACACCGATGCGTATGCGGTGTCCGTCGACGGCGCCACCGTCGGATTCATCGACGTCGTCGGCCGCGTGTTCGTCGCCCTCGGGGGAGCGCGCTACGACCGCGCAGTCGAGGTCGCACAGTCGCTCGTGTTCGAGGCGGCCGTGGCATCCCTCGTCCGTACCGTCGACTCCTCGCGCCGGCCTCGACGCTGAGCGTCAGCCTTCGTGCGGGGCGTCGTCGTCGCCGACTTCCTCGTCTTCGTCGTCGATCGCGACCGCTTCGATGCGGACGGTGGAGAACGGCGTGATGAGGAACTCGAGGGTCCGGTTCTCCGACATCCGCAGCGGCACCCACCTCGCGCCGTCTCGTGCGGCGTGCAGCAGGTCGCCGCGGAACCGCTCGATCTCGGCGGGAGGCACTCGGATCTCCTCGGTGCCGATGATGACGTGGTACGCGTTGCTCACAGGTCCGGCCCCTCTCCTGGGCGACTGGGCTCGCCCGTGCAGCTACCGACGCTACGGGGCCGCATCCGACGAAGCACCACCCTTGCGAGGCTCCCTGCGCGGTGATACCCCGCGCGAGAGTGCACGGCATCGGAGGCCTCCGCGTATCCGGCGGTGGGGGGCCTGTCAATCCCCTCGGTGATCCCGGCGCCGGGGCGCATCGTGCACTGAGGACGGTTTCGAGAACGTCCGGGAAGCACCGACATGACCCCCTCCCCGCATCGACTGACTCTGGACCCGCTGTCCGACACCACCTGGCGGCTCTGCGACAGTTCCTTCGCCGCCTGCGACGCCGACAGCATCGTCGCCTACATCGAGCTGCGCCCGGACGATCGCTACGAGGTCACCTGGATCGCGCGCGGCATCGGCGTCGCCACGTTCGGCTCGCTGAGCGATGTGCTCGACAGCGCGTCGGCGGTCCTGCATACGCCCGCCCGCGAGCCCGCCCGCAAGCCGATCCCCATCGCCCACCGACCACCGCTCAGCGCCGTATAGCGGCACGGATCGATCTGCGGGGAGGCGGCATGGATCACGCGAGCGGCGTCACCTTCGGGATCGAGGAGGAGTTCGTCCTGCTCGACCCGCGTACCCTCACGACGCGCGACGTGGGCCTCGAGGCCGTCGAGCAACTCCGCGGCGTCGGACCCGGCCTCGTGGTGCGGGAGTTCTTCCCCTCGCAGATCGAGTACGCCACACCGGTGTGCCGCACGATCGGCGAAGCGCTCAAGGATGTGGCCGCGTTCCGTCGGCGGCTCGCCGAATGGGCGGATGCCGCAGGGGTCGTCGTCGCCTCGACGGGCTCGCCCTTCGCCGCCAGCGAGAGGGCTCCCGAACTCCATGGCCGCTACGCGACGATCGCCCACGACATCGCGGGTCTCACGACGGAGCACCAGCTCAACGGCCTCCACGTGCACGTCGGCATCCCCGACCGCGACGCAGGCATTCGCGCCTCGAACTTCCTGCGCCCGTGGCTGCCGGTGCTGCTCGCACTCGCCGCCAACTCGCCGTTCTGGCACGGTCAGGACACGGGATTCGCCAGCTGGCGGGCGATCCACAGCCGCCGCTGGACGACGCACGGCATCCCGCCCTACTTCGCCGACGCCGCCGAGCACGACGAGGTGCGCGCGCGGCTCGTGGGGGTGGGTGCCACGTCGGATGCCGGCACCATCAACTGGCACACCCGGCTGTCCGCCGCGCATCCGACGCTCGAAGTGCGTGTGTGCGACGCGCAACTCGACCCGCATTCCTCCGTCGCGCTCGCCGCCCTCATCCGGGCGCTCGTGGTGGTCGGGTTCGACAGCGACGTGCCGAGGCCGACGCGCTACGAGGGGTGGGATGCCGCGTTGTGGCACGCGGCGCGGCACGCGACCGCGTCGACCCTCGTCGACCCCCGCACGGGACAGCTGGTCGCCGCGGCTCTGGCGATCGACGCGCTGCACGACCTCATCCGCCCTCGTCTGGGCGGCGACGACGACCGGGTGATCGCCGGTTTCCTCGCCGACATCGCGCAGGGCGGGGGAGGTGCGGCTCGCCAGCGGCGGGCGCACCGCAAGGGACGCGTCGTGGCCCTTTATCGAGACCGTCTCGTCGCGCGCTGAGGGCTGTCTGCACAGACGGCTCGCACGGCGCCGGTCTCGCGCGTCAGCGACCGGAGGTCGGGGGTTCCGGGTCGTCTTCCCGGCTCCACGCGATCGCGACGAGGCGGCGGAGCACGTCGAGGTCGACGTCGTCGAGCCTCTTCACGTAGACGCAGCCCGCGCCTTCCGTGAACGTGCCGAGCTGTGGAAGCAGGGCCGCTCCGTCCGCGAGGTCCTTCAGGCCGTAGAGCGAGAGCTGCGCCTTGCGCGGTGAGAACGCGACCTTCGGCCAGTTCCCGCGACGTCGGGGGTCGGACGGGGAGATGAAGCGGTAAGAGCCGTACCCCACCATGCTCGGTCCCCACATCACGGGGTGCGCTCCGGTGACCTCCGTGAAGAGCTCGGCCAGGGCGATGCCGTCGGCCCGTCGGCGCGCCGGGGTGGCGGCCTCCAGGAACGCGGTCACGTCGGCATCCGTCGGCTGGGTCTTCGCTTCGCTCATGCCGCCATCCTCCTCCCGCGGACGGGTCGCGCGCAGCCGCTCGCTCGTGCCGTCGGCTCAGTGCGGCGGCTGCAGCAGCGCGGCGAAGGTGCGCAGCGTCTGTTGAAGCTCGAGCGACGGTTCCAGGAGCCACTGGATCTGCAGGCCGTCGGAGGCCGCGATCAGGAGCGCCGCGAGGTGGGCGGCGGGCACGTCGTCGCGGATGAGGCCGGCCTCCTGGTCGGCGGCGAACTCGGCCGTCAGGCGCGTGCGGATGCGGTCGAACCGCTCCGAGAAGAAGGCCGTGCCCACTTCGCTGTCGCTTTCGAGCGAGGCCGCGACCAGCGTCGAGTAGAGCTTGACGAGCCCGGGGACCTCGACGTTCGCCATCGCGGCGTGGACCATGCCGTCCACGCCGGTGCGAGGGGTGGGGTCGGCGGCGGAGCGCTGCTCCTCGGCGTGCGCGTACACGGCGACGAGCAGCTGCTCGCGGGAGTCGAAGTAGTGGAGCAGCGCCGCGTGGGAGACGCCGAGCGCCTCCGCGATGCGGCGCAGCGACGTGCCGTCGGCTCCGCGCTCGCGGAACACGTCGATCGCGCGGTCGAGGATCTCGCGGCGCCGGGCGATCCCCTTCGGCTGCAGCCCCTGGCGCCCGAGAAGGCGGTCGACGTCGACGGGCGCGCCGGTCTCGGCGGGGGATGCCGGCTCCGGCGACGCAGTCATGGACTCAATGTAACCCACCCGAGGAGAAAAACCTCCACATGGAGGTTTTGTGCTATCGTCGGCGCAACGCCCTCGCGGCGCACCGACAACGACGTACGAAGGAAGACCCATGGCACTGCCCGCCGCATCCGTGCAGCTCTATTCGCTCGCGAAGGAGTTCACCGCCGACCCGCAGGGGTCGCTCGACCGTCTCGCGGCGATCGGACTGAAGAACGTCGAGGCGTTCGACTTCGTCCGCCGTCCCGCCGAGATCCGCGCCGCCCTCGACGCGAGCGGACTCGTCTCGCCCACCGGCCACGCGCCGCTGCTGACCGACAAGCTGTGGACGCCCGACGGCTCGATCCCGACGCCGGCACCCGAGGTGGTCTTCGAAGCCGCCGCGGCCATCGGCATCCAGACGGTCATCGACCCGTTCGTCGCCCCCGAGCGCTGGCTCACGGAAGAGGGCGTCGCCGACATCGCCGAGCGCCTCAACAGCGCCGCCGAGAAGGCCGCGACCTTCGGCCTGAACGTCGGGTACCACAATCACGCGCAGGAGTTCGTGGCATCCTTCGGCGACCAGACCGCCTACGAGCGGTTCGTGTCGCTCACCGACGAGCGAGTGCAGCTCGAGCTCGACCTCTTCTGGGCGCTCACCGGCGGTCAGGACGTGCCCGCGCTCGTGTCGCGACTGGGCGACCGGCTCACCGCCGTACACGTGAAGGACGGCATCGTGCCCGCGTCCAACCCGTGGGCGCCCGGCGCCGAAGCCTTCGGCTCCGACAGCCTCGACCAGCGTCACGCGGGCACCGGCGAGGTTCCACTCGCCGCGGCACTGCGCGCCGGCTCGGCGATCCAGTACGCCGTCATCGAGTACGACCGCGCACCCGGCGACGTCTTCGCCGACATCGAGGCCAGCCTCGGCTTCCTCCGCGAGGGAGGCTTCGTCGCATGAGCCGCCTCGGAGTCGGCGTCATCGGCGCCGGAGTCATCAGCCAGACCTATCTCGAGAACCTGACGTCGTTCCCGGACGTCGAGGTCGTCGCCGTCGGCGACATCATTCCCGAGCGCGCGCGGGCCAAAGCCGAGGAGCACGGCGTCGGATCGTGGGGAACGGCGGATGCCGTGCTCGACGACCCGAACGTCGACCTCGTCGTGAATCTCACGATCCCGCAGGTGCACGTCGAGGTGTCTCAGGCGGCCGTCGCCGCCGGCAAGCACGTCTGGACCGAGAAGCCGCTCGGCCTCGACCGCGAGAGCACGCGTGCGCTTCTCGCTGCCGCGGATGCCGCGGGCGTGCGCATCGGCTCGGCGCCCGACACAATCCTCGGGCCGGGCTTCCAGACCGCCAAGCGCGCCATCGCCGAGGGCGTCATCGGCACCCCGCTGTTCGTGCAGACCGCGTTCCAGACGCAGGGTCCCGACCTGTGGCATCCCGAGCCGGCCTTCCTGTTCGCGCAGGGGGCGGGCCCGCTGCTGGACATGGGCCCCTACTACTTCTCGGCGCTCGTGAGCCTGCTCGGCCCGATCGCCGGGGTCGCCGCCCGCGGCTCCCGGCCGCGCACCGAGCGTCGAATCCACACCGGTCCGCGCGCGGGGGAGACCTTCCCCGTCGAGGTGCCGTCGACCGTGCAGGTGCTCTCGACCTTCGAGGGCGGCCAGCACGGCACCCACCTGCTGAGCTTCGACTCCGCGCTGGAGCGTCACGGCATCATCGAGATCCACGGCAGCGAGGGCACCATGGTGCTCCCCGATCCGAACCGGTTCGAGGGGCGCATCGCCTACGTGAAGCCGTTGGGCGTGTTCCGCGACGGCATGAAGACCGAGCAGGAGTGGATCGAGATCGAGCAGGAGGGCACCGTCGTCGGACGCGGCCTCGGCGTGCTCGACATGGCCCGCGCCCTGGCCGCCGGTCGCCCGCACGTCGCGACGGGCGAACTCGGCTATCACGTGCTCGACGTCATGCTGTCGGCGGAGGAGTCGGCATCGACCGGTCAGTACCTCGAGATCGAGAGCACCGTCGCGCCGGTGCCGCTGCTGCCGGCCGGCTTCGACCCGTTCGCGGCCGAGCTCGCCTGAGCCCGATCCGCACCCGGACGCACCGTGGGCCCCGCTGGAGAAGCGGGGCCCACGGTCTTTCTGCGTGGCCGGCCGGACCGTCCGCACGGCGCCCCCCGCGCCGGCTGGATCGTTCCGGCCCATGGTGGTCACGCCGCCACGGCCGGGCGTTGATCTAGGGGACGGCCGTGTACGTCAGGGTGAGGCTCGGTCGGTAGGACGCGGTGGTCGCCTCCCGCGACCACAGTCGGACGTTGTCGGTACCGGTCACGCCCGAGAGGCGGAGTGTGACCGCGCTGCCGGCACGGGATGCCAGTTCCGCCGGGTCGAGGGTGACCGTGTAGGCGGTGTTGACGGCGGTCGCGCCCGTCAGCTGGCCCAGGACAGCGGAGCCGATGCCGGTGGTCGGGCGGGTGTTCCACGTGACAGTGGCCTCATCCCACGTCGCGTCGAGCAGACGCAGCTCGTGGGCCGCCGCCGAACCGGCCGTCGGGTCGCTCGAGGTGCGCACCGACAGCGTGACGCCCGTCAGCACCGTGCCCGCCGGCGCCGCGGGGAGCGGGAACCGGAGGTACGACTCGATCGCCGTGTCGAACCGCGACGAGATCTGCGTGGAGGTGCCGTACAGGCCCCCGGGGTTCACGGCCGCCACCATCGTGTCGGCATCCGCGACCACCGTCTGGGTCGTGACCGCCGGGGCGATCGTCGCGTTCGCGGCGCCGGACGGGGCGCTCGTGTTGCCGACCGTGTCGGTCGCCGTCACCCGGTAGTACCACGTGCCCACCGGACGCGCCGTGTCGGTGTAGCTCCGGGCCGTGACCGTCGCGATGAGCGACGACGCGTCGACGCTGAAGTCCGGCGTCGAGCCCCGGTGCACGTCATAGCCCGCGACGCCCCCCGCGTCGGTCGACGCGTCCCACGAGAGCGCCACGTCGTTCCCGCCCTGCACGACCGCCGCGAGGCCGGTCGGCACGGTCGGTGCCGTGGTGTCGGGGTCGATCGTCGCGGAGGCGGCGTCGGACGCGGCGGACCAGTTGCCGGCGGCGTCACGGGCCAGCACGCGGTAGAACCACGTGCCCACTCCCGCGTCGGACTGCGTGTACTGCGTGCCGGTCACGTCGTCGGCGAGCAGGGTCGACGCGGACGGCGCGAAGTCCGCCGTCGTGCCGCGGTGCACGGCATACGCGGTGACGCCGATGGCATCCGTCGCGGCTGTCCACGACACTGCGACGTCGTCGCCGTTCTCCACGGTCGCCGTGACGTCGGTCGGAGCGGTCGGGGCGGTCGTGTCCGGAGGCACCACGGTGGCGGTGGCCGCCGTCGACGGGGTCGACGTGTTGCCGGCTGCGTCGCGAGCCACGACCCGGTAGAACCACGTGCCGACCGGCACCGAGGTGTCGGCGAACGTCGTTCCCGTGGCGGGGCCGCGGAGCGTGGCCGCCGACGGCGTGAAGGTCGCCGTCGTACCGCGGTGCACCTCGTAGCCGGAGACGGCGACGTTGTCGACCGCGGCCGCCCACGCGACGTCGACCGTGCTGCCGGTGACGGTGGCCGTCACGGAACCCGGAACCGACGGCGGTGTCGTGTCGCCGCCCGTGCCGGTGCCGGCGGCGTAGTGCGCGGTGACGCGACCGGCCGCGAGAGCCGAGTAGTACACGGCCGTCTCGTCGAGCTGGCCGTTGAAGTAGCGACCGGCCTGCGTGCTCGACGTGTTCTGGTAGCCGATGAGGTTGTCGCCGCCCGCGTGCCACGTGCCGTAGTAGGTGCCGTTGGCGGTGGTCGAGTTCTGCGCCTGCAGCACGCCGTCGATGTAGAGCCGCATGCCGGCGGACGACTGCGTCGCCACCACGTGGTGCCACTGTCCGTCGTTGAGCTGACGAGACGAGCGCAGTGTCGTCGTGCTGTTGTTGGGGTTGCGGATGCCGAAGCGCACGAAGCCGGAGCCGCTCTCCATGTAGAGCACGCGGTCGACCGTCGAGCTCACGCGGTCGGTGCCGTCGTCGCTGCGCGGGCGGCCGTTGGTGGAGCCGTAGTTCACGAGGGCGCCGCCCGTGGTCGAGGTCGTCCGCAGCCACGTCTCGATCGAGTACGTGGTCGGGCCGGTCGCGATGACGTCGTTCCAGATGTACTGCGGCGCGGGGCTGCTCTCGTTGAAGGTGGCGCTCAGGCTGGAGTCGCCGGCGAGGGCGCCCGCCGCCTCGCGGAGTACGCCGTTCTGCGCGAGGCCGTTGAGGCCCTGCACCGTCTGCCCGGCGGAATCCACGACCCACTGCGCGTTGGCGGTGTCGTCGTAGCGCCAGTACAGGCGGGGCGCGTCGGCGAGCACGGTCGAGGCGTACGCGGAACCCGCACCGGATGCCGTCACGCTCGCACTCGCGGTGATGCCGCTGCGGTTGCCGGCGGCGTCGATGACGCGTGCGCGGTACGAGTACGTCTGGCCGGGCGTGACGTCGGTGTCGACGAAGGTCACCTGGTTGCGGTACCAGTGCTGCGACTTCGCGACTCCCGTCCAGATCGGCGTCGTGGTGTTCGTGCCCTTGTAGACGGCGTAGGTCAGGTCGGAGTCGTCGGGGTCGACGACGCCGCGGATGTTCACCTGCACGGTGCCCGGCGTCAGCGCCCGCACCGCGATCGTCGGGGTCGGCGGGTTGCCCGTGTCGGTGCTGCCGAACCGGGTGAGCCCCTGCTGAGCCTCGCCGTTCACGCGGGTGAACTCGCCGCCCACCCACAGGTACTTGTCGCCGCTGGCGCTCGGGGCCATGGCGAACGCCCGCGGCCCCAGCGCCTCGCCGGTGCCGTCGTTGAGCTCGGGCAGCCATCCGAGGTGCTGCTGCATCGTGTCGTCGGCGCGCGAGACGCTCAGGTAGGTGCGGCGTCCGTCGGGGAACATGCCCTGGCCGCTGCAGTCGTGGTGGTGGTGGGCTTCGTAGAGGAGGCCCTCGTGGAGGAGCATCGCCTGCGTCGCGCCCGCGCAGCTGTCGCGCCAGTACTGCGAGTAGTCGCTCCAGTTGTAGGCGAGGCTGCCGTCGAATCCGTTGAAGCCTTCGTTGCCGACGTAGAAGCGGGTGCCGTCGGAGACGAGTGCCTTCGTGCGCGACGTGTTGCCGACGGTCGATGCCGGCCAAGCGCGCACGACGGCGCCGGTGGATGCCGAGACGACGGCGAAGCTATGGCTCGTCTGTCCGTTGACGGTGAAGAAGTCGCCGCCGATCACCACCCGGTCGCCGGTGGGCGAGAGGGCGATCGCGGTGCCGCGCGCGTTCTTGTTGGGCTCGACGGTCTGGCTGTACGACGTCGAGGTCGCCCCGTACGCGTTGGCCGTCCAGGTGTTGTCGACGGCACCGGTGCGCGTGAGCTTGGCGAAGCTCCGGTGGGGCTGACCGCCCACCGTCTGGAACGCGCCGCCGATGTACACGTTGTCGTTCGTGACGGCCAGTGACAGCACGGTGCTGGAGATCGCGGCCGGGTTGAACGACGTCACCCGGCAGGTGCGCAGGTCGATCTCGGCGAGACGCGACCGCGAGACGCCGCCGATCTTCGAGAAATTGCCGCCCACGAATACCGTGTTGCCGTCGGGCGCGGCAGCGACCGCGTAGACGGTGGCCGTGCCGCTCGCGAGCGTCGCGGGGAGTTGGCAGGCGTCGGGCTGGCCGGTCGCGGCATCCAGGATCGCAACGCCCGTGAGACTCTGCACCGCGCCGCTCTGGCCCGCGCCGGGCCGCAGTTCGGTGAACGCGCCACCGGCGACCACGCGGCCGTTCGAGGAGGCGAGGCCGAAGACCTGCGCGTTGGTCTGCCACGTGGGCAGGTCGTCGGCGCTGACCGGCAGTCCTGCCGTGAGTGCCGACGCATTATCGGGCGCGCCGACGGCGCTGAGCCCTCCCGCGATGACGGCGACGATCGCCGCACCGATGACAAGACGTGAACGCATGATGTCCCCCGCTCCGTTGCGCTACAGAGCGGACGTACCCCGCGTCGTGATGCTCCGACGAGGATCCCCATCCTCGTGCGTCGGAGCGCGGCGCGTGGTCTACCCCCCAGTAACCACGTCGAACTTGATCTGGACGGAGTGTAGTACCGCGGTGGGCCCCAGGGGAAGCGTCCATGTCGCCGCATGTACCGAAGAGCGGCTGCTCGGCGCCGGCCGGGCGCCCACCCGGTGGTAACGGTTGGATCACGGCGATCCGCTGAGCCTTCACGGGAAAGCGCACCGCCCGTAGTCTGTTACCGGTCACAGACTGTGACCGGTCACAGTGCTCCCCCGGGCGTTTCAGCGACGTCGCACGCAGGTGCACCGACCCCTCAAAGAAGATGGGAAGACAGCAGGATGAGACAGCATCTGGTGCGCCTGGCCGCGGTCGCCGCAGCCGCCACATTGACCCTGGGGGTGACCGCCACCCCCGCCCTCGCCGCCGATGAAGGCCCGGTCGACGCCGACATCTTCGTCCAGAAGGTCGACGGCCTCGACCCCGACTTCACGATGGGTGTGGACATCTCGTCCTACCTTTCGCTCATCGACTCGGGCGTCGTCTTCCGCGACTCCGCGGGTCAGCCCGCGAACTTCTTCGAGGTGCTCGCCGATCACGGCGTCACCGACGTACGCCTGCGCGTGTGGAACGACCCGTACAACTCGACCACCGGGGCCGGATACGGCGGCGGTACCGTCGACGCCGAGCGCGCTGCCGAGATGGGCAAGCTCGCCACCGACGCCGGGCTCGGTGTGCTCGTCGACTTCCACTACTCCGACTTCTGGGCCGACCCCGGCAAGCAGAAGGCCCCGAAAGCGTGGGCCGGCTACACGATCGCGCAGAAGGCCGCGGCCACCAAGGCGTACACGATCGAGTCGCTCGAGCTCATGAAGACCGAGGGCGTCGACGTCACGATGGTGCAGGTCGGCAACGAGACCACGAACGGCGTCGCGGGGGAGACCTCGTGGGCGAACATCGCCCAGATCTTCCAGGCCGGCTCGGAGGGCGTGCGCCAGGTGTTCCCCGACGCGCTCGTCGCCGTGCACTTCACCAACCCGAACCGCGCCAACTACACGACCTTCGCCGGCTACCTGCAGACCTACGGCGTCGACTACGACGTCTTCGCGTCGTCGTACTACGCGTTCTGGCACGGCACGCTCGCCAACCTCAAGAGCGAGCTCAACAAGATCGTCAACCAGTACGGCAAGAAGGTCATCGTCGCCGAGACGTCGTGGGCGTACACCCTCGACGACGCCGACGGCCACCCCAACGTCATCCGCACGGCGGCTGCCGCCACCCAGTACCCCGTCTCCGTGCAGGGACAGTCCCGCGCCCTCCGCGACGTCATCGCCACGGTGAGCGAGGTCGACCAGGGCGCCGGTCTCGGCGTCTATTACTGGGAGCCCGCGTGGCTGCCGGTCGGACCGCCCAGCGCCCTCGAGGCCAACAAGGTGCTGTGGGAGCGCGACGGCTCCGGCTGGGCGAGCTCCGCAGCGAGCGAGTACGACCCCGCCGACGCCGGCGTGTACTTCGGCGGCTCGGCCTGGGACAACCAGGCGCTCTTCGCCGCCGACGGCACGCCGCTGTCGTCGCTGTCCACGTTCGAATGGGTCTACACGGGCACGACCGCGCCCCTCGAGGTCGTCTCGTACGAGCCGGTGTCGCTGACCTTCGCGAACGCGTCGGCGGTCGCCCTCCCGGCCACCGTCACCGTCGTCTACAACGACGGCTCGACGGGCACGGCCGCGGTCGAGTGGTCGGATGCCGTGTCGTGGATCACGAGTCCCGGCAGCTACACCGTCTCCGGCGTCACCGCCGCGGGCCTGCCCGTGAGCGCGAGCGTCACCGTGACGGCATCCACCACCAACCACGTCGCCAACCCCGGCTTCGAGACGGCGACCGCGCCCTGGACGGTCACCGGCACGGGCGGTGCGATCACCGCCACGACGGATGCCAGTTCCGGCACCCGCGCGTTCAAGTTCTACTCGGGCGGCACGTACTCTACGGCGGTCTCGCAGACCGTCACCGGGCTCGAGCCGGGCACGTACCAGCTGTCGGCCGTCGCCCACGGCGGCGCGTTCACGTCGGGGAGCGCGACGCTCCGCGCCGTGACGTCGGAGGGCTCCTTCGAGACCCCGCTGTCGATCACCGCGTGGGGTGAGCACAACAGCTCCAGCGTGGTCGTGCAGGTCGGTGAGAACGGCGAGGCGGTCGTCTCGGCATCCCTTGTCGACGCGGCGGGCGGCACCTGGGGAACGTTCGACGACTTCTCCCTGGTCGCCTTCGACCCGTCGACGGTCGACACCACCGACCTGGCGGCGCTCGTCGCCGAGGCCGACGGCCTCGACCGGTCGCTCTACACCGACGCGACGCTGGCGACGCTCGACGCCGCGCTCGAGAAGGCCCGCATCGTGCTGGCCGCCTCGGCGCCCACCGAGGAGCAGCGCGACATCGCGGCGGGCCTCGTCGGCGACGCGCTGGAGGGGCTCGAGGAGATCGTGGTCCCCGCGCTGGAGGTCGTCGCAGCCCCGGTCATCAGCGGCACCGCACGCGTCGGCCAGACGCTGACGGCATCCGCCGGTGAGTTCACCCCCGCCGTCGATCACGTCGACTACCAGTGGCTCCGCGACGGGGTCGCGATCGACGGTGCTACGGCCTCGACCTATACGGTCGTCGCCGCCGACCGCGGTGCGTCTCTGACGGTCGCCGTCACGGCATCCCGCGCCGGCTTCACGTCGGCCACGGCCATCTCGACCGCTGTCGCGGTGCCCCGTGCCCTCACGGTCGGCACCCCGAAGATCAGCGGAAGCGCCGTCGTCGGCGGAAAGCTGACGGCATCCGTGTCGGTCAGTCCCACCGCCACGAAGGCCTACCAGTGGTACGCCGACGGCAAGGCCGTCTCGGGTGCGAAGAGCGCGACCTACACCGTGAAGCGCGCCGACGCGGGCAAGAAGCTCACCGTGCGGATCACGCTGACGCGCAGCGGGTACGAGACCGTCGCGAAGACGTCGGCCTCCGTCACCGTCGCGAAGCTGTTCGCGAAGGTGTCGACGCCGAAGATCAGCGGCACGGCGAAGGTGGGCAAGAAGCTCACCGCGTCGATCTCCGTCAGCCCCGCCGCCGCCAAGACGTACCAGTGGTACGTCAACGGCAAGGCCGTGTCGGGTGCGAAGAGTGCCAGCTACACGGTGCGCAAGGCGGATGCCGGCAAGAAGGTGACCGTCAAGGTCACCGTCAGCAAGAGCGGCTACCAGAGCGTCAGCAAGGTCTCCGCTCCGAAGAAGATCGCCAAGTAGCGCCGGCGAGGTTCCCCCCTGGAGTGGCTGCCCGACCCGAACAGGCAGCCACTCCTTCCTTTTGCATAGGGAAGTCTCAGGCAGCGTCGCCGCGAAGCGGCAGCGCATCTCCTAAAGTTGCAGTCACTGCAAGTACAACATCACCGACTGCAAGATAGGACCAACGATGTCTGACACAGCTACCGCGCCCCCGCCCGTCCTACGGGCCGAGGCCCTCATCCGAACGTATGGGAAGGGCGACACCGCGTTCTCCGCGCTCAAGGGTGTCGACCTCGCGATCGACCGCGGCGAATCGCTCGCGATCGTCGGCAAGTCGGGGTCGGGCAAGTCGACGCTCATGCATCTGCTCGCGTTGCTCGACCGGCCCACCTCCGGTCGCGTCGCGGTGCACGGGCAGGATGCCTCGGGGCTCTCGCAGCGCGACCTCAACCGACTCCGCAACGCGGAGTTCGGTTTCGTGTTCCAGCAGTTCTTCCTCACGGCGGGGCAGTCCGTCTTCGAGAACGTGAGCCTGCCGCTGGTCATCGCCGGCGTCGCCCCGAAGGAGCGGCGACGGCGGACGATGGAGGCGCTCGACGCGCTCGGACTGGCCGACAAGGCCACCAACCGAGCGACGGATCTGTCGGGCGGTCAGAAGCAGCGGGTCGTCGTGGCCCGGGCGCTCGTCGGCGAACCGTCGGTGATCTTCGCCGACGAGCCCACCGGCAACCTCGACACCGCCACCGGCGGACAGGTCGAAGACATCCTCTTCCGACTCCGCCGGGAGCGCGGCATCACCCTCGTCGTGGTCACCCACGATCATGACCTGGCCGCGCGCTGCGATCGGTCCGTCACGATCGCCGACGGCCTCGTCGTCGCCGACAGCCGTGCGGCGGTGGCGGCATGAGGGCCGTCGACGTCGTCCGCTCGGCGACGCGCAACGCCTTTCGCAGCAAGCTCCGTACGACTCTCACCGTCCTGAGCCTGTTCGTCGGGGCGTTCACCCTCACCCTGACCACGGCGCTCGGCGCCGGCGTGAACGACTACGTCGAGCGGCAGGTGGCCACCGTCAGCACGGGCGACATCCTGCTCGTGAGCCCCGCGGCATCCGTCGACACCGGGGAGGGGCCGGCCGAGTACGACCCCGACGGTCGCCAGCAGGGGAGCGCCGCCGGACCGCTCGGCTCCGGCGCGCTCCTCAATCAGGACGACCTCGACGCCATCGCCGCGATCGACGGCGTGACCCGCGTGGAAGCGGTCAGTCAGATCAGCATCGACTGGATCGCCGCCTCGGGAGAGGCCGCCGACACCCGGTACGAGCTCACCGTCAACCCGACCGCGTCCATCGGCCGCAGCGACCTCGTCGCCGGGGACCAGCTCGATCAGGACACCGCGGAGTTCGAGATCGTGCTGCCCGACGACTACGTGACGACGCTCGGGTTCGACGAACCACAGGATGCCGTCGGCCGCACCGTCACTCTCGGCTACACCGACGCCGAACGCGGCGACCGGCAGGTCGAAGCCACCGTCGTCGGGGTCGCGCGGGGAGGCCTCCTCGCTGCGGGCGCCGGTGCCAACGCCGCTCTCGTCGACGAGGTGTCCGAGGCGCAGGCCGTGCCCGGCCAGCCGCGCTCGTGGGCGCTCGCCGTCGCCACCCTCGCGGGGTCGGGCGACGACGGCGCCGTCACCGCCGCCGACATCGATGGCGTCAAGGCCGCACTCGCCGCCGACGATCTCGCCGGGCAGACCGTCGAGGATCAACTCGGCGTCGTGCAGACGGTCATCAACGGCATCATCGGGGTGCTGAGCGCGTTCGCGGCGATCGCGCTGCTCGCGGCATCCTTCGGCATCGTCAACACCCTGCTGATGAGCGTGCAGGAGCGCACCCGCGAGATCGGGCTGATGAAGGCGATGGGCATGTCGAACGGGAAGGTGTTCTCGCTGTTCAGCCTCGAGGCGGTGGTCATCGGCCTGCTCGGGGCGGCGCTGGGCGCCCTCGCCGCGATCGGAGTCGGCAGCGCGATCGCGGCCGGGGCGAGCCAGACCCTGCTCGCCGACCTGCCGGGCCTGCAGATCCTCCTGTTCGAACCGGCGTCGGTCATCACCGTGATCGTCGTCATCATGGCGATCGCGTTCCTCTCCGGGGTGCTCCCGGCGCGTCGGGCCGCACGTCAGCACCCGATCGAGTCGCTACGGTACGAGTGACGCAAGGAGTTCGCAGATCATGTCCACCCCACCCCCCGCCCGCCGCCGAGACGCGGTCCAGAAGCGCCACGCCATCGAGCGCGCCGCCACCGACCTCGTGCTCCAGCACGGGTACGACGCGGTGACGGTGGACATGATCTGCGAACTCGCGGGAGTCAGCCCCCGCACCTTCTTCAATCACTTCAAGACGAAGGATGCCGCCCTCCTCGGCCCCGAGCCGCCCGTGATCGACGCGCAGGCGGCGCGGGAGTTCGTCGTGTCGACCGGTCCGCTGCTGAGCGGCCTTGCCCGCGTGATCCGCATCGACCCGGGGGTCATGGGGGATGATCCCGCCCTCCTCGCGCGTCGCATCCAGGCGGTGGGCACCACCCCCGTGCTGATGTCGCGCCAGATGGAACGGCTCTCGGCGATCGAGGCGGAACTCCGCGACATCGTGCTGCTGCGGCTGCGCACGCAGTGGCCGGACGAGGATGCCGACGAGCGCCAGGAGCAGGCGGAGCTGATCACGCACCTGCTCGCCGGGCTCATGCGGCACATCGGCCGCACGTGGTCCCGTCAGGTGGAGGCCGGTGAGCCGCCCGTCATCGACCCCGCGGCGATCGAGGCGAAGCTCGAACGCGTGCTCCGCAAGCTCGGCTGAGCGGGCGGGGGCGTCAGCCCTCGGACGAGGTCAGGCGGAAGGACGAGTCGCCTGGGTCGTAGCTGACCACGACGGCATCCTCGTCGCCCTCCTGTGACAGCGTCACCGTCCGGCCGGTCGCCTCGCCGAGCACGATCATCAGGGCGCAGACCCCGTCGACCGACGCTTGGTCCCGGAGCTCACGGAGGTCGATGTCGAAGACGACCTCGCCCGGGTACCAGAAGAAGTTCACCCGCACCCCCGGGGCGGGGTGGACGGCGAACGAGTCGTAGTGTCGGGACGGGTCGTCGAAGTCGCGGGGATCGACGGGAGTGCCGGGGCCGGGACCGGGGGAGTTCCACCTCGCGGGCCAGCCAGCACGTGAGAGGGCGTCGAGCACCACGGGCCAGTCCGCTGCGCGCGTTCCGTGCACGATGCCATCCGGGAGCACCATCGGGTTCTCGCCGAAGGCAGCCATCAGGCTGTCGCGGCTGATCGAGGTGCTCATGTCACTGCAAGGGTGGCACGCGCCTTCGACGTTCGAATCGGTTGTCAGGATTTCCCGCGAACGTCGGTAGACATGGCAGAGGTATCGACGCGCGGAGGAGCACACGTGAGGGATCAGCGGCGGGCGGCGTTCGACGCGTTGTTCCACGCCCACTTTCTCGGCGTGCTGCGATTCCTCAGGCGTCGGCTCTCCTCGGCATCCGATGCGGAGGACCTCGCCGGAGACGTGTTCCGTATCGCCTGGGAGAAGCAGGACCCGCGTGAACCGCTCACACGTGCGTGGCTGTTCAAGGTGGCTGCGGATCTGTTGACCGATCTCTATCGACGGCAGGGCCGCCGCGCCGACCTCGAGGTCGCCTTGGCGCGCCGGATCGAGGAGGCTTCACCCGCGCTGCCCGTGGAGGACCGACTCGCGCTGATCGACGCGGTGCGAGCGCTCTCCCCGAGGGAGCAGGAGGCTCTCCGGCTCACCTACTGGGAAGGGCTGTCCGCCGCCGAGATCAGCGAAGTGCTGGGGTGCAGAACGTCGGCAGTGTGGGCGTTGATGTCGAGAGCGCGGTCGAAGCTGCTCCATGCCATGACGGAACCCGAACTGACAGGAGGCGGTCGATGACCACGACAGATCGTACGGACCACGTCGCGGTGTTATTGCGCACGGCTGACCCGTATCCCGCGGAAGGCGACGAGCTCACCTCGACTCACCTCGCGCTCCGCGACCGGATCGTGGCGGAGAGCGAACGCACCCGTGTGCCGCGCGTGCGACGGTGGCGGCCGGCGCTCCGCTGGGCGACGCCGCTCACAGCTCTGGCGGCCACGGCTGCGGTCGTCGCGGTCGCGTTCGCGGTCGGAGCAGCGGTGCTGGATGCCAGGAGGGCTCCCATCGCCAGCGATCCGACGCCAGAGATCGCGAATCCGCTATACGGGTCCGACTTCGAGGTTGCGCGGGACCGCGCCACCTCTGCGTTCGAGGACCGCGTGCTCGGTGACAACGTGATCACCGCCGACGAGTACGAGGAGGCCGTCGCGCTCTACGTCGAGTGCGTGCGCGGCGCCGGACTGGCCGTGACGGTGAGCGCGGACCGCGCCGGCATCCGGTCGTACGCGATCGGCGGATCGTGGGACACCGACCTCGTGAACCGGGTCGCCGGCGACTGCAGCACCGGAACGATCAGCATCATCGAGGATCTGTACGCGCGGCTCGTTCAGAATCCCGACAAGGCGGACTGGGTCGATCTGGTCGCGCGCTGCCTGGTCGCCGTTGGTTTCGTCGAGGCGCCGTACTCGGGCACGCAGTATGCGGCCGACGACGCCGATCCCGACTTCGTCCGCCGCATGATGGATGACCCTGACGCGGCGCAGTGCGTCGCGACACCCGGTGGGTAGAGGTCGTGACTCCTTGCCGAATCCACGCAGAAGGTCGCGCTCGAGCAACTCGACGTCACGCAGTTCGACCGCGTCGTCATGGGAATAGCACGCGGCGGGGGCGTCGTCCGTCGTCTCGGCCGGCGATCTCCTGATCGTCATCCGCCTCGTCGATCGAACCGAGAGGGTCGCGGCGCTCAGCTAGCGCGTGCGGAGCCGCCTCCCAGGTAGGCGCGGTACGCTGAACGTGATAGGCGAACTTCTCATTCGTCTCGCCCCGGCTGTGTGGTAACAGTCGGGGCTTCTTCTTTACGCCGGTGCGGACGTGCGGCGGAAAGGCAAAACCCCCGCCATGTAGAAGCTAGGCGAGGGTTTCTGGGACCGTTGTAACGACGGTCCTTGTGGCTCCGACGGGCGTCGATCCCGTGACCTCACGATTTTCAGTCGTGCGCTCTACCAACTGAGCTACAGAGCCGCATGGCATCCGAGGAGCCATGTCCTAGACGAAAGGCCCTCTGAAATCAAAGGGCCCGTCGCTTGGAGCGACCCTGACGGGACTTGAACCCGCGACCTCCGCCGTGACAGGGCGGCACGCTAACCAACTGCGCTACAGGGCCATGCTTGTTCAATTGTGTGGTGCGGAGTGTGACCCCAACGGGATTCGAACCCGTGCTACCGCCGTGAAAGGGCGGCGTCCTAGGCCGCTAAACGATGGGGCCGAGCGAACCCGGAGGCTCACGCTTACCGACGCTCAAGCATACGCAATTCCCCACGGAATCGGAAATCGAGGGCGTGGCCTCTGGCGAACCGGCGTTCCGGGGGGTGATGATGGCGTGAGCGCGTGCGTCGCGCCCCCCAACGACGCATCCCATCATCGGCAGATGTGACCAGTGTTGTTATTGTGGCACTTGTTACTGATGTGACTGAGGAGTGAGACGTGCCTTCTGAGCTGTCCGCAGCACCCGACGACTGCGGCTGCGCGCCCACCGCGCAGGAGCTCAGCGCTCTCGGCCGCACCGTCGAGCACGGCCGCATCCTCACTCGCCGCACCGCGCTTGGGCTCGGCGTCGCCGGTATCGCCGCCGCAGGCTTCCTCGCGAGCGCGCCCGCCTTTGCCGCCTCCTACCCCTCGTGGGACGACGTCGAGAAGGCCAAGGCCAACCAGTCCGCGAAGGCGCGCGAGGTCACCCGCATCGAGGGTCTCATCTCGTCGCTGCAGAATGACGTCGCCGCGAAGCAGGCCGAAGCCGAGCGTCTCGGCGCCGAGTACATCGCGGCACAGGAGGCGTTCGAAGAGGCCGCCGACCGCGCCACCTCCCTTCAGGAACAGGCGGATGCCGAACGGGCCCGCGCCGCCGAAGCCGCCGACAAGCTGGGGCGCCTGGCATCCCAGCAGTACCGCATGGGCGGCGACGACACGTCGCTCGAACTGTTCTTCTCGGGCTCGGCCGCCAGCGCCGACGACCTCCTCGCACGCCTCGGCACGATGGACAAGCTGCTCGAAGCCAACCGCGCCATCTACGCGGATGCCGTCAGCGCCCGCGACAACGCGCAGAACCTGTCGAACCAGGCCGACGTCGCCCGCAAAGAGCGTGACCGCCTCCAGCAGGCGGCCGAAGCCAAGATGATCGAGGCCCAGGATGCCGCGACCGCCGCCCAGGCGGCCCTCGACGCCCAGGCCGAACACCTCGACGTGCTCGAGGCGCAGCTAGCCGCACTCAAGGACACGACCTCCAAGACCGTGTCGGGCTATCGCGACGGCGTCATCGCGCGTCGCAAGGCCCGCGAGGCCCGACTCCGCCGCGAACGCGAGGAGGCCGAGCGCCGTGCCCGCGAAGAAGCCGAAGCGGCGGCGAACAACGGCGGCGGCTCCGGTGGCGGCGGCGGGAGCGCCGGCGAGGTGCAGCCGTCGGGCTGGGTGCGCCCCGGCTACGGCTACATCAGCGCGTGGTTCGGCAACCGCGGCACCATCTGCTCCAACGGCTACTGCACGTCGGGCCACCGCGGCATCGACTTCGCGGGCGGCTGCAGCTCGCCGATCTTCGCCGCGGCATCCGGTCGCGTCATCTTCGCCGGATACAGCGGCGCCTGGGGCAACTACATCAAGGTCGACCACGGCGGCGGCATCGTCACCGGCTACGCCCACATCAAGCCGGGCGGCTACAACGTGAGCTGGGGCGACTCGGTGCGCGCCGGGCAGACCATCGCCTACGTCGGCAACACGGGCGTCTCCACCGGATGCCACCTCCACTTCGAGGTCTACAGCGGCGGCGTCCGCATCAACCCGGCGCCGTTCCTGCGCGCCCGCGGCGTCTCGGTCTGACCCCGCCCGCGCCGATCCCGCCCGCACAGACCCCGCACCCGGAAACGACGACGGGCCGGATGCCGTGGCATCCGACCCGTCGGTGACCTCTCGGTCAGAGCGTGTTGGGCGCTTCGCCCTCACCCTGCGTCTTCGTCTGGCCCTCGTGCTCCTCGAAGCGCTCGAACGCCTCGGTCACGAGCCGCTCCGCCTCGGCGGCGTTGGCCCACTCGTCGACCTTGACCCACTTGCCGGGCTCGAGGTCCTTGTAGTGCTCGAAGAAGTGGTTGATCTCGTTCTTGGTCCACTCGTCGACGTCGGTGACGTCCTGGATGTGCGCCCAGCGCGGGTCTTTCGCGAGCACCGCGACGACCTTGTCGTCGCCGCCGGCCTCGTCGGTCATCTTCAGCACGCCGACGGGGCGCACCTTGGCGAGGATGCCGGGCGCGAGGTCGTGGTCGAGCAGGACGAGCACGTCGAGCGGGTCGCCGTCTTCGCCGAGGGTGTTCTCGAAGAAGCCGTAGTTGGCGGGGTAGCCCATGGGCGTGAACAGGATGCGGTCGAGGAAGACGCGGCCCGTGCCGTGGTCTACCTCGTACTTGATCTTGCTGTTACGCGGGATCTCGATGACGGCGTCGTACGCGCCCATGCTGGTGCTCCTTCGGAAGTGCTGTGGATGCCGCGTCAAGCCTAGCCGGGAGGCCGCCGTCCGCGAGTCGGTGTCACAACTCCGGAAGGGTGCTGCCCGCGTGCGGCGGGGCGACCGAAAGCTCGCCGGGGAGCCCGCTCTCGGGCTCCGTTGAGCACCGACATTCCGGAGTTGTGGTGGACCAGACCGGATACCGTGACGGTATGGACGAGCGTCGACCGGGCCTGGACCCCGCCGTGGCCGATGTGCGCCGCGCCGTGCGCGCAGCCCTCGCCGACCTGGATGGCCCCGTCGTGGTGGGCCTGTCCGGTGGTGCCGACTCTCTCGCGCTCGCCGCAGCGGTCGCGTTCGAGGCGCCGAAGGCGGGCGTGGCGGCGTCGGCGGTCGTCATCGACCACGGGCTCCAGGAGGGGTCCGACGTCGTCGCCGCGCGCGCCGCGCGCGTCGCGGAGGAGCTCGGCCTCCCCGCCCGCACCGTGCGCGTGGAGGTGGGTCGCGAGGGCGGTCTCGAGGCCGCTGCCCGCGACGCGCGTCGGGCAGCGCTGCGCGCGGCCGCTCGGGATGCCGGCGCCTCCGCGATCCTGTTGGCGCACACGCTCGACGATCAGGCGGAGACCGTGCTCATCGGTCTCGCGCGGGGCTCGGGCTCGACGAGCCTCGGCGGCATGTCGCCCGATCGCGAGGACGACGGCATCCGCTGGGTGCGTCCGCTGCTGGGAGTGCGGCGGACGACGACGCGCGCCGCGTGCGTGGCTCAGGATCTGCCGCCGTGGGACGACCCGCACAACCTCGACCGTCGCTTCCTGCGCGTGCGGGTGCGTCAAGACGTGCTGCCGCTCCTGGAAACCTCGATCGGTCCGGGCGTGGCGGAGGCTCTCGCCCGCACCGCCGATCAGCTGCGGGAGGATGCCGACGCCTTCGCCGAGATGATCGACGAGACCATCGAAGACATCGTCGAGCATGCCGAGGCGGGCATCGCGGTCTCGGTTCCCGCGCTCGCGGCCAATCCGCCAGCGCTGCGCCACCGCATCATCCGCCACGTCGTCGCGAGCGAGTTCGGGGTGTCGCTCACCCGCGCGCAGACGCTCGAAGTCGCCCGGTTGGTGACGCACTGGAGGGGTCAGGGGCCTGTGGATCTGCCCGGATGCCGTGCCCTCCGCGCCGGTCAGTTGATCGAATTTGCCGCATCCGCGTCATAAAAGACCCTCTCGCGCGTCTTCTCCCTGACGGGTGCCAGCGCCCGTCGCACCTTGGGGGAGGTACGGGACATGGGTTTCTTCGCACGCGTCCGGCACGGGGCCGGCGTCATCGTGGCGATCATCGTGGGGGCGGCTCTGTCCGCGGGGGTGGCCGTCGCCGCGACGGCGGCGCCACCATACTCGACAGAGGCGGCGATCACCTCGCTCACGTTCGTCGATGACGTCGTCGAGAGCGGACGCTCCACCCAGCTGTCCGGCGAGTGGGCGCTCCCCGACGACCCCGCGACTCCGGCGGGATTCACGGTCGACCTCCCGGACGGCCTCCGGGGCCTGAGCGACGCGTTCGACCTGCTCGATCCCGACGGCGCGCCGATGGGCAGCTGCGTGGTCACCGCCACGCAGATCGTCTGCGACATCGACGCCGACTACATCGCCGCGCATCCGCGCTCGCTGCGAGGCACGTTCGACTTCTGGGCCACGGTGACGACGACGGTCACGCAGGCCACGACGACCACGTATGACTTCGGGGATGTCGAAGACTCGATCACCGTGACGCCCCCCGACGGCGCCTGCCCTCCGGACTGCACCTTCACGGGCCGGCCGAACAACAAGCATGGTGTCTACGACCGCGAGAACGACACGATCCAGTGGACGATCGCGATCAAGGCGCCGGCAGCCGGCATGACCGCCGGTCAGGACGTGACGGTGCTCGAGCGTCTCGGTGCGGGGCAGGAATGGGTGCGGGGCACCGGTGGCCTCCCGGCGATCCGGGTGCTCGGGGCGGTCGATCGCAAGCCCGACGGGTCGCCGACGGGATGGCGCAACGTCGACGCGCGCGTGGGCACCACGCTGACCGAGACGGCGGCAGGCGTGACAGTGGCGTTCACGGCTGAGGAGGGGTGGTTCTACGCCGTCGTGGCCGACTCACGCGTCGTCGACCGCACGCTCGCGACGTACACGAACGACGCCGACATCACGATCGCCTCCGAAGCGACGACCACGGTGACGGCGACCGTGCGACGTCAGGGCGGCTCCGGCACCGGCAGCGGCACCCCGACGCCGACGGCCACGCCCACCCCGACGCCGACTCCCACCCCGACTCCGACTCCGACGCCCACCCCGACCCCCACGCCGACACCGACGGCTACGGCCACTCCGACGCCGACCGCCACGCCCACGCCGACGAAGGGTGTGGACTCCGAGTTCACCCAGACGCCGACGCCTTCCGCCCCGACGGGCGAGCTGGCGGTCACCGGCGGCGAGCCGCCGTTCGGGCTGCTGTGGGCCGGTGCCGTCGCGATCGCGATCGGACTGGGCCTCGTGGCGCGGCAGCGGCGGGCCACCCGTGACTGAGGCTGCCCGCGGATTGCCTACACTCGAATCATGCGCGCGGCCGACATCGCAGACCAGCTGACCACCGTCCTCGTGACCGAGGAGGAGATCCAGGCGAAGCTCGAGGAGCTCGCGGCGCAGGTCGTCGCCGACTACGAGGGCAAAGAGCTGCTGCTGGTCGGCGTGCTCAAGGGCGCGGTCATGGTCATGGCCGACCTCGCCAGGGCCCTCCCTCGCGCGATCGCGATGGACTGGATGGCCGTGTCCTCGTACGGAGCCGGCACGAAGTCCAGCGGCGTCGTCCAGATCCGCAAAGACCTCGACACCGATCTCACCGGCAAGCACGTGCTGATCGTCGAGGACATCATCGACTCGGGTCTGACGCTCAGCTGGCTGCTTGAGAACTTCGCCTCCCGCGGTGCCGCCTCCATCGAGGTGCTCGCGCTCCTCCGCAAGCCCGCCGCCGCGAAGGTCGAGATCGACTGCCGCTACGTCGGGTTCGACATCCCGAACGACTTCGTCGTCGGGTACGGCCTCGACTACGCGGAGGGCTATCGCAACCTTCGCGACGTCGCCGTCCTCGCGCCCCACGTCTACAGCTGACGGGCCGCGGAGGCGCCACGGCGCCGCCAGCCTGACGGCATCCGTCTCGGGGTACGCCGTGGGCGAATGCACAGTCCCCGCATAGTCGCTGCGTTGTAGCCTGAGCGGACCATGGATTTCAAGAAGCTGACCCGCAACCCGTTCATGTACGTGTTGCTCATCGGTGTGCTCCTGCTCATCGGGATGTCGCTCATCTCCGGCCTCACGGGGGCCAAGCGCATCACGACGCAGGAAGGGTTGCAGCTGCTCGGCGGCGACACGGTCAGCAAGGTCGTCATGACCGACGGTGACCAGCGCGTCGACCTGACGCTGTCGAAGGCCTTCAAGGACTCGACGAACGTGCAGTTCTACTACACGACGGCGCGCGCCGACGAGGTCGTCACGGCCATCGACTCCGCATCGCCGAAGGACGGCTTCGACGACGTCGTCCCGCAGCCGAGCTTCTGGGGCGGCATCCTGTCCCTCGTGATCCCGCTCCTGCTGCTGGGTCTTCTCTTCTGGTTCCTGCTGTCCAGCGCCCAGGGCGGCGGCAGCAAGGTGATGCAGTTCGGCAAGTCCCGCGCGAAGCTCGTGACGAAGGAGACCCCCACGGTCACCTTCGGCGACGTCGCCGGTGCCGAAGAGGCCATCGAGGAGATGCAGGAGATCAAAGACTTCCTGAAAGACCCCGCGAAGTTCCAGGCCGTCGGCGCCCGCATCCCGAAGGGCGTGCTCCTCTACGGCCCTCCCGGCACCGGAAAGACGCTGCTCGCGCGCGCGGTCGCCGGCGAAGCCGGGGTGCCGTTCTACTCCATCTCGGGTTCTGACTTCGTGGAGATGTTCGTCGGCGTCGGTGCGAGTCGCGTTCGCGACCTCTTCAACCAGGCCAAGGAGAACGCTCCGGCCATCATCTTCATCGACGAGATCGACGCCGTCGGTCGCCACCGCGGCGCCGGCATGGGCGGCGGTCACGACGAGCGCGAGCAGACGCTCAACCAGATGCTCGTGGAGATGGACGGCTTCGACCCCAAGGTGTCCGTGCTCGTCATCGCGGCCACCAACCGTCCCGACATCCTCGACCCCGCGCTGCTGCGCCCCGGCCGTTTCGACCGGCAGATCGGCGTCGACGCGCCCGACCTGAAGGGCCGTCAGAAGATCCTCGAGGTGCACGGGCGGGGCAAGCCCCTGTCGCCCTCGGTCGACCTCTCGGTCATCGCGCGGAAGACCCCCGGGTTCACCGGTGCCGACCTCGCCAACGTCCTCAACGAGGCCGCGCTGCTCACGGCTCGCTCCAACGCGCAGCTGATCGACATGCGGGCCCTCGACGAGGCCATCGATCGCGTGATCGCCGGGCCGCAGCGACGCACGCGCGTCATGCGGGACAAGGAGAAGCTCATCACGGCCTACCACGAGGGCGGTCACGCGCTCGTGGCGGCGGCGATGAACCACTCCGACCCGGTCACCAAGATCACGATCCTCCCGCGAGGCAAGGCCCTCGGCTACACGATGGTCATGCCCCTGGAAGACAAGTACTCCATCACCCGCAACGAGCTGCAGGACCAGCTGGCGTGGGCCATGGGCGGTCGTGTCGCCGAGGAGGTCGTCTTCCACGACCCCACCACCGGTGCGAGCAACGACATCGAGAAGGCGACCAACATCGCCCGGAAGATGGTCACGGAGTACGGCATGACGACCGAGGTCGGACCCGTCAAGCTCGGCCAGTCCTCGGGCGAGGTCTTCATGGGCCGCGACATGGGCCACGGCCGCGACTTCAGCGAGCGGATCGCCGAGCGCGTCGATCAGCAGGTGCGAGACCTCATCGAGCAGGCCCACAACGAGGCCTACGAGGTGCTCAACGCGAACCGCGACATCCTCGACCGGCTGGCCACGGCGCTCCTCGAGAAGGAGACGCTCGACCACCTCGAGATCGCCGAGATCTTCACCGACATCCGCAAGCTCCCGCCGCGCCCGCAGTGGCTGTCGAGCACGGAGCGCCCCGTGTCGACGCTTCCCCCCGTGGAGGTGCCGCGCACCCAAGACGAGGCGGGCCTCGCCGCTCAGGTGGCCGCAGAGGGCGAGACGGTCGCGCAGAAGGCCCCCGCGCGTCGTGCGAGCGGGCAGGCGCGTCCCGCGACCGCATAGGCTCGGGTCGTGGCCGTCGACCGTGACCGCGTCGCCGCTCTGGTGCGCGACCTCCTCGAGGCGATCGGTGAAGACCCCGATCGTCCCGGCCTGCGGGCTACGCCGCACCGGGTCGCCGATGCGTACGCCGAGTTCTTCTCGGGTGTGGGAGAGGATGCCGCGGCGCCGCTCGCGCACACGATCTCCGTGACGCGTGGCCCGGCCCCCGACACGCTGCCGTCAGGCGCCGTCATGCTGCGCGACATCCGGTTCCGCTCCGTGTGCGAGCATCACCTCCTGCCGTTCGCCGGCCACGCCCACATCGCGTATCTGCCGGGCGAGCAGGTCGTGGGTCTCGGGGCGCTGCCGCGCGTCGTCGACGTGCTCGCGGCGCGGCCGCAGGTGCAGGAGCGCCTCGGCGAGCAGATCGCCGATGTCATCGCCGACTCCCTGGACACGCGCGGGGTGCTCGTCGTGCTCGACGCCACCCACGAATGCGTCACGATGCGCGGCGGCCGTCAGCCCGACGCGTCGACCGTCACGGTAGCGGCGCGCGGGGAGCTCTCCGAGCCGGCGGCGCGCGCCGAGATCATGCTGCTCCTCACGGGACGGGCGACATGAGGATGCCGCGATGACCCTCCTCATGGGCATCGTCAACGTGACGCCCGACTCGTTCAGCGACGGTGGCCGGTACGTCGGCGTGGATGACGCGATCGCCCACGGTCGTGCCCTCGCTGCCGCCGGAGCCGACATCCTCGACATCGGGGGCGAGTCGACCCGCCCGGGGGCCGAGCGCGTGCCGCCCGAGGTGGAGCTGGCCCGCGTCCTCCCGGTGATCGAGGCGCTCGCCGCCGACGGCACGATGATCAGCATCGACACCATGAACGCCGCCACCGCGGCGGCCGCGATCGGCGCCGGTGCGCTCATCGTGAACGACGTCTCCGGGGGACAGTCCGACCCCGAGATCATCGAGGTGGTCGCCGACTCCGAGGTGCACTTCGCGATCGGGCACTGGCGCGGACCCTCCGACCGGATGTACGCCCGCGCGCACTACGACGACGTCGTGGACGAGGTGATCGCCGAGCTCGAGGAGCGTCGCCACGAGGCGCTCGCCGCCGGCATCCCTCCGGCCCGTCTCATCCTCGATCCGGGGTTCGGGTTCGGTAAGCGCGGCGACCAGAACTGGGAGCTGCTGCGCGGGCTCGAGCGTGTGGTTGCGATGGAGTCGCGCGTGCTCGTCGGGACGAGCCGCAAGGGCTTCCTCGCCGCCACGCTCGAGGAGCACGGTGAGCCCACGCAGGAGCGCCGAGACCTCGCGACGGCGGTCACGAGCGTGCGCGCGGCGGTCGCTGGCGCGTGGGCCGTGCGCGTGCACGACGTCGCCGCGACCCGCGACGCCCTCGCGGTGTGGGAGCGCGCGATGACGGGGAAAGGCCGATCATGACCGATGAGATCTCGATCTCCGGCATCCGTGCCGTGGGATATCACGGCGTCTACGACCACGAACGTCGCGACGGTCAGGAGTTCGTCGCCGACGTGGTGCTGAGCCTGTCGCTCGACGCTGCCTCGCGCAGCGACGACGTGGCGGACACCGTGCACTACGGCGAGCTGGCCGAGCAGGTCGCGGCGATCCTCGCCGGCGAACCCGTCAACCTGCTGGAGACGCTCGCGCGGCGGATCGCCGACGCGGCACTGACGTTCGCGCTCGTGGATGCCGTGACCGTCACCGTGCACAAGCCGCAGGCGCCGATCCCGGTGCCGTTCACTGATGTCGCCGTAACGGTGCGACGCCGACGAGAGGATGCCGGATGAGCCGCCGACTCGCCCAGGGTCTCGATGACGAGGCTCCCCGCGCGGCGCGACCGGCCGTGCCGGCGGTCGTCGCCCTCGGCGCGAACCTCGGCGACCGCGCCGAGACGATCTCCGCGGCGCTCGATGACCTCGCACGGCTGCCGCTGACGTCGGTGACGGCTGCCGCGGCGCCCATCGAGTCGATCGCGCTCACGCCGTCGGGTCCCGATGTCTCCGCCCCCGGGTACCTCAACACGGTCGCCCTCCTGTCGACGCGCCTCGCGCCGAGCGTGCTGCTGGCCTTCCTGCACGCCGTCGAGGAGCGGCACGGTCGCCCCCGTCGCACGGCCGATCAGCCGCGCTGGCAGGACCGGACGCTCGACCTCGATCTGATCGCGTACGGTGACGTGCGTTCCGACGACCCCGCGCTCACCCTCCCGCATCCGCGCGCCGCCGAGCGCGACTTCGTGCTGCGTCCCTGGGCCAGTGTCGATCCCGACGCCGAGCTGCCCGGCCGCGGACGCGTCGCCGACCTGCTGCGCGCCCTCGACGAGGAGGACGCGTCATGAAGCGCACGGGAGCCGCGCCGCTCATCGTCTCGGCCGTGATCGGGCTCGTCGTCGGGTACCTCATCGACCAGGCGCTCACCGCCGCCGGGCAGCCGACGTTCACCCCGTCGCTCATGCTGCCGGTGCTCCTCGTGCTTGTCGCCGCCGTGACGGTGGCGCTGGCCGTGCCGATCCGGCGCGCGACGACCGGTGCCAGTGGACAGCGCGTCGACCCGTTCCACGCCGTGCGCATCGCGATGCTCGCTCGCGCGTCGAGCATCGTGGGGGCCGCCGTCGTCGGCGTCGGGGCAGGGTTGCTGGTCTTCCTCCTCACCCGCCCGGTGACTCCCTCGTTAGGCTCGACGGGTACCGTGGTCGCCGCCGCGGTCGCGGGGCTGGTTCTCGTGATCGCGGGGCTGGTCGCCGAGTACCTGTGCACCATTCGGAAGGACGATGATGACGAACAGCCCGGACCAGCCGATCCCGGCTTCGGACTCTCCCACCACGACTGAGCCGCTCCCCCCGGCCCCCGTCGGCGTTGCGCCCACGGACGGGACCCTGGATGCCGGGACGTTCTCCGCGATCGTCGAACCCCGCAGTGTGCACCGCCTGCCGCTGGGCGACGGCCGGTGGCATCAGGTCTCCCGGAAGTACATCGCCGTCCAGGTGATCTCGCACGTCGCCTTCCTCGCGTTGATCGTGGCCGCCGCGGCGGTGCTGGGCCTCGTGCTCGAGCAGGGGTGGGTGTGGATTCCCGCCGGCATCGTCGCCGTGATCACCGCGGTGACGCTGATCGTGCTGCCCCGTCAGGCGCGGTCGATCGGGTACCAGCTCCGCGCCGACGATCTCGTCTTCCGCCGCGGCATCCTGTGGCAGCGCATGGTGGCCGTGCCGTACGGGCGCATGCAGCTCGTCGACATCACGCACGGGCCGCTCGACCGCGGCTTCGGCATCGCGCAGCTCAAGCTCGTGACGGCCGCGGCCGCCACGGGCGTCACGATCCCGGGGCTGGCGCAGACGGCGGCGGAGCAGTTGCGCGACACGCTCATCGATGTCGCCGAGACCCGCCGGACCGGACTGTGACGGTGCCCGGCTCGCCCGTCGCCCCCGCGGGGGCCTTCGCGGAGGCGCGCTCCCCGCTGAGCGACGGCGAGTGGCATCGACTGCACCCGCTGACCCCGCTCATGAAGGGCGGCCTGTTCCTCGTCGTCGTGATCGGCATCGTCGTCACGAACCTCCGTGACCGGCTGATCGCGATCTTCCTCCCGGGGATGTCGGAGGAGTACGAGTACGCGGGCGACCCGATCGACTACATCGTCGCGAACGACCTGATCGTCATCGCGGCGCTGGTGGTGCTCGGTGTGCTCGTGGTGCTGCTGGGGCTGTTCTGGTTGTCGTGGCGCTTCCATACCTTCCGGATCACCGGCGACGACGTCGAGGTGCGCAGCGGCGTGCTCTTCCGGACACATCGGCGTGCGCCGCTCGACAGGGTGCAGGGCGTGAACCTCACGCGTCCGATGATCGCCCGCATCCTCGGCATGGCGAAGCTCGAGGTCGTCGGCGCCGGACTCGATGCGAACGTCAAGCTGGAGTACCTGTCCACGGCGAACGCCGAGGCGGTGCGTGGCGACATCCTGCGGCTGGCATCGGGGCGCCAACTCGCCGAGCGCGGCGCCGCGGCGGGCGAGGCGTCGGTGCGGGGACGCGCGGCGGCGGCCGTCAGCGCCGGCATCACGGGCCTCATCGAGGGTGCCGAGGGACCGGTGGACCAGCCGGCATCCGTCGTGCACATCCCGCCCGGCCGGCTGATCGGCGCCCACATCATGTCGGGGTCGACGATCTGGCTGATCGTGCTGGTCGCCGGTGTCGTGGTGGGGTCGATCGTCGGCACACCGTGGCTGCTCTTCTCGATCGTTCCGGCGCTCATCGGTTTCGGCGCGTACTGGTTCCGTCAGATCACCCGTTCGCTCCGGTACTCGATCGCGCCCACGCCGGCGGGCGTGCGCATCACCTTCGGGCTCTTCACGACCGTCACCGAGACGCTGCCGCCCGGTCGTATCCACGCGGTGGAGATCGCTCAGCCACTGCTGTGGCGGCGCCTCGGCTGGTACCGCGTCCGCGTGAACCGGCTCTCGGGACGGTCGGCGTCGGACACGTCGTCGCAGCAGTTCAGCGACGTGCTGCCGGTGGGCACGAGAGACGACGTGGAGCGCGTGCTGCGGCTCATCCTCCCGGGTCTTCCCGACGAGTCGTGGCCGCTCATGCTGGAGCGCGGCGTGCGCGGACCGATAACCGGCGACCCGTACACGAACACGCCTCGACGTGCGCGCTGGCTGCGCCCGCTGTCGTGGCGGCGCAACGGCTTCCTCCTCCTCCCCGACGCCCTGCTGCTGCGCAGCGGCGCGCTCCGTCGGGCGCTGGTCGTGCTGCCGCTCGCGCGGCTCCAGTCACTGCGTGTGGCGCAGGGCCCGATCGATCGGGCGATGGATGTCGCCAACATCACCGGCCACACCGTGCTGGGCCAGGTCTCGGGAAGCCTCGGCATCCTCGACCGTGCCGCCGCCGTCGCGCTGTGGACGGATGCCGCGGCCGCCGTGGTCTCCGCGCTGTCGCGCGATCGCTCCCACCGCTGGGGAGCCGACGAGGGGGTGGACCCCGCCGTCGAGCCCGCCGTCGATGCGGCTGTCGAGCCCGCCGTGGACGCCGCTGTCGAGGACGCCGCCGCGCCCGACCTTGATGCGGTCGCCGCACCCCCCGTCGAGCCCGATTCCGCTGATTCCCGCGAGCCCTCGACCGCGACGACGGACCGGCCCGTCGACGCCGACCGTACGGTGCCGGGCGCATGACCCGCAGTGGACGCCTGGGCGTCGGCATCATCGGTGCGGGACGCGTCGGCCCGGTCATCGGTGCGGCTTTGGCCGGAGCAGGCCATGCCGTGACGGGTATCACGGCGGGCTCCGACCCCGATCGCGTCGACGCCGTCCTGCCGGGGGTGCCCGTGCTCGCGGCCGATGAGGTCGTGCGCCGCAGCGAACTCGTCGTCGTCGCCGTGCCGCACGCGGAGCTTCCCTCTCTCGTGGCCGGACTGTCCGAGATCGGGGCGTGGCAGGTGGGCCAGCTGGTCCTCCACACCGACCCGGCGTACGGCATCGACGTGCTCTCACCCGCCGCCGCGCGGGGGGCCATCCCTCTCGCCGTGCACCCCGCGGTCGCCTTCACCGGCACCTCGATCGATCTCCGTCAGCTGCGCGAGTCGTACGCCGCCGTGACGGCACCCGCCGCCGTGCTCCCGATCGCTCAGGCGCTCGCCGTCGAGCTCGGGTGCGAGCCGATCGTGATCTCGGAGGAGGCCCGCGCGGCCTACGGCGAGGCCGTCGCAACGGCGACCGAGTTCTCCGCCGCGCTGCTGCGCCAATCGTCGGAGCTGCTGGTCGCGGCCGGTGTAGACGAGCCGGGCCGCTTCCTGTCCGCTCTCGTCCACTCCACGGTCGACCGCGCGCTGCAGGGGCTCGAGACGGCGTGAGGGCGAAGGCGGTCGCCGGCGCCCGTGAGAGAATCGAGGGTCGACTTCTGAGGAGCCTGAAATGACCGACGCGCCCGCATCCGCCGAGGCCATCACCGACGACGACGTCTTCGAGCAGAAGGCCGTCCGGCTTGCCAAGCGCGAGCGGCTGATCGCCGAGCGAAAGGATGCCGCGGGCGGCGCCTACCCGGTCGCCGTCGCCGTCACCGACACCATTCCCGCGCTCCGCGAGCGCTACGCCGACCTCGAGGCGGGCGCCGAGACCGGGGTCGTGGCATCCGTCGCCGGCCGTGTCGTGTTCAGCCGCAACACCGGCAAGCTCTGCTTCGCCTCGTTGCAGTCGGGGGACGGCAGCCGCATCCAGGCGATGGTCTCGCTCGCGGAGGTGGGCGAGGAGTCGCTCCAGGCGTGGAAGGAACTCGTCGACCTCGGCGACCACGTCTCGGTCACCGGTCAGGTGATCTCCAGCCGCCGCGGCGAGCTGTCGATCATGGTCACCGAGTGGGCCGTCGCGGCCAAGGCGCTGCTGCCGCTGCCGAACCTGTACACCGAGCTCAGCGAGGAGAGCCGTGTGCGCTCGCGCTTCCTCGACCTCATCGTGCGCGATCTCGCACGCGAGACCGTCGTGGCACGCGCGACCGTGAACGCGAGCCTGCGCCAGACCTTCGCGTCGCACGGCTACATCGAGGTGGAGACGCCGATGCTGCAGGTGCAGCACGGCGGCGCGGCCGCCCGGCCCTTCGTCACGCGGTCCAATGCGTTCGACGCCGACCTGTTCCTGCGCATCGCCCCGGAACTGTTCCTCAAGCGCGCCGTGGTGGGTGGCATCGACCGGGTGTTCGAGATCAACCGCAACTTCCGCAACGAGGGCGCTGACTCCACCCACAGCCCCGAGTTCGCGATGCTCGAGGCGTACGAGGCCTACAGCGATTACAACGGCATCGCCGACCTCACGCAGGAGCTCGTGCAGAACGCCGCGATCGCCGTGGCCGGTTCGACCACCGTCACGTGGGCCGACGGCACCGAGTTCGACCTCGGCGGTCAGTGGGATCGCATCTCCATGTACGACTCGCTCTCGGCAGCCGCCGGACGCGACATCACCCCCGCTACGCCTCTCGCCGAGCTCCAGGCGCTCGCCGCCGAGGTGGGGGTCGAGGTTCCCGAGAAGATCGCGACGCACGGCAAGCTCGTCGAGGAGCTGTGGGAGCACTTCGTGAAGGGCGGCCTCGAGCGCCCCACGTTCGTCATGGACTTCCCCCTCGACACCAGTCCGCTCGTGCGCGAGCACCGCTCGATCGCCGGAGTGGTGGAGAAGTGGGACCTCTACGTTCGGGGCTTCGAGCTGGCCACCGGCTACTCCGAGCTCGTCGACCCCGTCATCCAGCGCGAGCGCTTCGTGGAGCAGGCCAAGCTGGCGGCACGCGGCGACGACGAGGCGATGCGCGTGGACGAGGAGTTCTTGCGCGCGCTCGAACACGGGATGCCGCCGACGGGCGGGATGGGAATGGGTATCGACCGCCTCATGATGGCGATCACGGGCCTCGGTATCCGCGAGACGATCCTCTTCCCCCTCGTCAAATAGCCCGACAGGCGGCTCGCTGCCGTCAGCGGTCGTCGTCACGGGTGAACGCCCAGTCCGGCAGGTGCGCAGCGGCGACGAACGACCGCACGATGTCGGCGAGGCCGTGATCCGGGTCGCTGGCGAGAGCGGCCTCGGCGTACGCCCCCGCGTGCGTCGACCGCCCGAGCGCCCACGACAGCCACGCGCACACGGCGAGAGCCCCGGCGCGTCGACGGGTGGCGGTCAGCGCCGCCACGTGACGCGTGAGCGTCAGCGCGCGCTCGATGCGATCGAGATCCGGCCGTGCGCCCTCGCCCCACATGACGGCCGCGAGGTCGGCCGGGTACTCCTCGCCGTCCTCCCACCGCCGTTGAGCCGTCATCGCCGCCTCCCCGCCCGCGGCGTCGCTGGCCCACTGCACGAGCGCGACGTCGCGCAGGGCGGGCCGCGAGAGACACCATCCCAGGAGCGCGGCTCTCATCGGCGGAAGGGCCTCGGCGTCGTCGTCGAGCGCCTTCTCGAACAGCGCGGGCAGATCGTCCAGCTCGCACGCGGCCTCGAGGGCAGCCGGGTCGATGCGCGCGACACGGTCGGGCTCGGGAGGAAGGCCGCACACGATCGACAGCGCGGCGCTGAGGGAGCGGTGAGCCGCGCCGACCTGACGGCGTTCGGCCGACGTGCGTCGGGGCAGCGTGCTGCCGGACCGCTGATCGCCCGCCGGCTCCGGCGCCCCTGGCGTCGGAGCGGTCACGAGCTCCGACAGCGGGCGTACCCGCGCGGGCTGCGCCCGCGGCGCTCCCCACCCGTCGGCGGCGACCACGAGGGCGTCGACGAGGTGGAGGCCACTGGCATCCGCGGTGCGAGCGAGTCCGTCGACCAGTCGCGCGTGGGGGAGGCCGTCGGCGGTGCCGCGGTCGGAGTAGACGACCACGACGAGCGCGTCGGCGACCTCGACCCGGCACACCATGCCGACGACCGTCGCGGCGAAGCCGTCGTCGACGAGCGCGTCGTCGGGCGGGAGGTCGAGCCGCATCGCCCCGAGACTTCGTCCGCGGGCCATCGGCACGACGACGACGCTGCGCGTGGGCGTGTAGCCGAGCATGCGGGGGACGAGTGCGAGGAACTGGGCCGCGTCGGCGGCTTTCACGATGGTGGTCATGTCCCGAGGGTCCCCCGTGCGGACGCGGGGAAGACCGCCTTCCACAGCCGCGATCGCGGACGCCCGAGACGGGAAGCTTGTGGAGAAGCCGACGGTACGATGGATGCCATGGACACCGACTACTGGGCAGCCGTCGTCTGGTCGCTCGCGCCCACCGTGGTCGTGCTCGGGCTGTTCATCTTCGTGCTGCGCTCCATCCTCCGCATGGACCGGAACGAGCGTCGGATGTACACCCGCATCGAGGCGGAGGAGCGCGCCAAGCGCGGTCTCCCGCCGGTCGCCGACGATCGTCCCGCCCGCTGACGGAGGCGCCCGATACGCTGGGCGCATCCGTACCGCAGGAGCGCGCCGTTGCTGAGCATCACATTCGACTGGAACTGGACCTGGTGGGTCTTCGTCGTGCTCGCCTTCGACATCACCGTGCGCGTCCTGGCGATCATCGTGATTCCTCGCAACCGGCGCCCGACGGCCGCGATGGCCTGGCTGCTGGCGATCTACTTCATCCCGATCATCGGCATCCTGCTCTTCCTCCTCATCGGCAACCCGCGTCTGCCCCGCGTGCGGCGCAAGAAGCAGCGGCAGATCAACGACTACATCCGTGAGACGAGCAAGGGGCTCGACTTCGGCACGCTCCGGCCCAACGCGCCCGAGTGGTTCCGCTCCCTCGTCACCCTCAACCGCAACCTCGGCGCCCTGCCGATCGCGGGTGACAACGGGGCGACTCTGATCGCCGGCTATCAGGAGAGCCTCGACGCTATGGCCGCCGCGATCGGCGAAGCCCAGCACTACGTGCACGTCGAGTTCTACATCCTGCAGGCCGACGCCGCGACCGACGGCATCTTCCGGGCGATGGAGGAAGCGGCCGGCCGCGGCGTCGTCGTGCGCGTGCTCATGGACCACTGGGCCAATCGCAGCAAGCCCTTCTACAAGGAGACCCTGCGCCGCCTCGACGCGATGGGCGCGCACTGGCGGCTCATGCTTCCCGTCCAGCCGCTGCGCGGCAAGTACCAGCGGCCCGACCTCCGCAATCACCGCAAGCTCCTCGTCGTCGACGGCGCCGTCGCGTTCATGGGCTCCCAGAACGTGACCGACTCGACGTACAACCTGCGTAAGAACATCAAGCGCGGACTGCACTGGGTCGACATGATGGCGCGCATCGACGGGCCGGTCGTGGCATCCGTCAACGCGGTGTTCCTGAGTGACTGGTACAGCGAGACCGACGAGATCGTCGAGGGGATCGAACTGTTCGATGTGCGCCGCGGCACCGGCGACCTCGACTGCCAGGTCATCCCGTCCGGCCCCGGCTTCGAGTTCCAGAACAACCTCAAGCTGTTCATGGGGCTGCTGTTCGCGGCGCAGCGGAAGATCATCATCGTGAGCCCCTACTTCGTGCCCGACGAAGGCCTCCTGCTGGCCATCCAGACGGCGTGCCAGCGCGGCATCCACGTCGAGCTGTTCGTGTCCGAAGAGGGCGATCAGGCGATGGTGTACCACGCGCAACGCAGCTACTACGAGGCGCTCCTGCGAGCCGGGGTCAAGATCTGGATGTACAAGCGCCCGTACATCCTCCACTCCAAGTCGATGTCGATCGACGACGAGGTGGCCGTCGTCGGCTCCAGCAACATGGACATGCGTTCGTTCGGCCTGAACCTCGAGATGTCCCTCCTCGTGCGGGGAGAGGAGTTCGTGCAGCAGCTGCGCGCCGTCGAAGACCAGTACCGCGACGACTCGCGTGAGCTCACTCTGGCGGAGTGGCGCGAGCAGCCGCTCCGTTCCACGGTGCTCGACAACCTCGCGCGGCTGACGTCCGCGCTGCAGTGAGACGGATCCCGGCGTCTCGACACTCGAAGAGTGGATGCCACGGCATCCGGCCCTCGAAAGGACTCTGATGCGTCGCCGATCCGTAGCCGCCTTCACGGCTCTCGCGCTCGCCGCCCTCGCGCTGACGGCGTGCTCCACCAACGACGGGCCGGATGCGCCGGGTGGAAGCGCCGACGATGGGCTCGACGTGGGTGCGGCCTGGCTCGCCGCCGGCACGCTCATCGCGCTCGTGACCGACGGGAGCTCGAGCTGCCGCCCCTTCGTCGACGGCGTGGTCGTGGACGGCGGTATCCTCGTCGTGACGCTGAAGGAGTCGACCGGGGAAGAGCGGGCCTGCACCGACGATCTCGTGCAGCGCGGCACGGTCGTCGGCGTTCCCGACGGGATCACGCCGGGCACGGGCATCGACATCCAGGTGACGCTCGACGGGGCCGCCGGCGAGACGAGCTTCGGCGAGACCTCGCTGCCGGACTACACGGGCCGGGCCGTCGATGAGTACACCCCCTCGGCGGGATGGGTCGACGCCGACACGTTCGCGCTTCTGACCTGGGGATCGTCGTCGTGCGCGCCGCAGGTCGAGTCGGCGACCGCGACGGCGCCCGACTCGGTCGAGGTGACCTTCGTGCAGCCGCCGGCCGACCAGGTGTGCACGATGGACATGGCACCGCAGGTCGCGGTGGTCACCGTCGAGGGAGATGTGAGCCCCGACGCGACGATCAGCGTCGCCGGCGGTGGCGCGCTCCCCGGTGGCAGCATCCCGATCGACTGACCCTCGCGGCGGGGGTGCGGGAGGTTCGCCCGCGGCGCGCGGTGGTTCGCCCGCGGCATCCTGCGGGTCGTGCGGCGGCGCGGGGTTTACCCGCGGCATCCTGCGGGTCGTGAGGCGGCGCACCCGCGATTCGGCACTGGCGAACGGTGCGGCACCCGCGATTCGGCGCGGGCGAACGGCGCGGCACCCACGGCACCCACGACCCACCCGCGATTCGGCGCGGGCGAGGGCTCCTCCCCAGGCGGGGTGGTGCGCGGCGAGAACACCGATCGCTGTGGACGGCGAAGCGCCACGCCTCGCGCGGCCGACGATGGGTTCATGCGCCGTCAGCCCCTCCCCGCCCACCTTGCGACGTCGTTCTCGGTGGCGGCCGCCCGCGCGGCAGGAGTCACGGCGTCCCGCCTGCGGTCCGCCGACCTCCGCGCGCCGTTCCACGGCGTGCGGGTGCGTGCCGACGCGCGCGCCGCATCGAGCGCCGAGGACGCGCTCGTGGACGCGGCACACGCCTACGCCCAGCGGATGCCGGTGGGTCACTTCTTCAGCCACGTCGCCGCCGCGGTCCTCTGGGGTCTCCCTCTGCCGCTCGAGGTCGTCGCCGGGCGCGCACTCGACGTGTGCGTGCACGCGCCGCGACGGGCACCGGCCGGGCGTGGCGTGGTCGGGCACGCCGTGGTTCCCGCGCTCGCCCATGTCGTCCGGCATCCGGTGCACGGCGTCGCGCTGTCGACACCGGCATCCACGTGGGCGATGCTCGCGGTCGTCTTGCGAGACGATCGCGACCTGGTGGCCGTGGCGGATGCCGTCATCCGCGCGCCGATGCATCGGACCGACCCTGCGCCGCTCGCGACCCGCGTCCAGTTGGAGGCGGCCGTCGCCGCCGGGCGGCGGGTGGGTGCGGCTCGCCTGCGGGCAGTGCTGCCTCGGGCCATCTCGCGATCGCGGTCGCGTGCGGAGACGTGGCTGCGGCTCATCCTCGTCGGCGCGGGGCTCCCGGAGCCCGAGGCCAACGTCGATGTGGTCGAGGCCGGCGTCTGGCTCGGCCAGGTGGATCTCGCTTACCCCGCGCTGCGCGTCGCCCTGGAGTACGAGGGGGAGCACCACCTCACCGACCCGCGGCAGTGGGCCGCCGACATCGCCCGCTACGACCGACTCGCCGAAGCGGGGTGGAGAGTCATCCGAGTCACCAAGGCGGGGGTCTTCGGGCGAAGCGACGACCTGGTCGAGCGCGTGCGTCGCGCCCTCGTGCAGGCCACTCGATGACGGGGCCGTTCGCCCGCGGCATCCTGTGGGTCGCGCGGTGCCGCACCCACGATTCGGCGCGAGCGAACGGTGCCGCACCCACGAAGCGGCGCGAGCGAATCGGCGCAAAGCGAAGCTGCGCCACGAACCCGCGAGACGGCGCACCACCCCGGACGGGGCGACGTCAGTCGGCGCGCACCAGGAGGTCGCCGACCTCGCAGTCGAGGGCGCGGCAGATCGCCGAGAGGGTCGAGTAGCGGATGGCGCGGGCGCGATCGTTCTTGAGGATCGAGAGGTTCACCACCGACACGCCCACCATCTCCGACAGCCGTGTGAGGGTCATCCCGCGCGCGGTGAGCAGCTCGTCGAGGCGACAGTGGATGCCGGTGAGCTCGTCGTCGTCGGCCGGGCTCACACGAGCCCCTCGGAGTCTCGCTGCAGACGTGCACCCTGCCGGAAGATGACGGCCAGGGCGGCGAACGCGAGTCCCGCTGCCAGGGGCCAGAACGGGAACGTCAGCTCGAAGCCGGGCTGCGGCAGCCACGCCCGGAAGACGTCTTCGATGCCGGCGACCTCCTCGTATTGGCCCGACTCCCACATCAGCAGCTCGCCCGCCGCGATGCTGCCGGCGATGTCGCTGAGCATCTGCGCCGCGATCCCGCCTGCGGCGACCACCACGGCCGTCACCGTCGCCATGCGCGCGATGACGGGGGCGAACGCACGCCCGGCGATCAGCTGGAAGCAGGCGACGGCGAGGAGAGTCGCGATCACACCCGGGACGAGGATGCCGAGGCCCTGCCCGATCGCCCAGCACACCCGCACCCCGGTGCTGAGGCCGGTCGCGACGATCTCGGCGGTGACGAAGCCGCCGCCGACCCGCATGGCGGTCGGCCCCTCGACGACGGTGCCGGACGGAAGCTCGGGCCAGAACTCGCGCACGGGGACCGCGATCCGGATGTCGCCCTGCAGCAGCGTGGTGAGCACCACGACGGCCGCCGCGATGACGCAGATCGCCGCCCACAGTGCCGACACCGACAGCGTGACGCTGACGAGCGGCGAGGGGTCGCCGGTGCGCCGTGCTCGCCGGGAAGCGATCACGAAGGTGATCGTGAGCCCCAGGATCACTGCCAGCCCGATCCAGACGATCGGTCCCACGACCCACATGTTCGCCATCTCAGCTCAGTCCTTCCGTGTCGCGGGGCGCTTCGCCATCACCGCGACGAGCATATCGAAAAACGTTGTTATCGACAAACGATATGGGTGTCTGCGTCGTGCTGTCAATCGGCGGTGCGCCCCCAGCGAACACGGGCATACCGGCATCCCGCGGTGGTTATCGTCATTCGTAAGCGCCAGAAGACTCGGCGCGTGAAGGAGTGGACGATGTTCGAGAGATTCACGGACCGTGCCCGTCGTGTGGTTGTGCTCGCCCAGGAAGAGGCGAAGATGCTCAACCACAACTACATCGGAACCGAGCACATCCTGCTGGGCCTGATCCATGAGGGCGAGGGCGTCGCAGCGAAGGCGCTCGAGAGTCTCGGGATCTCGCTGGATGCCGTGCGCGAGCAGGTGCAGGACATCATCGGCCAGGGTCAGCAGCAGCCGACCGGCCACATCCCCTTCACCCCGCGCGCCAAGAAGGTGCTCGAGCTGTCCCTGCGCGAAGCGCTGCAGCTCGGCCACAACTACATCGGCACGGAGCACATCCTGCTGGGCCTGATCCGCGAGGGCGAGGGCGTCGCCGCCCAGGTGCTCGTGAAGCTCGGCGCCGACCTCAACAAGGTGCGGCAGCAGGTCATCCAGCTGCTCAGCGGCTACCAGGGCAAGGAGCCCGCCGGGGTGTCCGCCGGTGCCGGCGAGCAGAACCAGCCGGCCGCTCAGGGCGGTTCGGCTGTCCTCGACCAGTTCGGCCGCAACCTCACGCAGGCCGCGCGCGACAACAAGCTCGACCCCGTCATCGGGCGCGAGAAGGAGATCGAGCGCGTGATGCAGATCCTGTCGCGCCGCTCGAAGAACAACCCCGTCCTCATCGGCGAACCCGGCGTCGGCAAGACCGCCGTCGTGGAGGGTCTCGCGCAGGCGATCGTCAAGGGCGATGTACCCGAGACGCTCAAGGACAAGCAGGTCTACTCGCTCGACCTCGGATCGCTCATCGCCGGTTCCCGCTACCGCGGCGACTTCGAGGAGCGTCTGAAGAAGGTCACGAAGGAGATCCGCACCCGCGGCGACATCATCGTCTTCATCGACGAGATCCACACGCTCGTGGGTGCCGGCGCCGCGGAGGGTGCGATCGACGCCGCGTCGATCCTCAAGCCGCTGCTGGCTCGTGGTGAACTCCAGACGATCGGCGCCACGACCCTCGACGAGTACCGCAAGCACTTCGAGAAGGATGCCGCGCTCGAGCGCCGCTTCCAGCCCATCCAGGTGGCCGAGCCGTCGCTCCCGCACGCGATCAACATCCTCAAGGGACTGCGCGACCGCTACGAGGCGCACCACAAGGTGCAGATCACCGACGGCGCCATCGTCGCCGCGGCCAACCTCGCGGATCGGTACATCTCCGACCGCTTCCTGCCCGACAAGGCGATCGACCTGATCGACGAGGCGGGCGCACGCCTGCGTCTGTCGATCCTGTCCAGCCCGCCGGAGCTGCGCGAGTTCGACGAGAAGATCGCCAAGGTCCGCGAGGACAAGGAGCGCGCGAGCGAAGACCAGGACTTCGAGAAGGCCGCATCGCTGCGCGACGAGGAGAAGAGCCTCCTCGCCGAGCGTCTGCGTCTCGAGAAGCAGTGGCGCTCGGGTGACGTCGCCTCGCACGCGGTGGTCGACGAGGGTCTGATCGCGGAGGTGCTCGCCCAGGCGACCGGCATCCCGGTGTTCAAGCTGACCGAGGAAGAGACCAGCCGTCTCATGTTCATGGAGAAGGCGCTGCACCAGCGCGTCATCGGCCAGGAAGAGGCGATCGCGGCGCTGTCCAAGACGATCCGTCGTCAGCGTGCCGGCCTCAAGGACCCGAAGCGTCCGTCGGGCTCGTTCATCTTCGCCGGCCCCACGGGTGTCGGAAAGACCGAGCTCGCCAAGGCGCTCGCGGAGTTCCTGTTCGATGACGAGGGTGCGCTGATCTCGCTCGACATGAGCGAGTACGGCGAGAAGCACACCGTGTCTCGCCTGTTCGGTGCCCCTCCGGGATTCGTCGGCTTCGAAGAGGGCGGCCAGCTCACCGAGAAGGTGCGCCGCAAGCCGTTCTCGGTCGTCTTGTTCGATGAGATCGAGAAGGCCCACCCGGATATCTTCAACTCGCTCCTCCAGATCCTCGAGGAGGGTCGCCTCACCGACGGTCAGGGGCGCGTCGTCGACTTCAAGAACACGGTCATCATCATGACGACCAACCTCGGTTCCTCGGCCATCGCCGGCGGACCCGTCGGGTTCCAGGTCGAGGGCAACGCGCAGACGAGCTACGAGCGGATGAAGGGCAAGGTCGACGAGGAGCTCAAGCGCCACTTCAAGCCCGAGTTCCTCAACCGTCTCGACGACATCATCGTCTTCCCGCAGCTGAGCAAGGACGAGCTCCGCCAGATCGTGGGCCTGTTCACGAAGCGGCTGAGCGAGCGCCTGCTCGACCGTGACATGACGGTGGAGCTGTCGGATGCCGCGAAGGACCGTCTCATCGAGATCGGGTTCGACCCGACGCTGGGTGCACGGCCGCTGCGTCGTGCCATGCAGCGCGAGGTCGAGGACAAGCTCAGCGAGAAGATCCTCCACGGCGAGCTCAACAGCGGCGATCACGTGAAGGTGGGCGCGGAGAACGGACAGTTCACGTTCGAGCACGGCCCGCGCGGCGAGAAGGTCGCGATCGGTGTCGGTGCGGCGGGGGAGATCTCCGCGACGCCCGACATCGCGGCCAGCGCCTGATCTGACGCACGACACGAAGAGCGGATGCCACGCGGCATCCGCTCTTCGTCGTTTCTGCCGCCGGATATCGATATGTTGCCAGATTCCACAAAGTCCTTGCGCTCGGCGGCGGTGTCTGTCTAGAGTGCTGACGAAGCGTTTCCGCGAAGCGCTTCGATCATCACCAGCACGGACGACGGAGTCGACATGGCGAACATCACCCAGGTGGCTGAGGCCGCCGGTGTGTCGATCTCCACCGTGTCGTACGCGCTCAGCGGCAAGCGGCCCGTCGCGCCGGATACGCGACGTCGGATCGAAGCGGCCGTGCGCGAACTCGGCTACAGCCCCAACGCGGGCGCCCGGATGCTCGCGGGCCGTCGCACGCAGATCTTCGCCCTCACCGAGCCGCTGCGGGCCGACTCGCACGCCCCGACCCACATGTCGTTCGTGCTCGCGACGACCGTCGCCGCCCGCCGCCACGACTACGACATCCTTCTCCTCACCGACGAGCAGGCTTCGGCCGGGATGGGGCGGGTCGCCTCGAGCGGTCTCGTCGACGCCATCCTCGTGCTCGACGTCGGCCCGGACGACGAGCGCGTGCCCCTCGCTCGATCCATCGACACGCCCACGATCTTCATCGGTGTGCCCGACGACCGCGACGGCCTCGTCTGCGTCGACCTCGACTTCGAGGCCGCAGCGGCCCTCGCGGTCGACCGACTCGTCGACGCCGGCCACGCGAACCTCGGTCTCATCGGGCAGCCCGCCGTCGCCTACGAGAAGTCCAACTTCCCACCGCGCCTCCGCCGCTCGTTCGAGGCGCGCGCCACCGCGCGCGGTGCCCGGGTCGCGTTCCGCACGTCGGGCGACCGCGCGACGAACATCCCCGCCACACGTGCGGCCGTCGGTGAGATGCTCGACGCCGGCGTCACCGCTGTCGCCGTGCACGCGGCCGATGACGTGCACCACGCCGTGCTCGCAGAGCTCGCCGAGCGGGGGCTGAGCGTCCCCGCCGACGTTTCGCTTCTCTCCGTCGCCGCATCGTTCGACACCGAGCAGCTTCCCCTGCCGGTGGATGTCATCCCGCTGATTCCCGAAGCGTCCTGCGACCTCGCGGTCGAGCTGGCGCTGCAGAGCCTGACGGCGGAGCCGCCCTCCGCCGGGCTCCACCTCATCGCACCCACCTACCTCGATCGCGGGTCGATCGCGCCGCCGCGGCGCTGATCCGCACCGTCCGCCCAACTGAACACCGCGTTTCTGCATCTGCATCATCGAAGCGCTTCGACACCCTTCGTCGAAGCATCCGCATACCGAACGACCAACGAAGGTCACTGAGAAAGGAGTGCCACCGATGGCACGCAATACTCACCACACAGCACGGTTCGGAATCCCTGGACCCGCGCTGCGCCGCGCCGCGGCCGGACTCGCCGTCGTCACCGTCGGCGCGCTCGCCCTCTCGGCCTGCACGACGAGCACCGAAGACCCCGGCACCACCGAGGGCGGCACGCTCAAGCTCTGGCACTACGAGGGCGCCGACAGCGCCATGGGCAAGGCGTGGGCCGAGGCCATCTCCGTCTTCGAGGAGGAGACGGGGGCGACGGTCGAGTTCGAAGAGAAGTCGTTCGAGCAGATCCAGTCCACGGCGAGCCAGGTGCTCGACACCGACGCTGCGCCCGACCTCATGGAGTTCAACAAGGGCAACGCCACTGCCGGCTTCCTCGCCAGCACGGGCCTCATCAGCGACATCAGCGACGCCGTCGACGAGTACGGCTGGGCCGACAAGCTCGCCCCGTCGCTCCAGACCACCGCGAAGTACACCGACGACGGGGTCATGGGCGGCGACACCTGGTACGGAATCCCCAACTACGGCGAGTTCGTCGGCGTGTACTACAACCTCGACGCGTTCGCCGACGCAGGCCTGGAGGTTCCCACGACCTACGACGAGTTCGTGGCCGTGCTCGACGCCTTCGTCGCGAAGGGCATCACACCGCTCGCCGAAGCCGGCGCGGAGTACCCGCTCGGGCAGCTCTGGTACCAGCTCGCGCTCAGCCAGGGCGACCGTCAGTTCGTGAACGACTACCAGCTGTACGAGAACCCCGTCGACTGGCAGGGGCCGGAGATCACGTACGCGAGCCAGACCCTCGCCGACTACGTCGAGAAGGGCTACATCGCCTCCGACGTCTCCTCGGTGAAGGCAGAGGATGCCGGTGTGTCCTTCATCAACGGCACCGCGCCGATCTTCGTGTCCGGCTCGTGGTGGTACGGCCGCTTCGTGAGCGAGGCGACCGGCTTCGACTGGACGATGACGGCCTTCCCCGAGGCGACGCTGTCGCTCGGCTCGTCGGGCAACCTGTGGGTCGTGCCCGAGAACGCCGCCAACAAGGAACTCGCTTACGAGTTCATCGACATCACCATGCGTCCTGAGATCCAGGCGATCATCGGCAACAACGGCGGTGTGCCCGTCGCGGCCGACCCCGCCGACATCACCGACGAGAAGAGCCAGGAGCTCATCACGGTGTTCAACGGCATCCTCGACGCCGACGGACTGTCCTTCTACCCGGACTGGCCCGCGCCCGGCTTCTACGACGTGATCGTGCAGCAGCTGCAGGGCCTCGTCACCGGTTCGCAGGACGTCGCCACGACGAACACGAACCTCGGTGCCCAGTACGACGAAGGAACCGCCGACTTCCGCTGAGTCGACGTCCGACCGAGGCGACGGGTGCGGCCCTCACCGCGCCGCACCCGTCGCCCGTCCGTCCCGCAATCGAGGAGAACCATGACCACCGCCACGCGCCCGCGGCGGCAGAAGCTGCCGCCCGAGGAGCCGTCGATCCCGCAGCGTTTGGGAGGGACCGCCGCCTACTGGCCCTACCTCCTGCCCGGTCTCGTGCTGCTCGTCGTCATCGTGCTCGTGCCGCTCGTGTGGAACGTGTACCTCACGTTCACGAAGTGGCGCGGCGTGCGCGAACCCGAGTTCATCGGGCTCGACAACTGGACGAAGCTGCTCACCGACGCGGACTTCTGGACCTCGTTCGGCAACTCCGTCTGGATGGTCCTGGCGATGGTGGTCGTCCCGACGATCGTGGGCCTCATCGTCGCGGCGCTGCTGTTCGACGTGATCGGCCGCAAGTTCGGCGGCAAGCTCGGCAGCTTCCTCCGCGCCACCTACTACCTCCCGCAAATCCTCCCCGTCGCCGTCGCCGGCATCGTCATCGGCTGGATCGTGCGGCCCGGCGGCGAAGGCGCGCTCAACCAGATCCTCGCCCTCGTCGGCATCGGACCGGTCGACTGGCTGGGGCAGATGCCCTCTGCGCTCATCGTGCTGATGGTCGTGCTCGTGTGGGTGCAGATCGGCTACCCGGTGGTCGTGTTCATGGCCGCCCTCCAGCGCGTCGACCCCGAGCTGTACGAAGCGGCCGAGCTCGACGGGGCGAACTGGCTGCAGCGGTTCACCGCGATCACGATGAGCATCATCCGTCCGGAGATCTTCGTCGTCACCCTCACCTGCACGATCGCCGCGCTCAAGGTCTTCGGCCCGGTCTACGTCATCACCGGCGGCGGCCCCGCCGGCGCGACCCTCGTGCCCGCGTACTACGCGTACCAGGAGTTCTTCACGAAGCGGAACGTCGGCTACGGCGCGACGATCGCCACCGTCCTCACGATCGTCGTCGTGATCGTGTCCGTCATCTTCATCCGGGTGCAGTCGTCGCTCGAGCGCAAGGAAAGGGCAGGTCTGTGATGGCTGCCACCACCGTCCTCATCGCGGATGCCGCGGCCCCCCGCGCCGCGAAGCCGCAGCGCCGCCCCCGCGGCGGCATGACCCGCAAGCGCGGCATCGACTGGCTCATGCTGGTGCTCGTCTCCCTCGGGGCCCTGCTCGTGCTGGCGCCCTTCTACCTCGTGCTGGTCAACTCGTTCAAGTCGCCCGTCGACTACGCGAACTCGGGACCGCTCGCCTTCCCCGAAGCGTTGGACTTCACCGGCATCCAGAAGTTCTGGGAGCGCGTCAACTTCCCCCAGAAGGTCTGGAACTCGATCTTCATCTCGGGGATCGTCGCCGTGCTCGCGGTGCTGCTGTCGATGCTCAACGCCTTCGCGATCGGCATCGGCCGCGTGCGCGGACGCACGTGGATCGTGCTGCTGTTCCTCCTCGCCAACCTGCTGCCCCAGGAGGCGCTGCTCTACCCGCTGTACTACATGTTCAAAGAGGTCGGCCTCTACGACAGCGTCTGGGCGGTGATCATCGTCTTCACGGTCGTGCAGGCGGCGTTCGGCACCTACCTGCTCTCGGCGGTGTACGGCACGTTCCCGAAAGAGGTGCTGGAGGCGGCATCGATCGACGGTGCCACCCGCTGGCAGATCCTCTGGCGGGTCGTCTTCCCCATCAGCCGTCCCACGCTGTCGGTGCTGCTCATCTTCTTCTTCATCTGGACGTGGAACGAGTTCCTCATCCCGTTGACCCTCCTCGCCTCCAACGCCAACCAGACGGTGCCGGTCGCCATCAGCGTGCTGCAGGGCGATCGCCTGATGGACGTGACGACGACGAGCGCCTCTGCGCTGCTCGGCATCATCCCCACGCTCATCTTCTTCCTCATCTTCCAGCGCACCCTCACGCGCGGCATCACGGCAGGAGCAGTCAAGTAATGAAGTTCACCGACGGGTTCTGGCAGCTGCGCCCCGGAGTCACCGCGCTGTACGCCCAAGAGGCGTACGACATCGAACCGACGGATGCCACGGCCGACGGCCCCGGCATCCGGATCACCGCCCCCACCGGCGTGATCACCGGCCGCGGTGCGACCCTCAACCGCCCCGTGCTCACCGTCACGCTGTCCTCACCGCTGGAGGGCGTGATCCGTGTGCGCGTCTCCCACCACGAGGGCGGTCGCCGGCACGGCGGCTTCGAAACGCCCGGCGCCGTGGCGGGAGGCGTCGGCGACGTGGAGATCGGTGCCGACGGCGGCGTGCTGCGCACCGGCACGCTCGCGGCCCGGATCGCATCCGGGGTGCCCTGGTCGCTGGCCTTCGAGGTCGACGGTCGCCGCGTCACCGGCAGCGGCAACAAGGCGCAGGGCTATGTGCGGCTCGCGGCCGACGCGGCCGTCGACCACGGCATCGTCGGCAACGCGCGAGCCGAGACCGGCGTGCCCGATGAGCGGGTGTTCGTCCACGAGCAGCTCGACCTCGGCGTGGGAGAGACGATCTACGGCCTGGGGGAGCGGTTCGGTCCGCTCGTGAAGAACGGTCAGTCGGTCGACATCTGGAATGCCGACGGCGGAACGTCCAGCGAGCAGGCGTACAAGAACGTGCCGTTCTACGTCTCGTCGGCCGGATACGGCCTCCTCGTCAACGACCCCGGTCACGTCTCGTTCGAGGTCGGGTCGGAGGCGGTCGAACGGGTGCAGTTCGCCGTGCCGGGCGAGGTGCTCGAGTACTTCGTCTTCGCCGGTCCCACCGCCGCCGACCTGCTCCACCGCTACACGGCCCTGACCGGTCGCGCCCCCGTCGTGCCGGCGTGGTCGTACGGACCCTGGCTGTCGACCTCCTTCACGACCGACTACGACGAGGCGACGGTCACGTCGTTCATCGAGGGCATGGCCGAGCGCGAGCTCCCGCTGTCGGTGTTCCACTTCGACTGCTTCTGGATGCGCGAGTTCAACTGGTGCGACTTCGAGTGGGATCCGCGGGTCTTCCCCGATCCGGAGGGCATGCTCGCGCGCTTGCACGAGCGAGGACTGCGTGTGTCGGCGTGGATCAACCCCTACATCGGGCAGCGCTCGCCGCTGTTCGAGGAGGCGTCGAGCCGAGGCTTCCTCGTGCGCCGTGCCGACGGTTCGGTCTGGCAGTGGGACCTGTGGCAGGCGGGCATGGGGCTCGTCGACTTCACCAACCCCGACGCCACCGCCTGGTACCAGGGTCACCTCCGGCGGCTCCTCGCGCAGGGCGTGGACTGCTTCAAGACCGACTTCGGCGAGCGCATCCCGACCGAAGTGGTCTGGCACGACGGCGCCGACCCCGGCCGGATGCACAACCTCTACACCCAGCTCTACAACCGCGCCGTCCACGACGTGCTCGTCCAGGAGCGCGGGGCGGGCGAGGCGGTGCTGTTCGCGCGGTCGGCCACCGCGGGCGGGCAGACGATGCCCGTGCACTGGGGCGGCGACAACACGTCGACCTTCGTCTCCATGGCCGAGAGCCTGCGTGGCGGTCTGTCGCTCGCGATGAGCGGCTTCGCGCACTGGAGCCACGACATCGGCGGCTTCGAGGGCACACCCGACCCGGCGGTCTTCAAGCGGTGGACCGCCTTCGGTCTCCTGTCGAGCCACAGCCGCTTCCACGGGTCCGACTCGTACCGCGTGCCGTGGGCGTTCGACGAGGAGGCGGTGGAGGTGACGCGGCGGTTCTCGCACCTGAAGATGCGGCTCATGCCGTACCTGTACCAGCTGGGTCTGGATGCCGCCGAGACCGGCATCCCTCTCATGCGACCCCTGGTGCTCGAGTTCCCGGACGACCCGGCGGTCGCCTACCTCGACCGGCAGTACATGCTCGGCCCGAGCCTGCTCGTGGCTCCCGTGTTCTCCGCGGAGGGCGACGTCGAGTTCTATCTCCCGGCGGGAGAGTGGACGAGCCTGCTGACGGGGGAGACGGTCGAGGGCGGCCGCTGGCTGCGCGAGCGCCACGGATACGACTCCCTGCCGCTGTACGTCCGGCCCGGCGCCGTCCTCCCCTGGGGCGCGCGCGTGGACCGGCCCGACTACGACTACACCGACGGCCTGCAGCTGCGGGTGTTCCCGGGCGGGGAGGGCATGGCATCCGTCGTCGTCACCACGCCCGACGGCGCGAGCCGCACCTACGAGGTCGACCGGGCCGACGTCACGCGGTGAGCGGGGCGACGTCGACCGAGACGCGGAGGGTCGAGGTCTTGGCCTTCGTGTAGATGATGCCCTTCACAGGCGACACGTCGCCGTAGTCGCGGCCCCACGCGACCGTGACGTAGCGGTCGTCGGCCCACTGGTCGTTCGTGGGGTCGATCGCGAGCCACTCGTCTCGGCCCGGGAGCCAGACCGCGAGCCACGCGTGCGACGCGTCGGCGCCGAAGACGCGCTCCTTGCCCGGCGGGGGCTGCGTCGCGAGGTAGCCCGACACGTATCGCGCGGCGACGCCGTGCGAGCGAAGGCAGGCCAGGGCGACGTGCGCGAAGTCCTGACACACCCCGGCGCGGGCGCGCATCGCGTCGGCGACCGTGCTCGTGACCGTCGTGGCGGTCGCGTCGTAGTCGAAGTCGCGGAAGATCCGCTGCATGAGGTCGGTGACCGCCTCGCCCAGCGGGCGCCCGGGAGTAAGCGAGACCGCTCCGTAAGCGGCGGCGTCCGCATCGTGGCGGGCGCGAGGCGACTCGAGCGCGTACTCCGCCGCGCGCCACGCCTCCGGCGTCTCGGGGTGCTCGAGCGGCCGTGCCCGCTCCCACGGCAGCGCGAGCGCTGCGGTGTCGTATTCGGGCTTGTCGACCTCGACGACGCTCGAGGCCACGATGGTCAGCGCCGCGTGCGGCTCGGTGACATGGAAGTAGGTCGACGCGTTGCCGAAGTAGTCGACGTCGGGGGCGAGGTCGCCCGGCAGCGGGTCGACGGTGACGTCGGCGTCCGAGACGCGCTGCCACGGAAGGTCGCGCGGTACGAGATGGAACTGACCGACGCTGTCCTGCACGGGCTTGGCGTACGTGTACGCCGTGCGATGCCACACGCGATAGCGCCTCATGCCCGCGTCTCCATGAGCTCGACGAGCGCGAGCTCCGACAGAGACACCGCCGGCGGACCGCTCTCGAAATGCAGCCGGCTGATGGCATCCGACAGCCGTTCCAACTGGGCGACGACATCGTCGAGGTACGCGGCGAGGTGCGGGCGGCGTCCCGCCGTGACCGCGGACAGCTCCGCGACGTCGAGCTGGCGCAACTGCGACACGAGGTGTTCCAGGAGGCGCTCGGCGCGGGTCGAACCCGTCGAGGCGGGCATGGCCGCGAGGTGCCTGCCGAGCTCGTCGAGCGAGAACAGCAGCGACCGCGGGTTGTCGCCATCGAGCAGCAGCAGGTCGAGCACGTCGGCGGTGCGCGTGGAGCCACGGTAGCGGCGCCGATACGTGACGACGCTCTCGGATGCCAGCAGCAACGCCTCCAGCACCTCGCGGTCGCCGCGCAGATCGCGGCGCTGCGTCGCGCCGACGCTCAGCAGCTGACATAGCTGGAGTCCGCGCTCGAGGTGGCGACCGGCCTCGATCATGTGCCACCCGCTGTCGCGGATCATGTTCGCCGTGACGCCGTACAGCGACAGCATCGCCGCGAGCATGCGCCCACCCGACTCCGCCGTGCGGTGCGCGTGGACCGAGCCGTGCAGCGCGCGCGTCGCGCGGTCGATGTTGGAGAACACGCGCCACGTGTCGCCGGACAGCTGATCGCGGACGCTCTCCATCGCCTCGCGGAGGCGGGCGATCGAGTGCGCGGCGGAACCCGGGCGGTGCACGTCGAGCAGCAGCGAACGGAACTCGGCCTCCGGTTCGGCCCACCGCGTGCCGGCCAGGCGGTTCAGCGCCGCCAGGAGCACACGCGCGCTGCGTTCGTCACCGGCGGGCGCTCCCGGCTGGTCGAACTCCGCCTGCGTCGCCAGCAGCAGGCGCAGGAGGTCTTCGGTGCGCTCGGCGTAGCGTCCGATCCAATACATGTCGGAGAGCGCCCGCGGTGCGAGGGCGGGCACCGTGCGCGCCGTCGGCAGCGGGGTGATCTCGGTGAGGCCCTGATCGACATCCGACTCGGTGGCCTTGAGCACCCAGACGTCCTTCGTCACGGGAGCCGACGTGGGACTCTCCCGCACCGTCGCGAGGCCGCCCACGAGCGGGCGGTAGGCCGAGCCGTAGCGGAGGGTGAAGGCGCGCAGGCTCATCGCGCGCGCCGTCGCCGAACCGGTCTCGGTGCCACCCTCGCCTCCGCGGGAGGATGCCGTGCGCGACGACCAGACGGGTGCCTGCGAGAGCGGCTGCAGCTCCTGACCGACGAAGCGGTGCGGCGTCGCGTCGAGAAGCGCGAGGACCTCCGCGGTCGAGCGGCCCGCGAGCGCCTTGCGGGGCTCGTCGATCGCGCGCACGATGAGGGTCGGGTCTCCCGCGACGAGCCGTGCGCGGACGAAGGCGCGATCGTCGGGATCGCCGCACCACCACGTCGGCACCGACGGCAGCCGCAGCTGCTCGCCGAGCAGGTGCTCGCACGCCGCGGGAAGGAAGGGCATGAGACCCGGATTCTCCAGCACCCCCGCGCCGAGGCCGTTGACCAGGCGCACCCGGCCGCGACGCACCGCCTCGGCGAGGCCCGCGACGCCCAGGCGGGAATCGGCGCGGAGCTCCAAGGGGTCGCACCACGCGGCATCCACTCGCCGAATGATCACGTCGATGCGCTCGGTGGGTTTCGTGGCGGGCCAGCCGGCGGGCTTCATCCACACCCAGCCGCCCTGCACGACGAGGTCGCTGCCCTGCACGAGCGGGAAGCCCAGCGCGCCGGCCAGGAACGCCTGATCGAACGCCGTCTCGGAGAGGCTTCCCGGAGTCATGATCACGATGCGCGGATCGGTGACGTCGCCCGCGCCGTCGGTGTGGGAGAGCAGCGCGGCCCGGAGGGCGGCGAAGTAGGGCTCGAGCCGGTGCAGGTCGCCCTCCTGATGCAGGTCGGGGAGCACCTGCGAGAGCACGCGACGGTTCTCTGCCGCGTACCCGAGTCCCGACGGCGCCTGCACCCGGTCGGCGAGCACGTGCCAGTCGCCGTCGGCCGAGCGACCGAGGTCGGTCGCCGACAGGAGCAGCGGATGCGGGTCGAACGCGCTCGCGCGACCCATCGGACGGATGAACCCGGCGTGACCGACCACGACGGATGCCGGCACGATGCGCTCGCGCAACAGCGTCTGCGGGCCGTACAGGTCGACGAGCACGGCGTTGAGGAGCTCGGCGCGCTGCGCGAGCCCCACGTCGAGCGGGGCCCATCCGGCGGCATCGATCACGTGCGGCAGCGGGTCGAGCTGCCACGGCTGGGCTCCCGAATCCGCCCGGATGTAGGAGACGCCGTCGTCGGCGAGGAAGCGGGTGATCTCGCCCTCCACACGCCGCAGGTCGTCGCCGGTCAGCGCGAGGGCGTGCGTCGCGAGGCTCTTCCACCCCGCCCGGAGTCCCCCGTCGCCGTCGACGACCTCGTCGTAACGGGCCGCATCGAAGCCGGAGCCACCGAGGCCGGCCGCACCGAAGCCCGCGTCGCCGAATCCCGCGGCGGGCGCGTCGAACGGCAGTGTCGGCTGCGACACTGCCGTGGCGTAGTCACGCAGCACACTCACGCCGGCCCCTCCTCCAGACTCCCAGCGTAGGGGGCGGGGCAGGGGGAGCGCGCACGCGGCATCCTCCTGCTCCGTCCCATCGCACCGGGGGAGCCGTGGCGGGCAATACAGTGGTCCGGTGACTTCCTCGCAGGATGCCGCTCCGGCTGCCCGTCCGTACGTCGTGCGTCCCGCGCGCACGGGCGATGTGCGTGGCATCCTCACGCTGCTCGATCCGTGGGTGCAGCGCCGGATCCTGCTGGGCAAGGAACTCGTGACCCTCTTCGAGTCGGTGCAGGAGTTCGTCGTCGCCGAGGTCGACGGGCGCCTGATCGGCTGCGGCGCGCTGCACGTCATGTGGGAGGACCTCGGCGAGATCCGCACCCTGATCGTCGCCGAGGACTGGCTGCACCACGGCGTCGGCGGCGCGATCGTGTCCCAGCTCGAACACCAGGCGCGCGTCCTCGGGCTGTCCCGCCTGTTCTGCCTGACCTTCGAGGTCGAGTTCTTCTCCCGGCGCGGGTTCGAGCCCATCGGCGAGCAGGTCGTCGACCCCGACGTGTATTCGCAGCTCCTGCGCAGTCCCGACGAGGGTGTCGCGGAGTTCCTCGACCTCGCACACGTGAAACCCAACACGCTGGGGAACACGCGCATGCTGAAGGTCCTCGACCGCGCGTAGGTGCGCCCGGCTAGGCGCGTCCCCCCGACGCGCGCGACGCCGCCGCTTAGCCTGGACGGGTGAGCACTCGCCGACCCACCCCCGCCGTGTACCGGCGTCGGCGACTCGCGGTGCTCCTCGTCCTCCTGCTGGTGATCGGCGGTGCCGTGACGCTCGCTCTGTGGCGACCGTGGGAGACGCCGGAGGCGACCGCTGCTCCTTCGCCGCGACCCTCCACCCCGGATGCCGCGACCTCCGGCCCGACGCCCACCACCACGGCCGACGCCACACCGGAGCCCACGCCCGAGGTCACACCGGAGGCGTCACCCAGCCCGTCCGCGACCTCCATCCCGGTGTGCACGTCGGGCGATGTGGTGGTGACCGCCGTCACCGACCAGGCGTCGTACGGCGCGGGGGAGAAGCCCCGGCTGTCGATCGAGCTCGAGAACGTCGGTGACCTCGCGTGCGCGATGAACGTCGGCACGGCCGCGCAGTCGTTCACGATCTCCAGCGGAACGGATGTGTGGTGGCGGTCGACCGACTGCCAGACGGAGCCGAGCGATCTGATCGTCCAGCTGGAGCCGGGCAAGAAGGTCACGAGCGCCGAGCCGCTCGTGTGGGACCGCACGCGCTCGTCGGTCACGTCGTGCGACGACGATCGTCCGGCGGCGCTCGCGGGGTACTACAACCTGCTGGTGACCGTCGGCGGGATCGACTCCGAGGAACGTCAGTTCCGCCTGCGCTGACGCCTCCGAGCCGCGCCTTTCGCTGTCGCCGTGCGGCTGGGACCGGTCACAGCTTCTGAGGACATTCTCATCATTTGTCCCCCGAAAGGTGGACACCAGGCCCCAGAGGTGTGCGTACTCTTGTACTAGCTCCCATTCGGTCAGCCCCCGTTGTCCCCAGCGACGGTCATCGAGATCAACCCCAGAGATCTCGAACTCGGATCTTGACCATGGTGAGCCTAGGGCCCTCTCGAGTTTCCCAGTCCCCAATGGGGGGATCGAGAGGGCCCATCTCTTTGCCCGTCGGCGGACGCTCCAGACCGCCCGCCGGCGACGCCCTCCGGGGCCGGGCGCTTAGGCTGGTGGCATGGCCGGCAAGAAGAGCGCGAAGGGCAAGCCGCCGCTGGAGTTCCGGAATCCGCAGCTCGTCGACGCGCTGCAGACGCAGGACATGGCAGCGGTCGCGTTCGCGCTTCGGCACGGGCCCACGGTGGTTCCGCTCCTGCGGCCGGGCCAGCGCGACAATCCGCTCGATGCGGGCGAGGTGTGGACGTACCGCGATCCGAAGACCGGCGACGTCGCCCTGCTGCTGTTCAGTGATGCCGCCCACAAGCCTGCTGCGCTCCCGCCCGCGGTGGCGCTGCAGTCGCCGGGGTGGTTGCGTGCCTTCCTGGGCGTGCACGGCGACGAGATCACCACGGTGATGTTCGACCTCGCCGGCCCTCACCCCATGCAGGCCTCCCCGGCCGACATCATCGCCGCCCTCGACGCCTGACCGCTTCCCGCGCTTCGCGTCGAGCAGGCGGTTGTGCACGATCTCGGTCGATGTCTCATATATGAGTTAGCGTGAAGGCCTGGCGGCGATGCGGAAGGGACGAGACGTGAGCGTGGCGAAGGACGAAGAAGGGGGCCTCGGTCCCGCGGTGGCCGACGGCGCGGATACCCGGTTCGGCGCACACCTCGACGCCGCGTGGGAGCACCTTCTCGCGCGACGCGCCGAGGCGCTCGAGGCCGTACCGGAGTTCGGCTTCGGATGGCTGCTGCGCTGGGATGAGGTGGTGCCCGCGTGGCTGTATCCCGACCGTGAGGGAGTGCTCGGAGCGTGGCAGCACGCGGTCGACGAGTTCGTCGCGGCTCGTGCCGTCACGCAGATCGGCATGACGCCGCGTGCTGCGGCGGCCTGACCGGACGCCAAGACACTACCTGCTCCGCGGTTCTGATGCGCGTCGCTAGAAGCCCGGAACGTCGCCGGCGTCAGGGCGGTGGAGGCCTGCGAGGTCGCGAAGCGCGCCGGCGAGATCGCGGGACGACGTGTCGACGATCGACCGGTAGCCCAGTCGTTCGGCCTCGCCGCGGCGCTGCGCATGCTGCGTGACGGCGCGCACTTCGCCGGACAGGCTCAGCTCCCCCACGGCGACGAGTCGCTCCGGGTTTGGGCGGTCGCGGACCGCGGATGCCACGGCCAACGCGATCGCCAGGTCGGCGGCCGGCTCGGTGAGGCGCACGCCGCCGACGGTGGACACGTACACGTCGTGCGTCGAGACGGCTATGCCCGCGCGCTTTTCGAGGACGGCGAGGATCATGGCGACGCGGGCAGAATCGACGCCGCTCACGATGCGCCGCGGGTTCGGCGCCTGCGTCTGGATCGTGAGTGCCTGGACCTCGACGGGAATGGCGCGGCGTCCCTCGAGCGCGATCGTGACGCACGATCCCGGCTGCCGCGAACCGTGGCCGAGGAAGAGGCTGCTCGGATCGGGGACTTCGGCGATGCCGTCGCCCGCCATGTCGAAGCAGCCCACCTCGTCGGTGGCCCCGAAGCGGTTCTTGAGTGCGCGGACGAACCGCAGTGACGTCTGCCGGTCGCCCTCGAAGTGGCACACGACGTCGACGAGGTGTTCGAGGATGCGGGGACCGGCGATCGAGCCGTCTTTCGTGACGTGGCCCACGATGATCACCGGAAGGTCGCGTTCCTTCGCGATGCGGATGAGGGTCGACGCGACTTCCCGCACCTGGCTCGGGTGCCCCGCGACGCCGTCGCTCAGCGCCGACGACACGGTCTGCACGGAGTCCACGATGAGCAGTTCGGGGCGCACGTCGTCGATGTGACCGAGGATCGTCGCCAGGTCGGTCTCGCTCGCGAGGAACAACTCGTCGTGGAGGGCTCCCGTGCGTTCCGCGCGCAGCCGCACCTGCCCGAGCGACTCCTCCGCGCTCGCGTACAGCACGCGGCGCCCCGCGCGTGCACTCTGCGCGGCGACTTCGAGTAGCAGCGTCGACTTGCCGACGCCCGGCTCTCCCGAGAGAAGGATGGCCGCTCCCGGCACGACGCCGCCGCCGAGCACACGGTCGAACTCGCCGACGCCGCTCGTGCGGCGCGGGGTCTCGCTCGTGTCGATCGCCGTGATGGGCAGCGCCGCGCGGACGGGCGTGGTGGCGGTGACGCTGTGCACGATGCCCGTCTGGGTCGCGGCCTCGACGACGGTGCCCCACTGCTGGCATTCGCCGCAGCGACCGACCCACTTCGATGCCGTCCAGCCGCACTCGGTGCACCGGAACGCGGTCGTCGTCGCGGGTCGTCGGGATGCCATTCCCTCAGCGTACGTCGGGCGGCCGACACTCCTCCGACGCGGGGAGCGGCCCGTCGGCGCGTCAGCGCAGCGAGTCGGCGACCTCGCGCAATGCCCCGGCCGAGTGCTGCAGCAGCTCCAGCTCGTTCGCGGCGAACGAGGTCTCGCGGATCGGCGCCGCGCCCCGGCTGCTCACGACCGACGGAACAGACAGGGCGACGCCGGACACGCCGTGGAAGTCGTCGAGCACGGTCGAGACCGGCATGACCGCGTGCTCGTCCTGCAGGATCGCCTCGACGATGCGCGCGCTCGACAGGCCGATCGCGTAGTTCGTGGCGCCTTTCCCCTGGATGACCTTGTAGGCGGCGTCGCGCACGTCGACGGCGATCTGGTCGAGCTCTTCGACCGTGAACTTCGGCTGGCCGTCGAGCGGCACCCAGTCGAGGATCGGCACGGTGCCGATCGTCGTGTGCGACCACAGCGGGAACTCCGTGTCGCCGTGCTCGCCGACGATGTACGCGTGCACGCTCGCGATCGAGACGCCCGCGCGCTGCGCGATCTTCCACCGCAGACGCGACGTGTCGAGCACGGTGCCCGACGCGAAGATGCGCTCGGGCGGGAGACCCGTGGACTCCTGCGCCAGCACGGTCAGCACGTCGCACGGGTTCGTGACGATGACGAAGACGGCATCCGGAGCGACGTCCAGAAGCTGGGGCATCATCGTCTTGAGGATGCCGGCGTTCACCCCAGCCAGCTCGATCCGCGTCTGACCGGGTCGCTGCTTCGCGCCCGCCGTGATCACGACGACGTGCGAACCCTTCGCGACCGAGATGTCGGCGCCGCCGATGATGTCGCTCGAGCCCGTGAACTGGGCGCCGTGCGCGAGGTCGAGCACCTCGGCCTCGGTCTTCTCGGCGGCGATGTCGTACAGCGCGACGTGGCGCGCGGAGCCTCGGATGAGGGCGGCGTAGGCGACGCTGGAGCCCACCGCACCCGCGCCGACGACGGTCAGTTTCGAGTTCTCGATCACGCTCATGCGCCCAGTCTGGCAGGGGAGCGGATGCCGCGGCCAGCCTCCGCCACGGCATCCCGACTTACGGAGTGACCCAGATCTCGGCGCCGCCGTCGACCGTGAGCACCACCGCGGGCGACGAGCTCGCCGGAGCGTCGAACACGAGGGTTCCCCCGGATGCCTGGCCCGCGCTCAGCGTGCCCATCGGAGGGGACTGCTCCTCCAGGCGCAGGTCGGGGTCGGCGGAAACGAAGGTCGAGGCGTTCGGCGCGTAGCGGATGCCGATCGACGCGACGTCGGCGGGCTCGCCGCCGGTACGGGCGATCATCACCTTGACGACGGCGAAGACGTTCCCCTCGGCGGGGATGGCGTCGGTGTCGGTGGACTGCACGTCGTGAGTCGCGTCGGCATCCAGTTCGGTGACGACGATCGAGAAGCAGCCGGTGACGATCTCGTCACCCACCGCGTACGGGTCGGCCGAGGTTCCCGCGGGCGCGTCGGCGGGGGCCGCGGCGCAGTCGCCGTCGGGCTGCGGGTCGGTGCTCGCAGTTGTCGTGGGGGCGGGGGTGGCCGGGGCCGTCGCCGACGGTGGTGAGGACGACTCCGTCGGCTGCGTCGCAGTCTCGGCCGCGCATCCCGTCGTGAGCAGTGCCATCCCCACGAGCACCGCCAGCGCCGACCGCCGCAGCGGCTGGCTCTTCATCTCCTCATCCTCGCACCCCCGGCGACAGACGTCGAGGTTCGTGCGTGCGACGGCTACGGCGCGGCCGGGATCGCTGGTTCCGCACCGCCGCGGTGCAGCGCATTGCGGATGCCGACGAACGACACCGCCGCTCCGATCACGAGCAGCACCGTCGTGACGATCGCGGCGCGGTGGAAGCCGCCGAGGTCGAGCGCGCCTCCGGTGATCGCCGCGAGCGCCGCGATCACGAGAAGTCCGGCGACGCGGGCGACCGCGTTGTTGACCGCCGATGCGATGCCGGAGCGGCCGTGGTCGGCCGACCCGAGGATGGCGGAGGTGAGAGGCGCCACCGTGACGGCGAGGCCGAGGCCCAGCAGCACCATGCCGGGGAGCACCTGCAACCAGTAGTCGAAGTCGTCGGAGACGGTGAGCAGCAGGAGCGCGCCGATCGCCATGATCAGCGGCCCGACCGTCATGAACAGCCGCGGCCCGAGCCGGCCCGCGAGCGCACCGATCCGTGAGCTGAGGGCGATGACGACGATCGTCGTCGGCAGGCTCGCGAGACCCGCGAGCGTGGCGCTGAGGCCGGCGCCCTGCTGCAGGTACACCGCCACGACGAAGCCGTTGAGCGAGAGGCCCGCGTAGACGAAGAGCGTGGCGATGTTGCCGGCGGAGAAGTTGCGGCTGCGGAAGAGGTCGAGCGGCAGGATCGGCGACGGCGTGCTGCGCTGGCGCCAGACGAACGCGACGAGCAGCAGGATGCCGAGGCCCATCGGCATCCAGATCCACGGCGCCCCCCATCCCGCGTGCGGCTGCTCGATGAGCGCGAACACCGTCGCGCCGAGACCGAGGGTGCAGAGGGCCGCGCCGAGCCAGTCGACGCGCGCGCCCGGGGCCCGCACGTCGGCGACGCCCATGCGGCCCACCAACCAGAGGCACACGCCGATCGGCAGGACGTTGATGAGGAACACCCACCGCCACGAGAAGTTGTCGACGATGACGCCGCCGACGAGCGGGCCGACGACCATCGCGCTCGTCGTGAGGGCCGTCCAGATGCCGATCGCGCGCGAGCGCAGCGGATCGTCCATCGTGCCGGTGATGAGGGCGAGGGAGCTGGGCACGAGGAACGCGCCCGCGGCGCCCTGGAGCGCACGGAAGACGATGAGGAGCGTCGTGTCGGGAGCGAGCGCCACCGCGACCGACGCGATCCCGAAGCCGATCAGTCCGATGCGGAGCACGAGCACCCGCCCGTAGGCGTCGCTCACCGCACCCGCCACGAGGATGAGCGCGCCGAGCGTGACGAGGTAGGCGTCGACGGCCCACTGCTGCGTCGACAGTCCCCCGCCGAGCTCCCGCGAGATCGCCGGCAGCGCGACGTTCACCACCGTGCCGTCGAGGAACGCGACGAACGACCCGAGCACCGCCACCGTCAGCACCATCCGCTGGGACGTCGTCATCCGCTCCGCCATGGGATCACCGTACGCCCGGTGGGGGACACGGCGGCGATTCGCGGCATCCGTTCCGATGACGTAAACTCTTCGGCGGTGACGTGTCCGAGCGGCCGAAGGTGCAACTCTCGAAAAGTTGTGTAGGGTAACCCCCTACCGTGGGTTCAAATCCCACCGTCACCGCCATGAGAACCCCTGCGAAAGCGGGGGTTTTCGCTTTGTGTAGGTGGCGGCCGTAGCTCCGGGCTCGTGGCGGCGGACTGCCTCGGCCCCTACTATTGAGCCGCTCTCCTTCGCGCAACCGAGGACGGACGATGACGGATCACGCGGTGCCGAATCTTCCCTCGCGCGACTTTGAGGTCACGGCGGCCTTCTACGGTGCGTTCGGCTTCAGCACGACGTTTCGCGACGACGCCTGGCTCATCCTCGAGCGCGGAAGCGTTCGTCTGGAGTTCTTCCCGTTCCCCGACCTGGCGCCCGAGGCGAGCTCCTTCATGTGCAGCGTCCGCGTCGATGACGTGGACAGCCTCTACCGGCAGATCGCGGACGCAGGAGTGCCCGAAGGGGCCGTCGGTCGCCCACGGTTGCAGCCGGTCGCGCTGCAGCCCTGGGGTCAGCGAGCGGGGTTCCTCATCGACCCCGATGGCACGCAGCTCACCCTGATCGAGAACGCCTCCTGACCGGGGGCGAAGAGCGCCCGCCGGGTACCTCATCGCGCGGGTCAGCGGGCTGTCACGGGTTCGTCGACCGGGTCCGAGGCGGAGGCTCGCAACGAAGCCAACCGACGGCGGTGGAATGCCAAGAGCACGATGCGACGCCCGTACGGCTCGCCGAGCAGTCCGGGCTCACCACCCTGCACGGAAGCCGAGACCAGCAGCGTCGTGAGTACTGACACGAGCGCGTACACGGGGCCGATCCACGGCGCCTGATCCGCCACGGAGAAGGCGACCGCCACGACGGCAACCGTCGTCAGAAGGCCCGACACATAGCCGAAGACGCGGTATGCCCCGGCTGGGCCGGCGAACGCGATTCCCGCAGCGACGCCGACGAGAGACGTCAGCACGTACACCGCCAGCTCCGGAAGGTCTGTCATGTCATCCGCTCCTTCTACCATCTCGGCGACGTCAGCTTGTCAGACGCCAGGTGGTGACGGTGGCGCCATGAGGTGAACGCAGCCTCGCGGCCACGAACATCCGCGGATGGCATGCCATCCGCGGACCTCCGGTTGCCGGAGCAGTCTTCCGGTTCGCACTCGCGCGATCGCCGGCGCCTCCGGCGCCCCATCACTACCGCAGCGACCGCAAGAACCAGTGGCTTTGCGTGCCAGTTCGTCGCGGAACGGGGCCTTCGACGTGCGGTTCCCGCATTGTTCTGGGGGAGCGCGACGCCGTCGCCGTCGCTCCTGGGGCATCCACGCACTGGTCATCGAAGGGGACATGATGACGACCTCCGTTCCACACTCCCGGCGCACACCGTGGCGACGCGGACGTGGCATCCTGCTCGTCGCGCTCGCCGTCGCGGGGCTCGTGGCCGGAGTCGTGGCGGTGCCCTCGGAGCCGGCGACGGCTTCGGTGAACCCTCCTAACACGACGATCCGCGCCACCAACACGTTCTACGCCTACGCGAACGCGAGCGAGAACGTCGATGTCACCTTCGTCAAGGAGGCGCTCGGCGTCACGTCGAATCAGCCGATCCGCATCCTCGCGCCCGACGGCACGGTCACCACGTGCACCCTGTCGGCCAACGCCGTGGGGTCGACGTGTGCTCGCACGAACCTCACGTCGACGGTGGCGGGTATCTGGACCGTCACCTACACGCAGCCCGCCATCGCCGGTTCCGCGGATCAGAGCCGCTGGACGATCAACGTGCAAGCCGGCAGCACGACCATCCCGGGTCGGGTCTGGTCGGACAGGTACACGATGTACAACCGCACGCTGGCCGACGTGAACCTCTGGTACCTGTCGTCGACCGGGTTCCTGTACTTCGCGCGACACTACGGCTACCGGGGCATCGACAGCGGCTTCCGAGCCAACCAGTTCGGCATCGTGGAGACGGGCACCTGCACCCCGGCCTACCGCAGCATCGACCAGACCGATCCGACGCGGGTCGTGTCGGGCGCCGAGTGCGGCACGCCCTACCACCTGTTCTTCGAACTCCCGGCTACCGACCTGCCCGAGACCGCCGTCGACGGGCAGGGCACCACCCACTTCGTCTCTCCCGTGATCCGTCCCGTGGAGCTCACCGATCTGGTGCTCACACCCGACGGACCGCTCACGCGAGAAGGTGAGTTCAGCTTCGACTCCGTCAACCATGTCGGCAACGTGGACATCCTCGTCGACGCGGATGCCGACGGCACCTACGGCGGCCCGCTCGATCGTCGCATTCCCGTCGCGATCAGCGCCGACGGCACCCACACGGTTCCCTTCGACGGGCTTGACGGCGCGGGAAACCCGATCCCGCACGATCGACGGTTCACCGCGAAGGTCGCGCTCACGCGCGTCGGTGAGATCCACTTCGTCTCCGGTGACGTCGAGGCCCGTGCCGGCCTGCGTGTGGACATCAAGAACGGACCCGCAGCGAACACGTCGACTCTCTACTGGGACGACTCCGCGCTGAGCACGTCGGGGCGCGCCTCTTCGTGCCTCCCGCCCGTCATGGACGGCACCGCGGGGTACAACAGCAACCCTGCCGGCGGGTCTGGCGTACACGGGTGGCCCTGTGCCGAGAGCGCCACGAACCCGTGGGGCAACAACCGGCGCATCGACGACTGGACCTACCAGCCCGTCGACATCAGCTCCACCGCCGTGGTCGCCGCCGTCGCCAACTACAAGATCCAGAAGACCTCCGCCCCGGCATCCGGCGCGGCAGTGAAGCCGGGCGACACCATCGCCTACACGCTGACCGTGCAGCAGACCGGCAACGCTCCGGCGAACGCGTCGTTGACCGACGACCTCTCCGACGTACTCGACGACGCGACGGTCAGTGCCATCGCCGCGTCGTCCGGCACGGCGACCCTTTCGGGTTCGACGCTCGCCTGGAGCGGCACCCTGCCGGTCGGCGGAACGGCGACGATCACCTACACCGCGACCGTCAAGAACCGCACCGCCCTCGCGGCAGGCGGCGACTACCGTCTCGACAACGTCGTCACGAGCGAGGGATGCCGCGCCGCGCCGCAGTGCACGACGACCCACCCCGTGGGCACCTACACGGTGGTGAAGACGGCGGATCCGCCTCACGCCACCGACGTTTTCGTCGGGGACACCGTCACCTACACGGTGACCGTCACCCAGGTGGGCACGGGGGCCGTGACCGGCGCGTCGTTCGATGACGAGCTGATCGGCGTGCTCGACGCGGCCACGTGGGACGGCACGGTGACCGCCTCGTCGGGCACGGCATCCTTCGACGCGTCGACATCGACGCTGTCGTGGACAGGCGACCTCGCCGTCGGGCAGACGGCGACGGTGACGTACTCCGTGACGGCCACCGACGACGGCGACGCGGAGCTGATGAACATCGTCATGAGCGACGGTTGCGTGCAGAAGCTGCGCTGCACGACGACGCACGTCGTGAAGACTCGCGTGTTCGACATCGGTGTGCAGAAGGTCGGGCTGGACGACTCCGGCGAGATCGTGCTGATGGACGGCTCTCGCTGGGCGATCTTCTCCGCGCCCGTCGGCGGCACGCCCGTGATCGCCGACCTGCCGACGAGCGGCCCGGGTTCCGTGGGGGAGTTCGTCGCTTCGCTCGCTCCGGGCGCCTACTGGCTCGAGGAGACGCGCGCGCTCGACGGTTTCTCGCTGCTCGCCGAGCGGGTCGCATTCACGCTCGCGACGGACGGCACCGTGACGCTCGGCGCCGGCGCCTCCTCGAACGTCACCCTCGTCGGCTCCGCTGACGCTCCCATCATCCGCGTCGAAGACGTGCCTGCTCTCGACCTTCCGGAGACCGGCGGCACCGGCACCGCACCGCTGTACCTCGTGGGCGGCGGCCTCCTCCTCGCAGCGCTGTGCGTGCTGCTGATCGCCAGCGCTCGCCGACGGTCCGCAACCCGCGGCATCCGACGCTCCTCCTGACCCGACACCGGCAGTACCCGAACCCGCAGTACCCGAACCCGCAGTAACCGAACCCGCAGTACCCGAACCAGCAGTACCCGAACCCCCTGAGAAGGAGACGTCCGTGCACAGCCTCACCCGGCGCGCCGTCCGCGCCACGATCACCGCCACGGCCCTGGCGGCCGTCGCGATGATCGGCCTCACCGCCCCCGCCCACGCCGCCCCGCTCGTCGACCCGGATCAGACCGGGTCGATCACGGTGCACAAGTTCGAGAAGCCGGCCGCGGCCACGGGGCTCCCGAACAACGGAACCGTCGTCGACACCAGCGGGCTGACACCGCTCGCCGGGGTCACCTTCGAGATCCGTCCCGTGAACCCCATCGACCTCTCCACGAATGCCGGGTGGGCCGACGCCGCCGATCTGGCGGGCGAATTCGACGCCTCCGACGCGGAGGGCTCGGTGACGGACGCCGGCTTCACGCTGGGCGCGGCGACCACGCAGGTCACCGCCACCGACGGCACCGCCGTGTTCGGCAGCCTCCCGGTCGGCCTGTACCTCGTGCAGGAGACGGCCCACCCGTCGGGAGTGACGCCCGCGGCACCGTTCCTGATCACCGTGCCGCTGACCGACCCCACCGACTCCGACACCTGGATCTACGACGTCCACGTCTACCCGAAGAACTCGCTGACCGAAGCCGCGAAGACGGTCGACGACCTGGATGCCATCCAGTTGGGCGACGAGGTCGTGTGGACGATCACGGCCGGCATCCCGAACGAGTCCGTCATCGACGGCTACAAGATCGTCGACCCGCTCGATGCGAGCCTCGACTACGTCGACACGCTCGTGACGCTGAGCAACGGCGCGACGATCACGGAAGGTACGCACTACACCGTCACCCATGACGCGTCGAATGCTGTCACCGTCGAGTTCACGGCCGCCGGACGCGCCGTGCTCGCTGCGAACAACACCGCCGATGTCGTGGTCGACGTCGTCACGACGGTGAACACCGTCGGCGAGATCCAGAACCAGGCCCTCGTGTACCCGAACGCCGCCAGCTTCGACATCGAGCCGGGCGAGCCGGGCGGCCCCGTCGAGACCAACGTGCCGGAGACCCGCTGGGGTGGCATCACGCTGGAGAAGACCGACGGCACGAACGCTCTCACGGGAGCGAGCTTCCAGGTGTTCACCTCGGCCGCCGACGCGGCCGCGCAGACCAACCCCGTGAGTCTGGGCGGACAGACCACGTTCACCGTGACCGCCGCCGACGGCACGCTGACCCTCTCGGGGCTGCGCTACAGCGACTTCGCGGGCGACGCCACCGTCGCCCCGGGCGACCCCGGCTACCTCAGCTACTACCTCGTCGAGACGGTGGCTCCCTCGGGCTTCGAGCTGCTGGCTGAGCCGATCCCGTTCACCGTCACGGCTGCGACCTCGGCGGTGGGTGTCGACCTCGAGGTCGTCAACGTCGCGCACAATGCCGGATTCGAGCTGCCGCAGACCGGTGGCACGGGCACGGGCCTGCTGTATGTGTTCGGCTTCGCGCTGATCGCGGGCGGCGTGCTCCTCCTGGTGCTGCGCCGACGCTCGTTCGCTTCGCGCACGCGGCCCTGACCCGCGATCCGCGATCGAGGGCGATCGTCTGAGAACGATCGCCCGGAGGGGGTGGCTCCGGCCACCCCCTCCTCCCACGCCTCCGACGCGGAAGACCCCAGGATGACTCTCACCGCTCAGCCGCCTCCACCCGCGCGAACCCGCGCCGCCGCGCGCGCCGCGCGGGTTCGTCGCCGCTTCTCCGTGGCCCATGGCGTGGCGGCCGTCGTGCTGGTGCTCGGCGCCGGCACGATGCTGTACCCGTCTGCCGCCGCCTGGTTCAGCGACCGCGCGCATGCGACCGAGGTGTCCGGCTACGTGAGCGACGTGGATGCCGCGGGCGACAGCGCCCTGACGCGCGCCGTCGACGCCGCTCAGGACTACAACGCCCGTCTCCCGGAAGGTCCGTTGCGCGACCCGTTCCTCCTCACCTCCGACGGGACGGCCGCGTCCGTCGAAGAAGGTCGCGACGAGTACCTGTCGCTCCTGCGGTTCGGCGATTCCCCGACGATGGCGCGGCTGCGCATCCCCGAGATCGGTGTCGACCTCCCGATCGCGCACGGGACGGATGCCGACACCCTCGCGCGCGGCGTGGGCCACCTCTATGGTTCTTCGCTGCCGGTCGGCGGCCGCGGCAGTCATGCCGTGCTGTCGGGCCACTCCGGACTCCCCGAAGCCACCCTCTTCACACACCTGAACGAGCTCGAGGCGGGCGACACCTTCGCGATCGACGTCGCAGGCCGGACCCTCACCTATCGGATCGATCAGATCCTCACGGTCGACCCTCGTGACGGTGATGCCCTCCGCCGAGTGCCGGGGCGCGACTACGTCACGCTCCTGACCTGCACACCGATCGGCGTCAACACCCACCGGCTCCTCGTCCGCGGCGAGCGGGTCGCGGATGCCAGGGGCGACACGGCCGCGCGCGCCCTCGCGCCGCAGGCCGCAGATCCCGGTTTGCCCTGGTGGGCGCTGGGTGCGGCGGCCGCGCTCTCGGTGGGAACCGCTGTCGCGTGGCCGCGGCGTACGCGTGCAGACGCGCTCGCGCCAGCCCACGGGGATCGCCCCGGCGAGTGAGGCCGCGAAGGGCCGACGCAGGTCAGCCCTGCGGAGTCGTCAGCGCCCGTCCGTGGGGGTCGAGCCGGAGCGGTTCGGCTGTGGAGGGGGAGGCGCCTTCGTGGGCGGAGTCGATCACGACGGATACCTCCGCGTCGTCGTGCTCGGGAAGGAGACGGATCGTCACGCGTTCTCCGGCGTCGGTCGTGCGCAGTCGTTGTTCGAGCGCACTGGCGAGAGGGCGTCCGATGGTCTCACGGTCGGTGTCGCCTTCTCCGAGCAGCAGCACCTCCACGCCGCGGCGACGTGCGGCGCGGATCTCGGCGGTGAGTCCGGGTTCGCTGAGGCGCGGGCAGCGGAGGTGGTCGCGGAGCGCAGCCTCCGCCATTCGCACCTCCCGCTCGAGTTCGGGGGTGAGGGTCCGCGTCTGCACGAGGCGCTCGAGCACATGATGGGCGCCGGATGCCACGATCGAGTTCCTCATCCGGAGGTCGGCGAGCAGGCGCTCCTGCTCTTGCAGTGCCCGCAGTTCGGTGCGCGCGTTCGCGCGGAAACCGGCCTCCCGGCGTGCGAGATGTCGGGCGTAGGCCAGCCAGGTCAGCGCGAGGGCGATGATGAAGATCGGATAGAGATCGACGAAGAGGGTGGGTGGCGCATCGGGAACGCGCACCGCCGCCGCCACGCTGCGAAGCGCGAGGAGGATCGCGGCGATAGAGGCGCCCAGCACCCCATGCCCGAACAGGATGACCATCGTGCAGAGGAAGACCGCAGCGGTGAACAGTGCCGGCTCGTACGCAGGGGTATCGAAGAGGAGCAGGACGGAGGAGGCCATCGCCGCGCCGGCGAGCATGAGGAGCTCGCGCAGTCGTGGCTGACGGTGCAGGCGCAGCTCCCAGGGGAGCAGCAGTCCCACCGCACCGATGATCGACCCCGTGAACGCGAGCCAGAGCGGCCAATTCTCGCTTTGCTGCAGCGTGCCCTTGAGCAGGGCGCCCGTAAGAGGCGCGGCGACGAGTCCTGCTGTCACCCAGAGGAAAGGGAGGCGTGCTCGGCGCCCGATGAGGGCGATCGTCATCATGCGATCTCTCCCACGCTCGGGCCCGCCGACCGGCCGTCGGCCCGATGTGGCGGGACCTCCCAGTGCAGGAGCACACTCGTTCCCCGGCCGGGTGCGCTGTCGATGCGGGCGTCGCCGCCGGGGACGTCGCGCATGCGCCTCAGGACGGACTCCTTGACGCCCAATCGGTCCGCAGGGACGCTCTCGGGCTCGAAGCCGGGGCCGTCGTCGGTGATACTGACCTCGATCGTTCCCGCACCGATGCGTCCCGTGACGCAGACATGATGGCCGGGCGCGTGACGATTGCTGTTGCGGATCGCCTCCGCCATCGCTTCGCGCATGGCGTGTACGGCGTCTGCGGCGAGGTTCACGACCGGTGCGCCCGCCGGTGTTGCGGTTGCGACGTTGACCGTGACATCCGTCACGCCGAGCGAGCGGGCCTGGTCGACGATCGCACGTCGCGCCTCGACGGCGACGAGATCGTCACCGCTGTCGGACGTCTGCGCGTCGAGCAGGTGCAGTGCCCGCTCGGCCATCGAGACGACGTCCGGCGGGAGCGCGACGGCATCCTGCCGTCCGAACAGTGCGATTCCGTTGAGAGCGCCGAGCACGTGATCGTGCGCGTGTCGTGCCTGCGCGCGCTCCCCTCGGATGCGGGCCTCTGCGGCGGTCGCGTCTCGAGCACGCCGTTCCCACCTCTCCTGGAGCGCGAAGTGAGCGACCATGCGCGAGCGATAGAGGACGAAGACCATGACATAGGTCACGTTCATGAACTGCACCACCGTGAGCACCAGCATGATGGGCGGCACGTGGTGATGACCCAGCCAGAAGCCGAGGGCGGGGGTCAGCGCCAGCACGGCGGCGAAGGCGTTGACGCGAACCAGCTGTCGTTCCATGGATGCTGTGCCTGGTCCGGGGCAGCGCAAAGCGAGCAGGCAGAGGTAGACCGCCGTCAGCATCCAGGTCGTCTCCCAGATCTCGGCATCAGGTGAATGGCCGATGTCCGAGGATGCGATGAAGGCGGTGAGTTGCAGCGCGACCCCGAGGGCGGGGATCAACAGCCACAGCGCGTCGAGCACGCGCCACGTGAGGAACCGAGCGGGTGCGGCGGCGAGGGCGACGAACAGCAGCGCGAGGAGCGCGTGTCCCCAGAGCCAGGCGTCCACACGCTCACCGGGGCGCTCGAAGTACTCGACGAGCCACCAATAGCCCACCATCAGCACACCGGCGAGGCCCAGAAGTCTGCTTAGGGTGCGGTCGAATCTGGCGAGTCTCTCGGTGGAGACCGGCATCCTGCTGTCCATCGGCGCGCCCCCAGCATCTTCGCCTCTGTATCGCTCCCCAGTATGGGACCTGCGGCCCCCGCGCGACGACGGCTGCGGCCGTGTGACCACTCGATGCGGTGGCTCCGGAAAGGGGCACGCGCAGCGCGAGCCCCCGGTTACGGCCTCAGGGTGCGCCGAGCAGCCGCTTCTTCTGGGATGCGAACTCTTCGTCGGTGAGGGCCCCGGCCTCACGGAGGTGCGTGAGCTGGGTGAGTTGCTGGATGACCTCCGCTGTCGACGGCGGAGCGCCAGGGTCGGCTGTCGTCACAGGTGAGACGGCGGAGACGGGGGATGCCGAAGCTGCGTCGAGCGCCGCCCACCGCTGCTGCTGCCGGCGGTGGGTGCTGCCGATCACCCGTGTGGCCACGCTCGCGCGGGCGGCGGTGCGGAGCAGGCTCACGGGGCCTCCTCCCCGCCGACGGCACGGTGGAGGTCGGCGATGTCAACGCCGCCCGAGAAGATCTCGACGCCCCCGATGCGGGCGAACGCGTGCGCGGCGACGGCGAGGCTTCGATCCTCGTAGACGATCACCAGGGCGAACTGATCGCGCGCGATTTCGACGGCGATGTCGTGGAGGTCTTCGGCATCCAGCAGGTCGGATTGCGCAGCCTCGAAGAGCTGCATGTCGATGCCCCCCGGTTCCTGGAGGTCGTGGAGATGCACGGTGGTCGGGCGTCCCGCCGGGTCGAGAGCGACGGCGGTGATGTCGAGGAGTTCGATCGTGCCGGCGGCGACTGCCGCGGCGACCGCGGACAGGCCGGTGCTGAGCGGTGCGCCGAGCGGGAAGGCGAAGACGGCGTAGTCGACGGGGCCCGCGAATGTGCTGGTGGCCATGAGGCCTCCTTCAGGAGTGAGGGCGTGGCTCGATCCTAGGAACGGATGGATCGACGCCTCAGGCCCGAGGCCGGAATCCCCCGGTTCGAGGGGTTTCGTCGGGCAGATCTTGTGACTCGCGTCATACCGAGATTCACTCGCCCTGAACCACCCCGGATCACTCCGGCGACCCCCATCGCCGGCGCGGGGCGGTCTGGTGCCCCCAATGCCCAGTCCGCCCCGTTTCGCGGCGCTCGCACGCGTTCACCCACGGGAACCAGTGGTTTCTCCGCCGCGGAGGGGGCCTCCGCGCCGCCGCCTGCTTAGTGTCGCCGCGGGGGAACGTTCTGCCTGCCCGCTTTCGAGCGGAGGCGCGGCATCTCCCGTGCCCGGGCGGCGGAGTCACCTCGCCCGGCATCCGCATCTGTCCCGCGAGGAAGTCTGAGCCACCCGTGAAGTCCCATCGAAATCCCCTGCGCCGGTTCGCGGCGCTGGCCGCCGTCGCGGCCATCGTCACCAGCGCATTCGCGTTCGCGACGACCGCGACCGCCGCCGTTCCTGAGCCCGCCGTGTCCGCACCGTTCTCCGCACCGCTGTGCGAAGGGTCGACCACCTCCAATCCGCGCGCGGCGAGCGGGCCTGTGAGTGACCTCTCGCGCGTGTTCGGTCAGCGTCTCACCGACTACAACGCCGGTCGGATGGTCGTGCTCTACGACGTCATGGGCGAGAACGGAACAGCACCCCCGATCTGCGGCACCCGCTACGTCGAGGGCGTGGGCGCGGTCTCGGAGTGGATGTACTGCACGGACTTCACCTCACACACCTGTTCCACCACCGACGCGTCGGGACGACTGACGGAGGAAGGTGTCGTCGTGCCCGGGATGGAGGACCTCGACACCAACCCGCGACTGTCGGCCGATCAGGAGCGGCTGATCCGCTACCTCCTCACGACCGAGATCCGCATGATCGACAGCGACGGCGCGCATCTCACGGCGAACGGAACACTCCGGGAGCGTCAGACGCGCCAGCGCGCCATCTGGTGCGTCTCCGACGAGATGTCCGATCTGCCCGTGTACGTCCAGCGGTTCTGCCTGACCAACCTGACCGATGCTCAGCAGCAGGCGATGCTCGACTCGATCCCCGCCGACCCGGTGCTGAACCCGACGCTGGAGCTTGCCGGCGGCGAGACGGCGGTCGCGGTCGGTGAGGAGGTGCGCATCACGCTGGAGACGAACGTCACCGGCCTGCCGATCACGATCGACGCCCCCGGTGCGACCGTGGCCGTGTGCGCCACGTCGGCGGATGCCGCGACCTACAGCGGCGGAGAACTCCTCATCGACGCGGCTGCGGGGGCGACGGTGAGTGTCGACCTGTGCCTCACGTGGAGCGCGGCCGGAGACCACACGGTCACCGTGGGCGCCGAGAGCGTGGGTGCGACGGCCGATCAGCTCCACTGGGTGCAGTCGCCGGGCATCGTCGGCGGCGTGCCGTGCCAGGTGTACTCGGCCTTCTCGTCGACCGCCCCGGCGGGTGTTTCGGCCGCGCTCGACGTGCCGGTGACCGGCACCACCGAGCCGACCCCCACCCCGACGCCGACTCCGACTCCGACCGCGACGCCGGAGCCGACGCCCACCCCGACCCCGACCGCGACGCCGGAGCCGAGCGAAACTCCGACGCCGACGCCCTCGGAGACGGTCGCGCCGACGCCGGAGCCGACGCCCACGACGCCCGGTAGCGTCGGGGGTGAGTCGGACGGTCCCGACGGCGCCCTCGCGGTGACCGGTGGGGTCATCGGCTGGGGCACCGCGTTCGTCGGCGCTGCGGCGGTCGCGCTCGGCGTGATCGTCCTGCTGGCCCGCCGCCGCGAGGTCGAGAAGGTCTGACCGTCGAAGTGACGAAGGCGCCCCCCGGAGACTCCTCCCGGGGGCGCCCTTCGTCGTCGCCCCGGCATCCCACCCCCTTCTTGACGCGGCAGCCACTGCTTCCAGTGGCCGAGCGGCCCGGGTGACTGTCGCATCTGCGGGTCGGCGCGATACCGTCACGGCAGGAGAGCCGGGAGGATCGCATGAGTGCACGCATCGGACTCGTCGACGACCACCCGTGGATCGTGCTGGGCGTGACCGCGATCATCAACGCGCAGCCCTCGATGCGAGTCACAGGCGCCGCCGGCAGCGTGACGGCGCTCTTGCAGTTCGGGAGCCGCTTCGATGTCGTGCTGCTCGACCTCCAACTCGCTGACGACTCGTCTCCGCGCGACAACGTCCTGGCCCTCGCCGCATCGGGGGCCGTCGTGCTCGCGTTCACGAGTGGTGAGAACGCCGCCCTCGTGCGCGAAGCCGCGCGGGCGGGGGTGGCCGGAATGCTGCGGAAGTCGGAGCCGCCGGCGCGGATCGTGCGAGCGATCGAGGTGGCGCTGGCGGGCGAGACCGTCGCCACTCCCGACTGGGCCGCTGCGCTCAGCGGTGATCGGAGCTTCGTCGACGCGCAGCTCACTTCGCGTGAGGCGGAAGTGCTCGGCCGATACGCCTCGGGTCAGACCGCGGATCAGGTGGCCGCTGCTCTCTTCGTGTCACGCGACACCGTCCTCGACCACCTCCGCCGCATCCGGCGGCGATACTCGTTGGTCGGTCGGGACGCACCGACGAAGGTCGATCTGCATCGCCGCGCCGTCGAGGACGGGCTGGTCTCTCCCGACGCCTGAGCCCCAGCCTGCGGCGACGCCGCGTCACGCCGGCGGACCGGGTACAGGCGGAACCGGCCGTGTCGGCATCGCCGCTGCATGCGGCGCTCGAATCTGCCTGTATCCGGGCGCCCGGGCCTCGCTTCAGGCTCCCGTGGCGATCTCCACGCGGATGCCGGCATCGCGGAAGGGCTCCAGCTGCTCCGGGGTCGCGTTCCCGTCGGTCACGAGCGTGTACGTGCCCACTTGCGCCCAGGCGTCGAAGGGGGCGCGGCCGAGCTTGGAGGAGTCGGCGAGCACGTAGACGTCGCGTCCGCGCTGCGCCATGAGCTCCTTGGTCCGTGTCTGCTCGAGGTCGGCTTCGCAGATGCCGAGCTGTGCGTGGATCGCGTCGGCGCCGAGGAACACGCGGTCGGCGGTGACGCGGGAGAGCGTCAGGTCGGTCATGGCTCCGACGAGTCCTTGGCTGATGTGGCGCAGGCGGCCGCCGAGGAGGATCACCTCGACGTCGGTGGCGGATGCCAGTTCCAGCAATGACGTCACCCCGCTCGTGATGACGGTGAGGGATGAACGGTTCCTGAGGGCAGCCGCGACGCGTCCGGTCGTGGTGCCCGCGTCGAGCATGATGGTCTCCCCGTCGGCGACGAGGTCGGCGCACCAGCGGCCGATGGCATCCTTCTCGGCTCGGTATTCCTGAGCGCGCTGCGCGAGAGTCTGCTCACCCACACCGGCTCCGGGCAGCATCGCCCCGCCGAGGGTGCGGGTGACGGCGCCCGAGACCGCCAGTCGCTGCAGGTCGCGCCGCACGGTCGACTCGGTCACTTCGAGCAGGACGGCGAACTCTTCGACGGTCAGGGGGCCGCGTGCGGCCAGGAGGTCGAGCATCTTCGCGCGACGTTGCACACCGTTCATGGCGATCAGTGTATGCCCGAGATCCGCGAGAGAAGATGCGCAACGCGCCATTGTCGCGTGCGATACGCAACTTTGCGGGGCCATCTTGCGCAAAACGAGCAGAAGGGTGATGATGTACAGGCTGCGGTGCTGCAGCGAACAACCCGATCGATGGTGATAGGAGGCGCGATGTCCGCGCAGAGAAGGATTCCGAGGAGCGTGGGTCTTGTGACCGTCGTCGCCGCCTCGGTCGCGCTGGTCTTGTCCGGGTGTGCCGGCGGCGGAGGAACCGGCGGGGGGAGCGACACCCTCACGATCGCCATCAACGGCGAGCCGCAGAGCCTGGACCCCGCCAAGAACGGCGGCGACTTCCAGCAGATCGTGCAGTGGCTCTCGTACGAGCCGCTCATCCGACAGCAGGCCGACGGCTCGTTCAGCCCGGGCCTGGCCGAATCGTGGGAGTACGTCGGCGACGACAACACGACTTTCGAGCTCACCCTCCGCGCAGACGCGACCTTCGCCGACGGCGAACCGGTCACCGCAGAGTCCGTCGTCGACACGATCGAGTACTACGTCGCGACACCCGGAACCCTGCACTCCACGATCGACGCGCTCGAGAGCGTCGAGGCCGTCGACGACGACACCGTGCGCATCACCTACAGCACGCCCAACCCGATCCTTCCCTACGTCTTCAGCCAGATGACCAACTACGGGAACGTCATTAGCCCGGCGGGACTCAAGGATGCCGAGAAGCTCGGCACCGCCACCTTCGGAGCCGGGGCCTACGTCCTCGACGCGGGAGCCACCGTCAGCGGCGACCGCTACGTGTTCACGCCGAACGAGAACTACTGGAACCCCGACGCGCAGAACTACGACAAGGTCGTCGTTCGCGTCATCCCCGACGCCCAGACCGCGCTCAGCGCCATCAAGACGGGTCAGATCAACGTCAGCACCGTCACCTCGCAGGCGCAGGTGAGTGAGGCGGAGTCGAGCGACATCGACGTGCTCACCGGCAAGCCGCTCTCGATCGTGGTGTGGCTGATGGACCGCGACGGGCGCGTCGACGCCGCGATGGCCGACCCGCGCGTGCGACAGGCGCTCAACTACGCCGTCGACCGCGAAGCGATCGCCAGCGCGCTCGGCGACGCGTACTCGCCGCTGACGCAGTACGTCGCGCCGGGCGGCATCGGTCACTCGACCGCCCTGGAGGGTGCGTACGCCTACGATCCGGCCAAGGCCAAGGAACTCCTTGCCGAGGCGGGAGTCGGCGACGGATTCACCCTCGCCTTCGCCACGAACACCGACAACCGCGACGCCGAGGTCTCGCAGATCCTCGTCGAGCAGTGGGCGGCGATCGGTGTCACGGCCGAACTGACGACGTACAACAACCAGCCCGGCGAGATGTTCGGAGCGATCGCCGACGGCAAGGTCGCCGCCATCACGTTCGCGCTCAACGCCGACGTGACGACGCAGCAGGCGCTGCTCACCTCGGCATCCGTGTTCAACCCGTTCGGTCTCACCAACGACGACGTCACCGCGGCCTATGACACGCTCTCGCTCGCTGCGGGGGACGACGTCGCGAGTGCCGCCGAGGCGGTCAACACGGCGCTGTCCGACGACGCCTGGTTCGTGCCGGTCGTCAGCGTCGACAGCTTCCTGTTCGCCAAGGGTGTCTCCGGACTGGGTGAGCTCGCCGCCAACGGCGCGCTCGACATCCTGTCCTGGGCTCCCGCCTCCTGACGGAGACCCCCACGATGAAGATCCTGATCGTCCTCGGACGCCGACTGCTGTGGTCGATTCCCCTGCTGTTCGTCGTGTCCATCATCACGTTCGCGCTCGCCTCGCTCATGCCGGGCGACGTGGCCAGCGTGATCCTCGGGACCGGTGCCACTCCCGAGCAGCGTGCGCTGATCACGGAGCAGCTGGGCCTCGACCAGCCGCTGTGGGTGCAGTACACCTCGTGGCTGGGCGGCGCTCTGCAGGGCGATCTCGGATCTTCTGTCTTCAGTAACGAGAGCGTGGCGGGGATGCTGTCTTCCCGGCTCCCCGTCACCCTCTCGCTCGCCTTCCTCACCCTCATCGCGTGCGTACTGCTGGGCGTGCTCCTCGGCGCGCTCTCCGCGATCCGTGGCGGAGCGCTCGCGCGGATCCTGGATGCCACGTCGCTCATCGCCATGAGCATCCCGAGCTTCTGGTTCGCGGCGGTGATGATCATCGTGTTCGCCGTCGCGATCCCGCTCTTCCCGGTGTCGGGCTACGTACCGTTCGCCGACTCGCCGCAGCTGTGGTTCGCCTCGCTGGTGCTCCCCGTGTTCTGCCTCGCGACCAGCAGTGTCGCGGGACTCGCCCTGCAGATGCGGGGCCAGATGGTCGCCACGTTCCGGAGCGACTTCGTGAAGGCGCTGCGCGCCAACGGCATCTCGCCCCGCTCGATCCTCTACCGGCACGTGCTGAAGAACGCGGCCGGGCCGGTCGTGACGCTGACGGGTCTGCTCGTGGTGACCCTGCTGGGCGGGACCGTCTTCATGGAGAAGGTCTTCGGAATGGCGGGGCTCGGCACCCTCGCGGTCAACGCGACCGCCCGCCACGACCTGCCGGTGATCCAGGGGGTCGTCGTCTACTTCACGCTCGTCGTCATCGTGGTCAACCTCATCACCGACGTCGCCTACGCCGCGCTCAACCCGAAGGTCGTGACCTCGTGACCGACACCAAGCTCCTGCTGGCCGAAGAGACGGCGCGCCCCGCTCGGCGCCCCCACTTCCTGCGATCGATGCTGCGCCGACCGAGCGCGTCCGTCTCGCTGCTGTTCCTCCTGCTCGTCGTTCTCGCGTGCGTGTTCGCCGGCGTCCTGAGCCCCTACAGCCCGTTCGAGCAGAACCTCGCGGCGGTCTACCAGGGTCCGAGCGCCGCCCACCCGCTGGGCACCGACTCCCTCGGCCGCGACCTCCTGTCGCGTCTGCTGCACGGCGGCCAGGTCACGCTCTCCGGTGCGATCGTCGCGGTCATCGTCTACGGTCTGCTGGGTGTGATCGTCGGCATCATCGCCGGCACCGCCCGGGGTCGCGTCGACGCCGTCATCATGCGGTTCGTCGACCTCATGCTCTCGATCCCGGGGCTCATCGTGCTGCTGGTGGTTCTCGCGATCTTCGGATCGAACGAGATGGCCGCCATGATCACCCTCGGCATCCTGTCGGCACCGAGCCTCATCCGCGTCGTGCGGGGCTCGACACTCAGCGCCAAGACGGAGCTGTACGTCACGGCTGCCCGTGTGGCGGGCCTCACCCCCGCTCAGGTGCAGTGGCGTCACATCCTCCCGGCGATCAGCGGACCGGCCATCACCCAGGTCACGCTGTTCGCCGCCGCCGCGATCCTCACGGAAGCGGGCCTGGGCTACCTCGGTCTCGGCGTGCAGCCGCCCCAGCCCAACTGGGGAAACCTCATCAACGATGCGCAGCAGGCGATGATGACCTCGCCGTGGATGCTGGTGCCCACCGGCGGAGTGCTCGTGCTCGTCTCGCTCGCTTTGGGCATGCTCGGCAACGCGATCCGCGACGCGTACATGGGTCGCGGTGCACGCTCCGACGACGGCGAGCAGAGCTGGCGGTCGATGGCCGCGAAGGTCGTCCGCGGTCAGAACCCGGTCGCGGGCGCCGAAGCCGAGACGGCTCTGCTCAGCGTCCGCGGGCTGGATGTGACGCTGGGCGACGGGACCACGAAGCTCGTCTCGGGCGTCGATCTCGACGTCGCGCCCGGAGAGTCCGTCGGAATCGTCGGGGAATCGGGCAGCGGAAAGACGATGTTCGTCACCGCGCTGCTGCGCATGACGCCTCCCGGCTCGACCATCTCTGCCGATGCCTGCCGGTTCGACGGACGCGACCTCCTCGCCCTCGACGAGAAGGGCATGAACGCGATCCGCGGCACGGGGATCGCGTACATCACCCAGGAGTCGATCTCGAGCCTCGACCCCGTCTTCACCGCCGGTCAGCAGGTCGCCGAAGCGGTGCGTCAGCATCGCCGCGTAAGCCGGCGCGAGGCGAAGCGCATCACCCTCGAACTGTTCGCGATGGTCCGCCTGCCCGACCCCCGCGCTGTCGCGGCGCGCTATCCGCACGAGCTGTCGGGAGGGATGGCGCAGCGCGTCTGCATCGCCCGCGCCCTGGCGGGGGAGCCACGACTCCTCGTCGCGGACGAGCCGACGACGGCCCTCGACGTGACGGTGCAGGCCGAGATCCTCGACCTGCTGCGCGACCTGCGCGAGAAGACCGGTATGGCGCTGCTCATCGTGACCCACGACTGGGGTGTGCTCGCCGACTCGTGCGACCGCGCGCTCGTCATGTATCGCGGCGAGATGGTCGAGCAGGCGCCGGTGGTCGACCTCGTGCGCACGCCGCAGCATCCCTACTCCGCGGCCCTCCTGGCGGCCAACCCTTCGGAGGTGGCGGCGGGATCCCGACTGCCCACCGTGGCCGACATCTTCCCCGAGGCCGGCGCCGCCGTCGTGACGACGGCGCGACCCACCGCTCCGGCGGCAGACGCCGCTCCGGTCGCGTCGACCGAGGCGGCCCCTGTGGCGTCGTCCGGCGAGCCGCTGCTGCGCATCGAAGACCTCTCGGTCGTCTACCCCGGTCGGGGGCGACGTCGAGCGCACCCCGCTCTCGACGGCGTCTCGATCGATGTAGGGCGCGGCGAGACGGTCGGCGTCGTGGGCGAATCGGGCTCGGGCAAGTCGACGACCGGCAACTCCGTGCTGGGACTCACGCCGATCTCGTCGGGCCGGATCCTCTTCGACGGCGAGGACATCACGGGCCTCCCCGCCACGGGGCGCCGCGACTTGAGCCGGCGGCTGCAGGCGATCTTCCAGGACCCCTACAGTTCGCTGAACCCGCATCGCACCGTCGGTCAGAGCATCACCGAGACCCTCGAGGCCGACCCCGCCGACGACCGCGCGACACGTCGCGACCGCGCGATCGACATGCTCGCGAGCGTCGGGTTGGATGCCGCCGCCTACGACCGCTATCCCGGACAGTTCTCCGGCGGCCAGCGTCAGCGCATCTCCATCGCCCGGGCCATGCTGCCCGCGCCGGAGCTCATCGTCTGCGACGAGGTCGTCTCGGCGCTGGACCTGTCGGTGCAGGCGCAGGTGATCAACCTGTTGGTCGACCTGCAGCGTCAGAACGGTCTGTCGTACCTCTTCATCACGCACGACCTCTCCGTCGTGAAGCACCTGTGCCAGCGGGTCGTGGTGCTCAGGAACGGCCAGATCGTGGAGGAGGGGCCGACCGAGCGCGTCCTCACCGATCCGCAGACCGCGTACACGAAGCGACTCGTCCTCGCAGCCCCGGTCATCGACCCCGACCGCCAGCGGGAGCGTCGCCTCGAGCGACTGGACGCCGTGACCACCAACATGCCGAGCTTCAAGGGAGCCTGATGCCATTCCTCGACATCAACCAGTCCGACATCTTCTACACCGACAGTGGTGCGGGGGACCCCCTCGTCATGCTGCACGGACGCTCGGCATCCGGCTCGTGCTGGGACTGGCACATCCAGCGCCTCCGTGACCGGTACCGCGTCATCGCCTTCGACAGCGTCAACCACGGTTTCTCGAGCAACTCGCCGCGGGACGAGATCGAACCCGACCGGGTGGACGAGCTGGATGCCGTGCTCGACGCGCTCGGCATCGATCGGCCGATCATCGTCGGTCAGTCGATGGGCGCGATGACCACCCTTCGCTGGGCCGCGCGCAATCCCCGCCGGGCGCGCGCGATCATCGCCACCGGGATGGGCTGGCCGATCCCGCCGATCGGAACGATCTCGCCGGCGCCGCTGACCGACGGCCTGTGGCTGGAGTCCCGCAACTTCAACGCCGACTGGGCGGCCGAGAATCCGCGGATCATCGCGCAGTACTCACGCATCCGCTCGACGGCGACCGCCATCGAGAACTCCCTCCGTCCGCGACCGTGGGCGGAGAACGAGTGGCTCGCCGCCGATTTCGGCAGCCGGCTCGCCGCCATCGAGAGCCCTGTCGCGCTCTTCGTGGGGGCCGACGACTTCATGGCGGACCCGGTGCGCAATCTTGCGACCGTCATCTCGCACGCGCGGCTGGAGGTCGCCGAGGACGCGCACCACAATGCGTACCTGCAGTGCCTGGGCCGCTTCATCGACCTGATCGATGAGACCGTCGAGGTCGCTCGTGCGGCGGAGCGCGACTCATGACCGCCCGTCCGTACGGGCGTCTCGCGGTGGGCACGATGACCTTCGGCGACACGGTCGACGCCGCCGACGCACGCACCCTTCTCGACACCGCGCTCGACGCCGGTGTCTCGATGGTCGACACCGCCAACGGGTACGCAGGCGGAGCGACGGAGGCGATCCTGGGCGAACTCCTCGAGGGCCGCCGCGATCGGGTCGTGCTGGCGACGAAGGCCGGTATCCCGCACCCGGATGCCGCGGGCGCGCCGCCCCTGTCGCCCGCGGCGCTCACGGCGAGCGTGGAGGGGAGCCTGCAGCGGCTGCGCACCGACCGGATCGACCTGTTCTACCTGCACCAGCCCGACCGCGACACTCCCCTCGCGGAGACCCTCGCGACGATCGCGGGTCTCCTGCGCGACGGGAAGATCGTCGACTACGGCGTCTCCAACTACGCGGCGTGGCAGATCGCGCAGATCCAGGCCATCGCCGATGACCTCGGCATCCCTCGTCCGCGCGTCGCGCAGCAGGTGTACAGCGTGGTCGCCCGACGGATCGAGGACGAGTACCGCGAGTTCGCGCTGACGACCGGGCTCAGCACCATGGTCTACAACCCCCTGAGCGGGGGACTGCTCAGCGGGCGCCACTCGTGGGGCGAGCAGCCGACGGAGGGCCGTTTCGGCACCTCACGGCTGGCGGGCATGTACACGCAGCGCTACTGGAACGCCGAGATGTTCGAGGCGATCGGCGCCCTCTCCCGCATCGCCGACGAAGCGGGCGTGGGGCTGCCGGAGCTCGCGCTGCGCTGGCTGCTCGGCCGCCCCGGGGTCGACACGATCCTGCTGGGCGCGTCGCGCCGGGCGCACCTCGACGCCAACCTCGCCGCCCTGTCCCGCGGGCCGCTCGACACCGAGGTCGCGGCCGCGTGCGACGCCGTCGGCGACGCGCTCCGCGGACCCATGCCCGCCTACAACCGATGACGGAGACGACGATGACCTCCTCCTCTTCCTCCTTCGCCGAGCGGCTCCGCAGCGGCGGCAGCGCCCTCGGCTACTGGGTCGTGATCGACAGCCCCGTGTCCACGGAGCGGCTCGCCCTCACCGGCTACGACTACGTCGCTCTCGACGGGCAGCACGGGCTCCTGGGCTATTCGGGGCTGCTCGCGGGGCTGATCGCGATCGAGGCGGCGCACGGGCCGGCGGGCGTGGTGCGGGTCGAGGCCAACAACGCCACGCCCATCGGGCGCGCACTCGACGCGGGCGCGGCGGCGGTCATCGTGCCGCTCGTGAACACCCCGGAGGATGCCGCGGCGGCTGTCGCTGCGACCCGGTATCCGCCCGCCGGAATCCGCTCCTACGGTCCGATGCGGTCGGGGCTGCGCATCGGGCCCACCCCCGCCGAGGCCGATCGCAGCGTGCTCGTGTTCGCCATGATCGAGACGCCGCAGGGTCTTGCCAACGTCGAGGCGATCGCCGCCGTTCCGGGTCTGGACGGACTCTACGTCGGACCGTCCGACCTCACGCTCGCGCTCGGCGGCACGACGTCGACCGACACCTCGGTGGCATCCGCTTTCGACGACGCGCTCGCCCGCGTGCTCGACGCCTGCGCGACGAACGGGATCATTCCCGGCATCCACTCCGCCTCCGGCGACATCGCTCGCGAACGCCTCGATGCGGGCTTCCGGTTCGTATCGATCGCGTCCGACCTCACCCACCTGGAGGCGGCGGCGCGTTCGCACCTGTCGGTGGCACGGGGTGGCGCATGACCAGCAGATACGCGGCCCAGCGCGATGTCGTCACGCGTGCCGATCGCGCCCTGTTCGACGGTGTCCTGCGTCCGGGCGACCGTCCGGGCCGCACCGACGCCTATCTCGCGGTGCCCACCGTGCAGGCGCACGCCGCCATGTTGCACCGCCTTCCCGGGGGCGACCTCGGGCTCGTGTGGTTCGGGGGCACGCAGGAGGGCGTGGGCGACATCTGCATCTGGTTCTCGCGCCTCGGCCCCGGCGCGGAGCGGTGGTCGGCTCCGGTGCGACTGACCGACGACCCGGAGCGCTCCGAGCAGAACCCCGTGCTGTTCACGACACCGAACGGTGACGTGTGGTTGCTCTACACGTCGCAGTCGGGCGGTCACCAGGACACCGCCCAGGTGCGGCGACGTGTCTCCACCGACGACGGGGCCACCTGGAGCGACAGCGAGATCCTCTTCGACGCGACGGCGGAAGGCGGCGTCTTCATCCGACAGCCTCTCGTGGTCACGACCACCGGTCGCTGGCTGCTGCCGATCTTCCGCTGTGCGCGCGAGGAAGGCGAGCGGTGGACCGGCGACCACGACACGAGCGCGGTCATGCTCTCCGACGATCGCGGCCGCACCTGGCGGGCGGTGGAGGTGCCGGGCAGTCTCGGCGCCGTCCACATGAGCATCGTCGACCGCGCGGAGGGCGTGCTGCACGCCACCTTCCGGAGCCGCTGGGCCGATCGCGTCTACCGTTCCGTGTCTTTCGACGACGGCGACACGTGGAGTTCTCCCGAGCAGACCGCCCTTCCGAACAACAATTCCTCGCTGCAGCACGCCGGGCTCGCAGACGGCGATCTCGTCCTGATCTACAACCACAGCAGCCGCGACGACGCTGACGCCCGCCGCGCGTCGCTGTACGACGAGATCGACGACGACGGCGGGCTCGAAGCGGCGCCCGCATCCGTCGTCGCCCTCGCGGATGACGCCCGCCGCGCCTTCTGGGGTGCGCCGCGTGCACCGCTCACCCTCGCGACGTCCTCCGACGGCGAGGCCTGGGACGTCCTCACCGACCTCGAGCAGGGCGATGGCTACTGCCTGACCAACAATTCGCGCGACCGCCTCAACCGGGAGTTCTCCTACCCGGTGGTCCTCCCTCGGCCCGACGGGTCGCTCGACCTGGCGTACACGTTCTTCCGTCAGACGATCAAGCACGTGCACCTCGACGCGGGGTGGCGCCATGTCGGCCGCTGACGCGGGAGCGTCGTGGGGTGTCGTCGCCGACGACCTGACGGGCGCGGCGGACGCCGGCGTGCAGCTCACCCGCGCGGGCCTCGCCGTGCGCGTCCACGTTTCCGCCGGGGGCGGGGTACTCGACGATCGCTCGCCGCACGGCGTCGATGTCCTGGTGACGGAGGCGCGGCACCTCGATGTCGCGGCGGCGGATGCCGTGACCGCGGATGCCGTCGAGGCCCTCCTGCTCGCCGGCGTCGACCGCGTGTACCTCAAGGTCGACTCCGCCGGTCGCGGCTCGATCGGCCCGCAGGTGAACGGCGCGCTTCGCGCCCTCCGCGCACGGCGGCCCGACGCCCGCGCGCTCGTCTGCACCGCCTATCCCGCTCTGGGCCGCACCGTCGAGGGCGGTGTCGTCCTCGTCGACGGTGTCGCGTCGACGGCCTCGCCCGCCGCCGACGACCCGGTCGCGCCGCCGGTGACCGCCGACCTGCGCGTCGCCTGGCCGAGCGCCGACGTGGAAGTGGCCGACGCCGCCGACGACGCCCAGCTGGCCGGCCTCGCCCGGCGCGTGCTCGACACCCCCGAGCTGCTCGCGGTGGGGTCCGCCGGTCTCCTCGCCCGCCTCGTGGACGTGGGGGCTCCGACCGACCGCGACGCGCGTGCCGCCGCCACCGGCAGCCCCGACGTGTCGGGGGCGATCGTGGTCGCCTCGAGCTCCCTGCACCCGATGGCCCTGCGTCAGCTCGACGAGCTGAACGCCGCCGACCGAGCCGCCCTGATCGTGGTGCCCGCTCCCACCGAGCCCCTCGCGCCCGATGCGGCCGCCCGCCAGTTCGGTGAACGCGTCGCGGCGGCGGTCGTCGCCGCGCACACGGCCCATCCGGTCGCCGCGCTCGTCCTCGTCGGAGGCGACGGCGCGCTCGCCGCCCTCCGGCACCTGGGTGCCCGTCGGATCGTCCTCGACGGCAGCCTCCGGGAGGGCATTCCCACCGGGATCATCGTCGGCGGCGCGGCCGACGGCATCCGCGTCGCCACGAAGTCCGGCGGCTTCGGCGACCCCCACACCCTCATCGAGCTCGTCGCCGCGTTGCGCCACCCCGACCTCGCCACCCCGTACACGACCCGTCTCGCCACCCCTCAGAAGGAACAGTCATGACTTCGCCCTCCGCTCCGCTTCCCGTTCTCGCGGTCACTCTCGGCGACGTCGCCGGGGTGGGCCCCGAGATCACGGCGAAGACGCTCCTCGCCCACCCGGAACTGCGGGAGATATGCGTGCCCGTCGTGGTGGGCGACCTCGACGCGATGCGCCTCGGCATCCGTCAGGCCGGGCTCGACGAGACCGCCGTGCGGGTCATCGACTCTCCGCGCGATGCGCGCAACGACCCCGATCTCATCGAGTTGATCCAGGTGGGCGGCTCCCTCGCCGACGTGCCGGTGGGCGAGTTGAGCGCGGCGGCCGGCGACGGCGCCTATCGCTTCGTGGTGGCGGCCTGCCGACTCGCCCGCGACGGAGACGTCGACGGCATCGTCACCGCACCGCTCAACAAGGCTGCCATGCACGCCGGCGGACACAAGTGGCCGGGGCACACCGAGCTCCTGGCACACGAGTTCGACGTCAAGAACTACAGCCTCGTCCTGTCGGCCGGCGACCTCTACCTCTTCCATCTCACGGCTCACGTGTCGTTGCAGCAGGCGATCGCCGACTGCACGCCCGAGCGTGCGGATGACGTCCTGACCTTGGCGGGCGCACTCGTCAGCGCCCTCGGAAAGCCCCAGACACCGATCGGCCTGTGCGGCCTGAACCCGCACGCGGGCGAGAACCGCATCTTCGGAGACGAGGATGCCGACATCCTCGCCCCTGCCGTCGGACGCGCTCGCGAACGCGGGCTCGACGCGCACGGCCCGCTGCCCGCCGACGCCGTGATCCCCGCCGCCGTCCGCGGCAAGTGGGACGTGGTGATCGCGTGCTACCACGACCAGGGACACGCCCCCTTCAAGGCGGTCTACGGCGATGACGGCGTCAACATCACGGTCGGCCTGCCGGTCGTGCGCGTCTCGGTGGACCATGGCACGGCGTTCGACATCGCCGGGCGCGGCATCGCCCGCGAAGCCAGCCTCGTGCTGTCCTGCCGCCGCGCCGCGGAACTCGCCCCCGGCTGGCAGACCGTGTGGGAGGCCGCACAGGAGTCGCTCGGCGTTGCCTGACGCGGCGGCTCGGCCGCCCCGCGGCCTCGTCGCCGTCCTCGCCGTGGCGGCGTTCGGCTACGGGCTCATGCAGTCGCTCGTGACGCCGCTCCTTCCGGTGCTGCGCGAAGAGTGGGACATCGACGCCTCGCAGGCCGCGTGGCTCGTGAGCGGCTTCCTTGTCGCCGCGTGCGTCGCGACGCCGATCGCGGGCCGACTCGGCGACATGTTCGGTCGTGCGCGGGTGCTCCGGATCGTGCTCCTCTGTTTCAGCGTCGCCTCGATCGGCGCGGCCTTCGCGCCGGCCTATCCGCACCTCCTGGCCGCCCGCGTCGTGCAGGGCATCGGCGGTGCGGTCTTTCCGCTCGCCTTCGGGCTCGCCCGGCAGCGCTTGTCGACCGCGCGGCTCTCGGGTGCGATCGGCATCATCTCCTCGATGATCGCGGTGGGGAGCGGGGTCGGGCAGGTCGCCGTGGGCCCCATCCACGACGTCGTCGGCACCCAGGGCGTCTTCGCCGTCGGCGCGGTCGTCGTCGGCGCGGCTACCGTCGCGGTGTGGGCCGTCGTCCCCGGCGACGCCGCCGCACGCCGCCTGCCGATCGACGTGGGGGGAGCGGTGCTGCTGGCCCTCTGGACCACCTTGGTGCTCGTCGTGATCTCCGAGGTGCCGAGGGCAGGGTGGGGCGTGGGCGAGATCGCCGCGGCGCTCGTCGCGGCCACGGCATTCGCGGTCTGGGTCGCCGTCGAGCGCCGCGCCGTCGTGCCGATCGTGAACCTGCAGCTCATGACCACCCGACCCGTGATGTACGCGAACCTCCTGGCGCTGCTCTTCGGCTTCATCCTCTTCGGCGGGATGATCACCCTGCCGACCTTCGTTCAGGCGCCCGCCGAGGGAGGGTACGGCTTCTCCGCGACGATCCAGGAGTCGGGCCTGTACCTGTTGCCGCAGACGGCCATGTTCCTCGTGATCAGCCTGCTCGCCTCCCGCATGCATCAGTGGCCGGGGGAGCGGGTATGCCTCGTCGCCGGCGCCGTGCTGGGGACGATCGGCCAGTCGCTGCTGCTGCTCCTGCACGCCGAGCCGTGGCAGGTGATCGTGGGCAGCATGGTCTCCGGTGCCGGAGTCGGGCTCGTCTATACGCACCTCGCGGTGCTCGTCGTGCGCATCGTGCCCGAGAACGAGAGCGGATCCGCCAGCGGCACCAACACGAACATCCGCAACATCGGCGGGAGCATCGGGGCGCAGGTGACGGCGGGGGTGGCGCTGGTCGTCACGGGTGCCGCCGGCTACACCGCGGTGTTCGGCATCCTCGCCCTCGTCGGGCTCGCCGCCGTGCCGGTCGCGCTGCTGCTGGCCCGCGCCGTGCGCCCGTAGCGCCCGCTAGATCTTCCCGCGCAGCCGCATGGACAGTGCGCCCGCCGAGATCTGCGCGGCGGCGCCCAGTTGCGGCCAGATGCCGGCGTCGACGGCGATCTTGCGGAACGTGATGCCGATCGCTGCCGCCGGATAGCCGTTGTGGTCGAGGGCTGCGACGGCGACGGAGGCGCAGTCCGGCGTGACCTCCCCGGTCTCGACGGCGTAGCCGCGCGCACGCGTCTCGGCGAGGATGTCCTCGAACTCGCGGAGAGTCGCGGGGCCCCGGCCGTTGCGCGTCGTGAGGCTCGCGGGATGCGGGTACAGCGCGCGCACCTGTTCGCGGGGGAGCACCGCGAGGATCGCCCTCCCCGTCGCGGTGAGGTGCGCGGGCAGGTGCACGCCGATGTCGGTGACGAGTGAGGGTGCGCGCGGTGCCGCGTGCTTGACGACGTACTCGACGTCGTCGTTGTGCAGCACCCCCAGGTGACCGACCACGGGAAGCCCGGTGCGCCGCACGAGCTTCTCCAGAAGCGGCTCGGCGAGTCGGCTCACCTTTCCGGCGCGCAGGTAGCCGTTGCCGAGCTCCGCCATGAGGGGGGAGAGGCCGTAGGCGCGATCCTCCGGGAAGTGCACGAGGTAGCCCTCCTCCTGCATGACCTTGATGAGCTGGAAGGTCGTCGAGCGCGGGAGCCCCACTTCGCGCATCACGGTGGAGGCGCGGACCGGACCGCTCTGACTCGCGACGAACCGGAGCACGCGCAGCGCGTGACGGGCGGCGGGGATGTCACTCATGGCCACACGGTACGCCGAGTCCGGGATCTCGGACTGTTTCCCGAGAGCCCTCAGAGAAACCCGGTACGCGGGCGGAATCGCCGGGAAACACCGTCGAAACGACCGCCGGGCAGGTCTGAAATCCCGGACTCGGGCACCTGCTCCACCCCTTCGGATCGCGATTTCGGCTTCCTAGCATGGCTCTCAACTCCTCGGCTCAGCCCGGGGAACGGGGGTCCCGAAACCCATGCCGAACGGCCGCGGCGCATCCTGCATCACCCGACAAAGACGCACCACAGAGAGGTAAGACCATGCACACTGCACGTCTTCGCACCGCTGCCGCCGCAGGCATCGTCCTGACGGCGGCACTCGCCCTCGCTGCCTGCAGCGCCGCGACGCCGTCGCCGGACGAGACCACCACGACCGCCGCCGAGGTGTCCACCCCGTTCGCCGGTGAGACCCTCACCCTGGCGACCGACGCCAACTACCCGCCGTGCCAGTTCTTCGAAAAGGGGTCCGACGTCATGGTCGGCTACGAGGTCGACCTGTGGGATGCCATCGCCGCCAAGCTCGGCGTCACCCTCGAGGTCGAGAACACCCAGTTCGCGAGCCTCATCCCGGGCGTCCAGTCCGGCCGGTACGACATCGCCATGGAGTGCATCAGCGACAACGCCGAGCGCGAGCAGGAGGTGTCGTTCGTGAACTACATCTTCGACAAGACCGATGTCGTCACGATCGAGTCGTACGACGGTCCGATCACCGAGGGGGACGACCTCAGCCTCTGCGGCGAGACGATGGGCGCCCAGACCGGCTTCGACACGATCGACAAGGTCAACGACATCCTCAACCCGGCCTGCGCCGAGGCGGGGCTCGACCCGGTGGTCATCCAGGAGTACCCGAACGCCGCCGACACCTACAACGCGCTCAACTCCGGTCGCGTCGACTTCATGATCCTCGGCACGTCTGCCGCCGCGTACCTGAACCAGACGGCGCCGACCCCGATCAACTACGCGTCGATCGAGTCGTTCCCGCAGAAGTACCTCGGCATGGTCATCGCCAAGGACAACACCGAGCTGCAGGACGCACTCCTCGCCGGCCTGGAGGCCGTGATCGCCGACGGCACCTACATGGACATCCTCGAGAAGTGGGGCATGGAGTCGCTCGCCCTCGAGGAGCCCGGCATCAACCTCGCCACCACGCGTCCGCTCGACTGAGTCGGCGCCGGGGGTGGCGGCCGGTCCGCCGTCCGCCACCCCCTTCCCTCCCTTTCCCGATCCCACCCGATGGAGGACACCATGACCCTCACGACTGCAGAAGGCGCGCCCACGACGGCACCGCACTTCGTGCCACGACGCCACCCCTGGCGGATCGCGGGCATCGTTGCCGTCCTCCTCGTCGCCCTGTTCGCCGCGGTGACGGTCATCACCAACGAGCGGTTCGCCTGGCCGACTGTCGTGTCGTATTTGTTCGACCCGAAGGTCCTCTCGGGTCTGTGGATGACGATCTTCCTCACGTTCATCGCGATGGTGATCGGCCTCCTGCTGGGCGTCGTGATCGCCGTGATGCGGGTGTCGGAGAGCCGCACCCTCCGCTGGTCGAGCGGGCTGTACGTCTGGTTCTTCCGCGGCACTCCCGTGCTCGTCCAGCTCGTGTTCTGGTACAACCTCGGCTACCTGTTCCCGGAGCTCAGCCTCGGCATCCCGTTCCTCGAGCCGTGGGTGTCGGTGACGACCAACGACGTCGTCACGCCGCTGCTGGCCGCGATCCTGGGGCTCGGCCTCAACGAGGGCGCCTACCTCGCCGAGATCATCCGCGCCGGCATCCTGTCGGTCTCCGTGGGTCAGCGCGAAGCGGCCACCTCGATCGGGATGACGCGGGCGCAGTCGTTCCGCCGGATCATCCTGCCGCAGGCGATGCGGGTGATCATCCCGCCGACGGGCAACGAGACCATCGGGATGCTGAAGTCCACTTCGCTCGTCTCGGTCATCGCCCTGTCCGACCTCATGTACAGCGCGCAGAGCATCTACTCGCGCACCTTCGAGGTCATCCCGTTGCTGCTGACCGTCTCCATCTGGTACCTCGTGCTCACGTCGGTGCTGAGCTTCGGTCAGAGCAAGATCGAGGCGCACTACGGCCGGGGCGCGACCGCATCGGAGGTCGGCAACATCGCCGCCCGCAATGAACTCTTCCCCTTGTTCCGCCGCACCGGAAAGGGAGCGTGACCGTCATGACCGGGACTCTTCGCAGCACGAACGTCGACGTCATCGACGTGCACAAGAGCTACCACCACCACGAGGTCCTGAAGGGCGTCTCCCTGCACGCCCCCGCCAACACGGTGACCTCGATCCTGGGGCCGAGCGGCTCCGGCAAGTCGACGCTCCTGCGCTCGATCAACCGCCTCATCCCGATCGATTCCGGCATCATCCGCGTCGGCAACCAGGTCATCGGCTACGAGGAGCGGGGCGGCTCGTACCACGCCCTGTCCGACCGCGACATGTGCCGGCAGCGGCAGCGGATCGGCATGGTCTTCCAGAACTTCAACCTCTTCCCGCACAAGACGGTGCTCGCCAACCTCGTCGAAGGGCCGCAGGTGGTGCTGCGCCGGCCCAAGCGCGAGACGGAGGCCGAAGCGCGGGAGCTGCTGGCATCCGTCGGTCTCGCCGAGAAGGCGAACCAGTACCCGGGCCAGCTCTCGGGCGGTCAGCAGCAGCGCGTCGCGATCGCCCGGGCGCTCGCCATGAAGCCCGAGCTCATCCTCTTCGACGAGCCGACGAGCGCGCTCGACCCCGAACTCGTGGGCGAGGTGCTCGATGTCATGCGGCGCCTCGCCGACGGCGCCGAGACCACCATGATCGTCGTCACCCACGAGATCGGGTTCGCCCGAGAGGTCTCCGATCAGGTCGTGTTCATGGCCGACGGTGTCGTGGAGGCGGCGGGCACGCCGTCCGAGGTGCTCGACCCGGAGCGCTCCCCGCGCATCCGCGGATTCCTCGCCCGGGGGCTGCATTGACCGGGCGCGGGGTGCTGCTGGCCGGGGCGACGGGCGCGCTCGGTCACGCGATCGCCCACGATCTCGCCGGCGCCGGCTACCGCGTGGCCGTGCACGCGCATCGTCGTGCCGAGGCCGCCCGCGCCCTCGCGAACGAGTTGGCCGGCGCGGGACACCTCGTCGTGCAGGCCGATCTGGCCGACGCGGGTCAGGCGGATGCCGCGATCGGCGCGGTCACCCGGGCGTGGGGCGACCTCGACCACGTCGTCAACGCCGCGTGGCCGACCGTGCCCGCCGCGCCCGTCGCGGAGACAGACGACGCCGCACTGGACGCCGGTCTCCGGGGCTACCGCGCCCACGCGCACCTGTGCCGCGCCGCCGTGCCGAGCCTGCGGCGCACCCGCGGTTCGGTGGTCTTCCTGGGGGGCGCGCTGTCGACGCGACTGCATCCGGGGCTCGGACAATTCGGGGCGGTCAAGGCTGCCGCGGCGACCCTGACCCACGTGCTGGCGCTGGAGGAGGGGGCATCGGGGGTGCGGGCCAACGTTCTCAGCCTCGGACGCATCGGTGTCGACGCGGCCGACGACCTCGCCGAGTCCGACCCCGCGTTCGCCGCGCTCGACCGCATCGGCGAACTGCGCCGGGTGCTGCCCCTGCCGTCGCCGCGCGACGTGGCATCCGCCGTCCGCTGGCTCATCTCGGACGAGTCGGCCGCCGTGACGGGGCAGACCATCACCCTCGCGGGGGGTGAGCGCGTATGAGTGCCCCGACGATGCTCATCACGGGGGCGGCCGAACGGGCGGGCGCCGAGATCGCCCTCGCCTTCGCCGCGCAGGGGTACGACGTCCACATCAACCATTGGGGGCAGGCCGACCAGGCCGCCGCGGTGATCGAGCGTGCCCGTTCGACCGGGCTGCCGGGCACGGTGCGGGCGATCGAGGCCGACGTGTCCGACCCCGCTGCGGCCCGCGCGATGGTCGCGGAGGTCGTCGCCCGCTCGGGCCGCCTCGACCTCCTGCTGCACAACGCGAGCACGTTCCGCCCGCGGCCCTTCGCCGAGCTGACCGTGGACGACGTCGACTCGTCGTTCGGGGTGAACCTGCGGGGCCCCCTCTTCCTCTCGCAGGCCGCCGGCGACGTCATGGCGGCGCAGGGCGGCGGCCGCATCCTCGCGATCCTCGGCAACTCGCTCGAGGAGTCCTGGCCGGATCTCGTGCCGCACATCGTCGCCAAGAGCGCCCTGGCCCGGCTCATGGAGCAGCTCGCGGTGGCACTCAGCCCGCTCGTGCCGTGCAACAGCGTCGCCCCGACGCAGTTCTACCGCTCCGACGACGGGGTGAACGACGAGCTCCGCCGCGCGCGCGGCGAGGACCCGGTGGCCTCCGAGCTCACCGTCGTCAAAGGACTGCCGGTGCGCGAGACGACCCTCGCCGACGTCGTCGACGTCCTCCTGTTCCTCGCCTCGGCACCCGCCGCGGTGAACGGCGTGACCATCCGCGTGGACGGAGGACGCGCCCTCATCTGAGCGTCGAGCCCCGGCGCGCCCCTCACCCACCGAAAGGATCCCCATGTCTGTAACCGACGACGTCATCGCCGAACTCGACGCCGAACGCGAGCGCATCTGGCTGACGCTGCCCGAAGACGTCCGCGACCTCGGCAACGGCGTGCTGCCGCGCCTGACCGGACCCAAGAAGCAGTACTTCACGTCGCTGCTGTATGCCGAGGGCGAGGCCCGCACGCTCGCCGACGAGATCCTGTGGGGCTTCATCGAGGTCGCTCGCGACCCCGAGACCGACCTCGCGACGATGAAGAAGCTCGTGACGCAGATCATCGATTACAAGGCGGACTTCTTCGACTTCGTCGGACTGCCGCTGACGTGCAAGTGGATCCACCGCTACGCCGAGGGCGCCCGCGCCGCCGAGACCCTCGAGGAGTTCGCCGCTGTCACGGGGGCCGCCCTCTCGTACACCAACCGCGTCCACATGTGGATCCAGAGCGTGTTCCCGTGGGGCATCGCGAGCGCCTTCCCGCGATCCGACGCCAAGCAGACCGCCTGAGCCCCCGAAACCGAGAAAGAAGAACCCGAGCATGATCATCGATTTCATCGTCGACGAGAAGTACATCTGCGGCATCCGGATCTTCGAGGACCTCGTCCCCGAGACCGCCGCCGAGTTCCGCCGCCAGCTGCCCCTACGCACGAAGCTGCAGCACGCCACCCTCGTGGGCGACCAGCTGTTCGCCGTGCTGCCGCTGGTGATCCCCATGGAGAACTACATCCTCACGCAGGACCTCGGCGACATGCGCCGCAAGGAAAAGGGCACCGTCGCCGGCACCGTCGTCTTCTACAGCCCCCGCCAGGTGTTCGGTGTGACCTACAGCGACGACCTCGCCATCGAGCCCCTCGGCAACAGCTTCATCGGCGAGGTCATCGACGGCCTCACCGAACTCGCGCTCGTCGGCGAGGAGACCTGGCGCAAGCAGGACAAGTTCGTCGAACTGCGCATCCGGGACGAGGCCGCCGCCGCGGCCTGACCCCGCCGATCGTCACGGTCCGGACCGCCCTGAGGTCCCGACCGCTGGCCGAGTGCGCCCTCGCGCGAGCCGCGAGGGCCCCGGCCGCAACGAGAACCAACGAAGGAAGGAACGAAATGAGCATCGTCACCGACGTCATCGCGGAGCTCACCGCGGAACGCGAGCGGATCTGGCTGGAGTGCCCCCAGGAGATCGTCAACATGGGCAAGGGGATCATCCCGCGCCGCACGGGTACGCACGGGCAGTACCTGACCACCCTCATGTTCGCCGAGAGTGAGGCCCGCACCCTGTCCGACGAATACCTCTGGGGCATCATCGAGGCCGCCGAGGAGAACGCACTCGACCTCGTGACCCTGCAGGTGCTCACGAAGCAGATCGTCGGCTACAAGGCCGCGTTCTTCGACTTCGTGGGGATGCCGGAGGCCGGCGGATTCGTCGCCCGCTACGTCGAAGCGGCCGAGGCCGCCACCACGCTCGCCGAGTTCCTGGAACTCACCGGCGCCGCGATCAGCTACGTCAACAAGGTCCACATGTGGGTCGACGCCGTCTTCCCCTGGGGCGTCACCAACGGCTTCAAGCGCGTCGAAGCCTGAACGACCTCGAGAACACGAAGGAGAACCCGCTCATGAAGCTCATCATGTCCGTCGACGACACCCAGGTCTGCACGATCCAGGTGTTCGAGGAACTCGTGCCCGGCATCGTCGCGGCGCTCAAGGAGAACCTGCCGCAGAAGAGCATCCTGCAGCACGGGAAGATCGTCGGCGAGATGGTCTTCTGGACCATGCCGATCGTCGCGCCGTGGGAGAACGTCTACCTGACCGAGGAGGTCGGGGCGATGCGTCGCGCCGAGAAGGGCTACGCCCGCGGCTCGGTCTGCTGGTACAACCCGCGTCAGCAGTTCTGCGTCGTCTACGGCGACGACCTCGCCGACGAGCCGCTGAAGATCAGCTACATCGGCGAGGTCGTCGAGGGCGAGCTCGAGCTCGCACTCGCCGGCATGAAGAACTGGCTCCAGCAGGGCCAGGTCGTCTCGCTCGAGATCGCGAACTGACACCCCGTTCCCGACGGCGCCGTGCGTACACCGGCGTCGTCGGGGATGCATCCGCCCTTCCCCCCGCTCTGTGAGGAATCCGTGAACACCGCAGTCCTGCACCGCACCGCGATCACCGACGTGTCCGTCGGCGTCGGCGCGCTCACCTTCGAAGACGTCGTCGCCGTCGCGCGGCACGACGCGTCCGTCCGACTCTCCGACGACGCGATCGCCGCCATGGCATCCAGCGCCGACGTCATCGCCGCGCTCGCCTCGGACACCGAGCCGCACTACGGCGTCTCCACGGGGTTCGGCGCTCTCGCGTCGAAGCAGATCCCGCTGGAGCTGCGGGCGCAGCTCCAGCGCTCGCTCGTGCGCAGCCACGCCGCCGGTTCGGGGCCGGAGGTGGAGCGCGAAGTCGTCCGCGCGCTCATGCTGCTGCGCCTGTCGACCCTCGCGACGGGACGCACGGGTGTACGTCCGGTCGTCGCGGAGACCTACGCGGCCGTCATCAACGCGGGCATCACACCGATCGTCTCCGAGTACGGCAGCCTCGGCTGCTCGGGCGATCTCGCCCCGCTCGCCCACTGCGCCCTGGCGCTGCTGGGCGAGGGCGACGTGCGCGACGCGTCCGGCGAGATCGTGCCCGCGGCATCCGCGCTCGCCGCCGCCGGCATCGAGCCGCTCGTGCTGCGCGAGAAGGAGGGCCTCTCCCTCATCAACGGCACGGACGGCATGCTCGGCATGCTCGTGCTCGCCCTCACCGACCTTCGCGACCTGCTCTCCCTCGCCGACCTCGCCGCCGCCATGAGCGTCGAAGGCCTTCTCGGCACCGACAGCGTGTTCGCCGCCGACCTGCAGGACCTGCGTCCCCACCCCGGTCAGCGCGTCTCCGCCGCCAACATCCGCGCGGTGCTCGCGGGCTCGGGCCTCCTTGCGCGACCCGAGGGCTTCACCCGCGTGCAGGACGCCTACTCGCTGCGGTGCGCACCGCAGGTGCACGGCGGAGCCCGTGACACCGTGACCCACGCGCGCGGCGTCGCCGAGCGGGAGCTCGCCTCCGCCGTCGACAACCCCGCCGTGACCCTCGACGGCCGCGTCGAGTCCAACGGCAACTTCCACGGCGCGCCCGTCGCCTACGCGCTCGACTTCCTCGCGATCGTGGCTGCCGACCTCGCCAGCATGAGCGAACGGCGCACCGACCGCTTCCTGGACCCGTCGCGCAACCACGGTCTTCCCGCGTTCCTCGCCGACGACCCCGGCGTCGACTCCGGGCACATGATCGCGCAGTACACGCAGGCGGGCATCGTGAGCGAGCTGAAGCGTCTCGCGGTGCCGGCATCCGTCGACTCGATCCCGTCGAGCGCGATGCAGGAGGACCACGTCTCGATGGGGTGGGCCGCGGCGCGGAAGCTCCGTCGCGCGGTGGACGGCCTGTCGCGCGTCATCGCCGTCGAGGTGCTGACGGCCGCGCGCGCCATCGACATGCGGGCGCCCCTCCAGCCCTCGCCCGTGTCGGCCGCCGTGATCGCCCGCCTGCGGACCCGCGTCGAGGGCCCCGGCACCGACCGCCACCTCGCGCCCGAGATCGCGGCGGCGCACGCCCTCGTGACCGACGGCTCGCTGCTCGACGCCGCCCGGGCGGCAAGAGGAGACCTCGCATGACGACCTCTGGACCGCGCCCCGTGCGCGCCCACCGCGGCACCGAGCTGCACACGCTCGGCTGGCCCCAGGAGGCCGCCCTCCGGATGCTGCAGAACAACCTCGATCCCGAGGTGGCCGAGCACCCCGACGAGCTCATCGTCTACGGCGGCACCGGCAAGGCGGCGCGGGACTGGCAGAGTTTCGACGCCATCTCCCGCACGCTCGCGACCCTGCGCGGCGACGAGACGCTCCTCGTGCAGTCGGGCAAGCCGGTCGGTGTCTTCCAGACCCACGAGTGGGCCCCGCGCGTGCTGCTGGCGAACTCGAACCTCGTCGGCGACTGGGCCAACTGGGACGAGTTCCGTCGCCTCGAGCACCTCGGTCTCACGATGTACGGCCAGATGACGGCCGGCTCGTGGATCTACATCGGCACGCAGGGCATCCTGCAGGGCACCTACGAGACGTTCGCGGCGGTGGCGGCCAAGCGCTTCGGCGGCACGCTCGCCGGCACCGTCACGCTGACGGGCGGGCTCGGCGGCATGGGCGGCGCTCAACCCCTCGCGGTGACGATGAACGACGGCGTCGCGATCTGCGTCGACGTCGACGACACCCGCATCCGTCGCCGTCTCGAGCACCGCTACCTCGACGTGCGCGCCGACTCGATCGCCCATGCCGTCGAGCTCGCCGCCGCGGCCCGGGATGCGCGTCGTCCCCTCAGCATCGGACTCCTCGGGAACGCGGCCGACGTCTTCCCGCGCCTGCTCGCGATGGGGGCGCCGATCGACATCGTGACCGACCAGACGAGTGCGCACGACCCGCTCGCGTACCTCCCGCGCGAGTACTCGTTCGACGAGTGGCACGCGGCGCGCACGCGCGACCCGCAGGGATTCGCCGAGGCATCCCGTCAGTCGATGGCGGCCCAGGTGGAGGCGATGGTGGGCTTCTCGCGCGCCGGCGCGGAGGTCTTCGACTACGGCAACAACCTGCGCACGGAGGCGAAGACGGCCGGATACGCGGATGCCTTCGCCTATCCCGGTTTCGTCCCCGCCTACATCCGTCCGCTGTTCGCCGAGGGCAAGGGTCCGTTCCGGTGGGCCGCCCTCAGCGGCGATCCCCGCGACATCGCGGTGACCGACAAGGCGATCCTCGACCTCTTCCCCGAGAACGAGTCGCTCGCGAAGTGGATCCGGATCGCGGGCGAACGCGTGCACTTCCAGGGGCTCCCGGCCCGGATCTGCTGGCTCGGCTACGGGGAGCGCGACAAGGCGGGCCTCCGCTTCAACGATCTCGTGGCATCCGGCGAGCTGGCCGCGCCCCTCGCGATCGGACGCGACCACCTCGACTCCGGCAGTGTCGCGAGCCCGTATCGCGAGACGGAGGCGATGAAGGACGGCTCGGATGCCATCGCCGACTGGCCTCTGCTGAACGCGCTGCTGAACACCGCGTCGGGGGCGTCGTGGGTGTCGCTGCATCACGGCGGCGGGGTGGGGATCGGACGTTCGCTGCACGCGGGCCAGGTCGCCGTCGCCGACGGCACGGCGCTCGCGGCCGAGAAGCTCGCCCGCGTGCTGACGAACGACCCCGGCATGGGGGTCATCCGGCACGTCGACGCGGGGTATCCCGAGGCCGAGGCGGTCGCCGCCGAACGCGGCGTGCGCATTCCGATGGGACGCGGATGACCTCACTCGTCGGTGGTCTGCTCGGCGAGCTGGCCGAGGTCGGTCGCACCCCCTCCGGAGGGTACGACCGTCTCGCGTGGACGGGCGCCGACCTGGAGAGCCGCCAGTGGTTCGTGCAGTGCGCCGACGTACTCGACCTCGAGGTCGAGACCGACCGCAACGGCAATCTGTGGGCGTGGTGGCACGCCGAGCGCGACGGGTCGGCGCTCGTCCTCGGCTCCCACCTGGACAGCGTGCCCAACGGTGGGGCCTTCGACGGGCCGTTGGGCGTCGCGTCGGCGTTCGCCGCGATCGCGTCGCTGCGCCGCGACGGGTTCGTCCCGTCGCGGCCGGTGGCGGTGGCCGCGCTGGCCGACGCCGAGGGTGCGCGCTTCGGGGCATCCGGGGTCGGTTCGCGGTTGCTGACGGGGGAGCTGCCCGCCGAGCGGGTGCTGGGCCTCGGCGACGACGACGGCACGACGATGGCGGACGCCATGTCGGCTGCCGGTGTCGATCCCGCGCACGTCGGGTCGGATCCGGAGCGCCTGGCGCGGATCGGCGCGTTCGTCGAGCTCCACATCGAGCAGGGGCATCTCGCGACTGCCGACGGTGCGGCGGGGCTCGCGGGCGCGGGGGCGCCGATCGGTGTCGCCGACCGCATCTGGCCGCACGGCCGGTGGCGCGTGGAGCTCCCCGGGCAACAGAACCACGCGGGAACGACGGCGATGGCGTCGCGGCGCGATCCGCTCGTGCGATTGGCGCACATCGTCCTGGCGGTGCGCGAGGGGGCGATCGCCGCGGGGGCGCTCGCGACGGTCGGCAAGGTGCGGGTCGTTCCCGGGGCGATCAGCGCCGTCGCGGGAAATGCCTCGCTGTGGATCGATGCACGAGCCGATCAGGAGGCGGATGTGCGCCGGGTGCTCGCGCACGTCCGACGCGTCACGGGCACGCACGCGACGGAGGAGTCCTGGAGCGCTGAGACAGCGTTCGACCGCGGGATGACGGCATCCCTGGCCGCCGCGCTGGGCGGCGTCCCCGTGCTGCCGTCGGGTGCGGGGCACGACGCCGGAGTGTTCGCCCGGGCGGGGGTTCCGGCCGCCATGATCCTCGTGCGCAATCCCTCGGGGGTCTCCCACGCGCCGGAGGAATGGGCCGACGATGCCGACTGCGAGCACGGGGTGGACGCGCTCGTGACGGTCATCCGTCACCGTGCCGGTTGAGCGTCGTCGAGGCCGGCATCCCGATTATGTAATCCTGTTACACTCGACCATCCGAGAGGGGATGCGCGCATGAGCTCCACCGCGAAGGACGGCCTCCTGGCGGGGCTGAGCGAGATCGCCGACGTCGGCCGCGACACGCAGCGCGGCGGGTACTCCCGGCACCTGTGGCAGGCGGCCGACCTCGAGTTGCGCGAGTGGTTCGCCGGGCGTGCGACCGCGCTCGGCCTCGACGTCGAGACCGACCGCAACGGCAACCTGTGGGCCTGGTGGGGCCCGCCCGGCGACGACGCGGTCGTCACCGGCAGTCACCTCGACTCCGTACCCGGCGGCGGCCCCTTCGACGGGCCCCTCGGCATCGAGACCGCCTTCCAGGCGGTGGAGCGACTGCGGCAGCGGGGCGTCGTGCCCCGTCGCCCCGTCGCCGTCGTGGCCTTCGCGGAGGAAGAGGGCTCGAGGTTCGGGGTGGCCTGCCTCGGCTCGCAGCTGATGACGGGCGCGATCTCTCCCGACCGCGTCCGTGCCCTCCGCGACGCCGACGGGGCGACGTTCGCCGACGCCGCCCGCCGCGTCGGCTTCGACACCGCGCACCTCGGCCGCGACCCCGAAGCCCTGGCCCGTATCGGCGTCTTCCTCGAACTGCACGTCGAACAGGGGCGCGGGCTGATCGACCTCGGCGCTCCGGTCGCCATCGCCTCCCGCATCCTCGCGCACGGCCGCTGGACCCTCACCTTCCGCGGCCAGGGCAACCACGCCGGTGCGACGCTCATGTCCGATCGCGACGACCCGATGATCGCCGCTGCGCGCGCCGTGCTCGAGGTACGCGAGGCCGCCCTCGCGATCCCCGGTTCGCGGGCCACCGTCGGGCGGCTCCTGGCCGTGCCGGGCGGCTCCAACGTCATCGCCTCGTCGGTCTCGCTCACCCTCGACGCCCGTGCCGCCTCGGACGAGGAGACCCGCGCGCTCGTGGCATCCATCGCCGACCGGGTGGGGGCGAGCGAGTTCGCCGAGAACTCCTGGAGCCCCGAGGTGCACTTCGACCGGGTCCTCGCCTCCCGCCTCACCGACGCGATCGGCGACGTGCCCGTGCTGCCGAGCGGCGCCGGCCACGATGCGGGCGTGCTATCGCCGGTCGTGCCGACCGCCATGATCTTCGTGCGGAACCCGACCGGCGTCTCGCACGCCCCCGAGGAGTACGCGGAGCTCGACGACTGCCTCGCCGGGGTGGCCGCACTGGAGAGCGTCGTGGGGAGCATGATCGCATGACCGTGTGGTGTCGCCGGCTGGTGGTGAGCGGGCAGGTGCACGAGCGAGTGCGACTCGAGGCGGGCGCCGACGGTCGCGTGACCGCGGTGACCCCCGACACGGATGCCGCGGCCGGCGACCTCGTGCTCGACACGGCGGCGCCCGGATTCGCCAATGCCCACTCGCACGCCTTCCACCGCGCGCTGCGCGGGCGCACGCACGACGACGGCGGCGACTTCTGGTCGTGGCGGGAGCAGATGTACCGCACCGCCGCGGCGCTGACGCCGGCGCGCTACGCCCTCCTCGCGCGTGCGGTCTTCGCCGAGATGGTCACCGCCGGCTTCACCGCGGTCGGCGAGTTCCACTACGTCCACCACCGACCCGGCGGGCAGCCCTACGGGAGCGACGCCGGCTCCGACCCGACGCACGCCATGGAGCGCGCGGTCGCCGAGGCCGCCGAGGCGATCGGCATCCGGCTCACGCTGCTCGACACCGCCTACCTCGCGGGCGGGGTCGGCCGGCCCCTCGCCCCCGAACAGGCGCGCTTCGGCGACGCGGATGCCGAGGCCTACCTGCGACGGTGGCACGCGCTCGCCGGCGTCGCCCCGGGTTCCGGCTTCGGCCTCGTGTCGATCGGTGCGGCTCTGCACTCCGTGCGCGGCGTCCCGCCCGAGGACATTCGCACGATCGTCGCGGGGCTGCCGGACGGCATCCCTCTCCACGTGCACCTGTCGGAGCAGCCCCAGGAGAACGCCGACGCGCTCGCCGCCTACGGCCGCACGCCGACCGGCATCCTCGCCGACGCGGGCGCGCTCACCTCGCGGTTGAGCGTGGTCCACGCGACCCACCCGACCGCCGACGACATCGCCCTCCTCGGCGCGGCGGAGGTGTCGGTGGTCATGTGCCCGACGACGGAAGCCGACCTCGGCGACGGCATCGGTCCCGCCCGTGAGTTGCGGGATGCCGGAGCGACCCTCGCCCTCGGTTCCGATCAGAACGCCGTCGTCGATCCGCTGCTGGAGGTGCGCGGCCTGGAGATGCACGACCGGCTGCGGAGCCTCCGGCGTGGCCGGTTCGCTCTCCCGGAGCTCGCCGACGCCGCGAGCGCCGGCGGATACCGCTCGCTCGGCCACCGCCCGGCCGGGACGGTCGGCGGTCCGCTCGACCTCGTCGAGATCGACACCGGTTCGGTGCGCACCGTCGGCGCCGAGCCGGCTCAGCTGCTCCTGTGCGCCACGGCATCCGACGTCCGCCGCGTCGTCGTCGGCGGTCGGGTCGTCGCTGAGGCGGGCCTGCTCGCCGACGGGACCTCCCCCGCCGAACTCCTCGCCACAGCACTCGCGGAGGTCGCATCATGAGCCTGCTCCTCACCGGCATCGGTGAACTCACCACGAACGACCCCGAGCTCGGGCGCCGGCACGATGCGGCCGTCGTGATCGACGACGGCCGCATCGTGTGGGTCGGTGACGCGGCGGCAGCGCCGGCCGCCGACGAGCGCACCGACCTCCAGGGTGCGGCGGTGCTGCCGGGGTGGGTCGACACCCACAGCCACATCGTCTTCGCCGGCGACCGCTCCGCCGAGTTCGAGGCGCGCATGGCGGGGGAGCGGTACCGCGCCGGCGGCATCGCGCACACCGTCGCCGCAACGCGGGCGGCATCCGTCGACGACCTGCGTACGACGGCGGGCGCCCTTCGGGCAGAGGCGCTGCGCGGGGGCACGACCTTCCTCGAGACGAAGACCGGGTACGGCCTCGACGTCGACAGCGAGGTGCGGTCGGCGCGGGTGGCCCGGGAGGTCGCCGACACGGTGACGTTCCTCGGGGCCCACGTCGTACCGGCGGGTGTCGACGCCGACGACTACGTCGCCCTCGTCACGGGCGACATGCTGCGGGCCGTCCGCCCCTATGTCGACGCGATCGACGTCTTCTGCGAGGAGGGGGCGTTCACGGTCGAGCAGTCGCGGGCCGTGCTGCACGCGGGCCGCGAGGCAGGCCTCGCCCTACGCGTGCACGGCAACCAGCTGGGGCGGTCGGGCGGCGTCGCCCTCGCGGTCGAGGTCGGTGCGCGCAGCGTCGACCACTGCAATCACCTCGACGCCGCCGACATCGAGGCGCTCGCCGCGTCGGAGACCGTCGCCACCTTCCTCCCCGCGTGCGACCTGTCCACGCGCGAACCCTTCGGGCCCGCCCGGGAACTCCTGGATGCCGGAGGAGCGGTGGCGCTTGCGACCAACTGCAACCCGGGCACCTCGTTCACGACATCGATGCAGTTCTGCGTCGCGACCGCCGTGCTCCAGATGCGGCTGACGATTGAGGAGGCGGTGCGTGCGGCGACGATCGTGCCGGCGCGATCGGTCGGTCGCGACGACATCGGCGTGATCCGCGTGGGGGCACGCGCCGATCTGCAGTCGCTCGCCGCTCCGGGGATCTCCCACCTGGCCTACCGTCCCGGAGTACCGCTCACCGACGGTGTGTGGCGAGCCGGCATCCGTGTCGTCTGATCCCGCGTCGGCAGATTCTCGTGACCGAACACGATCCCCGCACTCAGGTCGCCACCGCACGGTCGGCGGCGTTGCTCGACGGCGCCGTCGAGCACCTGACCCGCGTCGGCATCGAGGACTTCACCCTCGCCCGCCTGGCCGCCGCCCTCGGCACCTCGAGCCGCATGCTCATCTATCACTTCGGATCGCGCGACGAACTGCTCGCGCGCGTGCAGCGCGAACTGCGCCACCGGGTGACGATCGACCTGCGCGCTCGCCGTCTCGACACGCTCTCCGCCGCCGTGCGCGCCACGTGGGACTACTACGTCGCGCGGCTGCCGCACATGCAGCTGTTCCACCACCTCGCCGCGCGCGCGTTCGAGAATCCCACGGACTTCACCGCCTTCACCGACACCGCCGTCTCGGAATGGGAAGCGTTCTTCACCGAGGTGGCCGAGCGTGAGGGATACGCGGAAGGAGAGGCCCACGCGGCCGGGCGTCTCGCGCTCGCCGGGTTCCGCGGCCTCATCCAGGACCTGCTCCTCACCGGCGACCGCAACCAGCTCGAGCGCTCGATCGACCTGTTCGCCGAGATGCTCGACGCACGCGCCGCCGCGACAGGGTAGACTGGTTGACGGCTTCGTGTTGGTTCGTCCCCGATCTTTCGTACTCATCGAAGAGCGGCGAGTGGGTTGATGATGGTTTTTCCCGAGGTCCTCGGTTCTCCCGACGCGGTCGCGTCCTTTCGAAAGTCCCCTCATCTCTTCTCTGTCCTTCTTTCCGTCCGTCACGTGGCGTCAGGCCGATCACGACCTCCACGTGGCGCACAGCGTCGGCGAATACGCCGGCTTCGTCGCGCACTCCCAGACCGGCTGGGAAGCGCAGGGGAGCCGCGGTGAGGCGCTCGGCGCCTTCCCCTCCCTCGAGGCGGCCCGCGCGGCCGTCTCCGCATCGGTCGCCCTTCCGCGGGCGCGCCGCACCCCCTATCGTCCGCACCGGCTTCATCGGGGCGGCACGGCGGGCCGAGTTCACGGCCCACGTAACAAGAAGAGAGACACGATGGCCACTGGCACCGTGAAATGGTTCAACTCCGAGAAGGGCTATGGCTTCATCGCCCCCGACGACGGCACCGCCGACGTCTTCGCGCACTTCAGCGCGATCGCCGGCGACGGCTTCAAGGAACTCCGAGAGGCCCAGAAGGTCGAGTTCGACACCGAGGCGGGCTCCAAGGGCCCGCAGGCTGCGAACATCCGCGCCCTGTGATCTGCGGGTTCCGCCGACGCGACATCGTGCGCGTCGGCGGAACCTTCACCTCGCAGACCCTAGGTTTCACCTGACGATCCGCCCTGAGGTCGCCTTTCATGCCGCTACGGCTATGTCGACCTGCGTAGCGTGGGGGTAGCGAACGGCATCCGCCCTTGGCTTCGGGCCTTCGGGCCGCTCCGGCCTGCGGGTCCCGATCGTCAGGGCGCATCATCTCCTCCACCACCGTCTCCCCCTCCCGGCTCGGCCCCGTCCGCCAGACCTACGCCGGCACCGCCGAGTTCCCCCCGATGGCCCGCGCCTTCACCGACGTGTCCCAGGTCGTCCGCGAGACCGGCCTCCTGCGCCGCACACCGTGGTTCTACGCGATGGTCGGCACCGTGATCGCCCTCGGCTTCGCCGGCTGCATCACGGGATTCATCCTGTTCGGGCACAGCTGGTTCCAGCTGCTCATCGCCGGTGCGCTCGGCATCCTGTTCACGCAGGTCGCCTTCCTCGGGCACGAGGCCGCGCACCGTCAGATCCTCACCTCCGGTCCCGCCAACGATCGCCTCGCCCGGGTGCTCGCCAACGGCGTCGTCGGCATGAGCTACTCCTGGTGGACCACCAAGCACACCCGTCACCACGCCAACCCCAACCGGGTCGGCAAGGATCCCGACATCGAAGTCGACACGATCTCCTTCCTCGACGAGGATGCCGCGCAGGCCCGCGGTCTGCGCCGTCTCCTGACGAAGAAGCAGGGTTGGCTGTTCTTCCCGCTCCTGACGCTGGAGGGCCTCAACCTCCACGCCATCGGCATCCGTCACCTGTTCAGCCGCGAGCCCGTCAAGGGCCGGTGGACCGAGATCGGGCTGATCGTTCTGCGTTTCTCGATCTTCACCGTGCCAGTGTTCGTCTTCCTCCCGCTGGGCATGGCGTTCGCCTTCCTCGGGGTGCAGCTGGCGGTCTTCGGCGTGTACATGGGCGCGTCGTTCGCCCCCAACCACAAGGGCATGCCGGTGATCGCCCCCGACGCCAAGCTCGACTTCTTCAGCAAGCAGGTGCGCACGTCACGCAACATCGGCGGCGGCTGGTGGGCCACGTGGCTCATGGGCGGGCTGAACTACCAGATCGAGCACCACCTCTTCCCGAACATGCCGCGGCCTCACCTCGCGCGGGCGCGAGAGATCGTGCGCGACCAGTGCCGCACGCTCGGAGTGCCCTACACCGAGACGACGCTGTGGCGTTCGTACGGCATCGTCATCGCCTACCTCAACCGGGTCGGTCTCGCGGCGCGCGATCCGTTCGACTGCCCGATGGTCGCCTCCTACCGCCCGGCCTGATCCCATCGCCGGCGCAACGGAGGAGATCCTCGCTGCGGAGGCGCGCTGACGGCATCCCGCCCTCCGTTGCGCAGATCTCCTCCGGTATGCGAAACCGGATGCCAGCCGATCAGCGGTCGGCGTCGGCCTCTGTGTCAGCTTCGGGCTGACCGGGGCCGGGGCCCGGGCGCGCCTGTGCGTCGGCGGCGATATCGATGCGGGTGACGCCGTCGTGCTCCGAGATCAGGTAGTGCGACTCCGCGACCGGTGCCCCCTTGCTCTCCGGGCCGTCGTCGGTCGGCGCTGCTCGCTCGATGGGGTCTTCCTGGTGATCGTGCATGGCATCCTCCCGTCGTCGGAGCCGACGTCATCGCGGCCCGCGCTTCGACGATAAGACGCCTCGGTGGTCGGGTCGTCGGGGTTGACGCCCGACACCGTGCCCGGTACCCGACAACCCCGTGCCGATGATCCTCTCCACCGCGGAGGTCTCTCACGCGGTGAGGAGCGACAGGTCGGGCGGCGCGGTCACCCCGAACTCGTCCCGCAGTGCGGTCAGCGCCGCGTACCAGCCCGACAGCCCGTGGACGCCCGGGCCGGGCGCCGTCGACGACGAGCACAGGTACAGGCCGCGAACCGGTGTGCGCCACGGGGACGGCCGGAGGACGGGGCGACGGAACAACTGCGCGAGGTCGGGGGAGCCCGCGGCGATGTCTCCGCCGGGATAGTTGGGGTTGTGCTGGGCGAGATCGTCGGCGGTACGGCTCGACGTCGCGAGGATCGTGTCGCGGAAGCCGGGTGCGAACCGTTCGATCTGGGCGATGACGGCCGCCGTGCGATTCTCGCGAGACCCTGCGGGCACGTGGGTGTACGCCCACAGTGTGTGGCGACCGGCGGGCGCCCGCGTGGGGTCGAACAGCGACGGCTGCGAGACGAGCACGTACGGCGACGCCGGATGGATGCCGCGCGCCACCTCGCGCTCGCCGGCGGCGATCTCCGCACGGGTGCCGCCGAGATGGAGGGTCGGCGCGTCGCGGAGGGCGGTGTCTCGCCACGGCACGGGCTCGGACAGCGCGAAGTCGACTTTCGCAGCCCCGTTCCCGTAGCGGAACCGGCTGAGGGCGCGAGCATAACCCCGGGGCAGGGCATCGCCCGCGATCGCGCGCAGGGCACGCGGTGTGACGTCGAGCAGGCGTACGCGAGCGGTAGGCAGGGCGCGAAGGTCGTTCACATGGTGTGCTGTCACCAGTTCGCCGCCGTGGGCGAGGAAGTCCTGCACGAGCGCGTCGACGATGGCCTGACTGCCGCCTACCGGAAGCGGCCAGCCGCGCCCGTGAGCGTAGGCCGCGAGCGCCAGGCCGGCACCCGCGGCGGCGAGGCTCGGCAGCGGGAGGATGGCGTGCGCGCTGGCCCCGGTGAGCAGGGCGGGAGCGGCATCCTCGCGGAACCGGGCGCCCCACAGGCGCGTGCCCTGCTCGAAGGAGCGGGCGGCCAGTCGCGCCGCCGTCACGGGATGCCGTGGCATACGGAGCAGCGGACTGCCCGTCGTCGCGGCGACCGACGAGGAGCGGCGGGCGAGGGGGCCGAGAAGCCGGGCGTAGGCGCGCCCGTCGCGGCCGAGTGCGTCGGCGGTTCGCGCCAGGTCGCGGTAGGCGACGGCGGAGGAGTCGTCGAGCGGATGCGCGAACGAGACGTCGGGGGTGATGAGCGAGATGCGGCGGTCGAGCTCGAACGCGCGGAAGAAGGCGGATTCGACGGCGAGCGGGTGGACCGCCGAGCACACGTCGTGGCGGAAGCCGGGCAGCGTGAGCTCGGCCGTCGCCGCGCCGCCGCCGGCGACGGGCGCCCTCTCGAACAGGATCGTCCGCAGTCCCGCCCGGGCCAGCGTGACCGCGGCAGCGAGACCATTGGGTCCGGCGCCGACGATCACCGCGTCGTACGCCGTGCATGCAGGGCTCATGGCGTCGGTCGCCCGCCGGCACCGTTCTCCGCGAGATACGCGAGCCGGTGGAGGGTCTCGTGGTTGCGCCACAAGAGCAGGGGCTCCACGAGCGCACGCAGCCACGCGGCGGGCCCCGAGATCGGCGTCTCCTCGATGGTGACGCTGGTGCCGGTCTCGACGGGTTCCAGCCGCACGTCGACGCGCGCGGCGCCCATGGGCCAGCCGCGTGCAACCATGACGAGGCGACGGCCAGGTTCCGTGTGCTCCACATGCGTCGTGTCGTCGATGAGGAAAGGCCACACGCCGAAGGAGTGATGCAGGCGCCCGCCCGGGAGCGGCCATTCGCCGCTCACCTCTCTCATCCGCGCGGCGCCCACGACCCAGGACGGGTAGAGCCAGCCGTCGGCGAGCACGGCGAACACGTCGGAGGGCGGGCAGGCGAGGTGTCGCGCGTTGCGTGCCATTACTGCTCCTCCGGTGATCGAGTGCGCGCGGTCGGCGGGTGCACGGTGCTATCGACGGTAGACGACGGCAGGGTGGTGAGACGAAGGGATTGCCAGGTGGGCGTGGATGCCGTAGCGCGCGTCGAGCGTGGGTCGTCGTGACGGTGTGCGCGCGGTGACGGAGAATGGCTCCATGTCGACCGACGAGACGGCCGCGCTCGACGCGATCATCGCGGAGCTCTACGCCGTCGCGCCCGCCGACTTCGTTGCCGCCCGCACCCGCCGCGCGAAGGATGCCGAACCCGCTCTCGCGCGGCAGGTGGCGAAGGTGCGCAAGCCCGTCGTGTCGGCGTGGGCCGTCGACCTCCTGGCCCGCGAGGGCCGTCTCGCCGACGCGTTGGAGCTCGGAGCCGCCTTGCGCGAGGCGCAGGGCGAGCTCGACGCCGCCGAGCTCGCCCGTCTCGGTCGACAGCGTCGGCAGCTCGTCGCGGCACTCGCCCGCACGGCCGTCGACCTCGCGTCCGCCGCAGGGGTGAGCGTCAGCCCCGCCGCGCAGTCCGACATCGAGGCGACCCTGAACGCCGCGTTGATCCATGCCGATGCCGCCGCGGCCGTCGCCACGGCCCGGTTGGCCGCGCCGCTCGACCCGTCGGGCGACGTCGACCTCGCCGACGCGGTCAGCGGCACCGTTCCCGACGCCGCGCAGGGCGACCCGGCATCCCGCGATCTTCCCGAGGACGAGCTCGCGGAACGTCGTGCGCGGCGTGAGGCGGAGCGGGCTGCGCGCGAAGCCGAGCGCGAGCTCGAACGGGCCGAACGCGACAGCGCGAAGGCGCTCGAGCAGCGTGAGCGTGCACAGGAGCGCGCCGACCGGCTCCGCCAGCGAGTGGAGGCCCTGCGCGCCGACCTCGAGCGCGCCGAGCGCGAGGCGGCCGAGGCGGCGTCCGAGCTCGACGAGCTCGGCGCGGCTGCGTCTCGGGCCGCCGCCGATGCCCGGACGGCGGCACGCCGGGTGGCATCCGCGCAGGCCGCTCTCTCGTGAGACGACTCGGCGACCTCACCGCACGCTGACCGGCATCCGTAACCGCTGCATCCGGCAAACGCAAGGCCTTCCCTCACATTCGGGATCCGCGGGTACCGTTGAGGGAGGCAGTCGAAAGGAGTGATGACCATGCCTTTTCGCAGTCGAGAGACGCTCGAGCACTGGCTCGCGGAGTTCCACGACGCCCGTGGTGCGGGCGACCTCATTCGAGTGATCGTGCAAGACGGCACCGAGGGTGCCGACACCGGACTCGTGGTCGTCCCCCTGCAGAACGCGACCGTCTCCGTGTTCATGGAGCCGATCGACATCGGCGATGCCCGCTGGCGCATCACGATCGAGCCGCAGCCCGACACGACGATCCTCAGCAGCCACCAACTGCACGGCATGGCCGTCGAGCTGCAGGTCGCGGCGGAACTGTGCGCGTTCCTGGAAGCCAAGTCGTTCGGCCACGAGGAGTCCGACCGGGAGGAGTCCGACCCCGAGGCGTGACCGCGACGGAGCCCAGGCGCGTAGCCTCGAAGCGTGCACCACCCCGACGGCTCCGTCCCTTCCCGCCGTCGACCGGAGCGACTGGGCGGTCGACCGGTGCTCGACGTGGACGCCGTCGCGGAGGCGGCGCTGAGCGAAGTGGCCGTCACGGGTCTCGCCCGGCTCACCGTGGCCGCCGTCGCTCGTCGGCTGCAGGTCACACCCCGGGCGATCTATCACTACGTCCCCGACCGGGACGGACTGGCCAGGATCGCTGTGGCGCGATGGCTTCGTCGGATGCCGACACTGTCTCCGACCGATCCGCCCCGCGAGGCCTTGCGCCGCTACGTGGTCGAGTCGGCGCGCCACTTCGTGACGTATCGGTTCATCCACGACGTCGCGCTGGCGAAGGGTTTCGAGTACGGCGAGGACTTCTTCGTGATGCAGGAGCGGGAGGTCGTCACGCTCGTCTCGTGGGGTGCGTCGCCGTCCGACGCGCTGCTGATCTTCAACGAGATCGCCCGCTTCGTCGACGGCTCGGCGCGCCATTACCCGGAGGTCTTCCTTCCGGATGCCGAGCCGATCTGGCCCGACATGGGGCGCCCGCTCTCGGAGATCGCGCCGACGGAGGCGGAGACACGCTATCCGCTTTCGGCGACCGCGCACCCGATCACCTCGGCGCATCAGATCGCGTTCGGCCTCGACCTGTTCCTCGACGGGCTCACCACGCGGCTGCCGGCGCTGCGCCGCTGAGCGCGTGGACACGTGCGCGGCGCACACGGAGGGGGTCCGACGAGAGCGACTCGCCCGAACCCCCTCGATGGCCCCCCAGGGTGTATGTCTGACCCCCATCAGACTGCTCAACGCTACCGTGTCTTCAGGCTTGCATTTCACAGATCGAGCCACTTCGTACATCTGATGTGCGCAAACGGGCTCGTCTCTTCCTCACGAATCACCATGTTTCACACGAGACGACGACACCCCCACGCGCGGAGAATTTTGTCCCCCGAAAAGCCGACTGCCGCACGGTGGCGTCACTTGTTAGCGTCGGAGTCATGACCACCACAGAACAGACGACGGTGACGCGCGCCACCGGGCACGGCCTCGGAATCGCGTCGCTGGTCCTCGCGATCGCGACGCCTGTCACGGCGGTCATCGCGCTGATCTGGGCGGGCGTCACTCCGGGCATGGGCGCGCTGGGCGTCGCGATCCTCGGACTCTATGCCGTGGGGACCATCGCCGTCGTCGCGGTCGTCGTCGGACTCATCTCGCTCGTGGTGTCGAAGCCGAACAACCTCGCGAAGGTGTCGTTGCTGCTGATCGGGGCGACGGCCATCGTGCTGCTCATGCTCGTCTTCCCGCCGAACCTCTGGTTCGGCTGACCTCAGAGTCGGTTACCGGCCTCGGTGAGCACCGAGCGCAGGATCTGCTCGATCTCCGTGAACTCCGAGGGCCCGATGGTCAGCGGCGGAGCCAGCTGGATCACGGGGTCGCCGCGGTCGTCGGCCCGGCAGTACAGCCCCGCCTCGTAAAGGGCACCGGAGAGGAACCCGCGCAGCAGCCGCTCCGACTCGTCGTCGTCGAAGGTCTCCTTCGTCGCCTTGTCCTTGACGAGTTCGATGCCGAAGAAGTACCCGTCGCCGCGGACGTCGCCGACGATCGGCAAGTCGGTGAGGCGCTCGAGTGTCGAGCGGAACACGGGGGAGTTCTCGCGCACGTTCTGCAGGAGGCCCTCCTCCTCGAAGATGTCGAGGTTGGCCAGCGCGACGGCGGATGCCACGGGATGCCCTGCGAACGTGTACCCGTGGGGGAAGGAGACGTCGCCCTTCGTGAACGGCTCGTAGATGCGGTCGCTGACGATCGTGCCCCCGAGGGGAACGTAACCGCTCGTGACGGCCTTCGCGAAGGTGATCATGTCGGGTTCGTAACCGTACGCATCGCAGGCGAAGTACTCGCCGATGCGACCGAACGCGCAGATGACCTCGTCGCTGACGAGGAGCACGTCGTAGCGGTCGCAGATCTCCCGCACGCGCTGGAAGTATCCCGGCGGCGGGGGGAAGCAGCCCCCGGAGTTCTGCACGGGCTCGAGGAACACGGCGGCGACGGTGTCGGGCCCCTCGAACTGGATCATCTCCTCGATGCGGTCGGCCGCCCAGACGCCGAACTCCTCCGGCGTCGATCCGGTGAAGCCCTGCTCGGCGGCGCGGTAGTAGTTCGTGTTCGGCACTCGGAACCCGCCCGGCGCGACCGGCTCGAACATGGCCTTCATCCCAGGGAGCCCCGTGATGGCGAGCGCCCCATGGGGTGTGCCGTGGTACGCGATGAATCGCGAGATCACCTTGTGCTTGCCGGGCTTGCCCTGCAGCTTCCAGTAGTGCTTCGCGAGCTTGAACGCGGTCTCCACCGCTTCCCCGCCCCCGGTGGAGAAGAAGACGTGATTGAGGTCGCCGGGCGCGAGGTCGGCGAGACGGTCGGCGAGTTCGATCGCCGACGGGTGCGCGTACGACCAGATGGGGAAGAAGGCGAGCTTCTGGGCCTGCGCGGCGGCGGTCTCGGCGAGCACGCGGCGTCCGTGTCCGGCGTTGACGACGAAGAGCCCGGAGAGCCCGTCGATGTACCGCTTGCCCGCGGCATCCCAGATGTGATGGCCTTCGCCGCGCTCGATGATCGGCACGCCGCGTTCCATCGTCGACTGTCGCGAGAAGTGCATCCACAGGTGGTCTTTCGCCATCTGCTGGAGCTCGGCCTCGGTCCGCTGCGCACCCGTCATGACCCGAACCTACTCGCGCGACCGCGCCGCGTTCACGCTCGGACCGTCGAAATCGCACGAAGTGCGCGGGGGAAACGGTCGCGGCGCACAGTTCGTGCGATCTCGGGCCGCCCGGCGGGGGAGGATGGAGGCATGAGCCGCACATTCGTCGTCACGGGGGCCGGGTCGGGCATCGGCGCCGTCCTCGCTCGCCGCCTCCTCGGTCGCGGAGACCGACTCGTCCTGATCGCGCGGGATGCCGCGCGCGGCGATGCTCTCCGGGCGGAGCTCCCCGGGAGCTCCGTGATCGTGGCGGACCTCGCCGACCCGGACGCCCTCGCGGGCGCCGTGGCCGCTGCCGACCTCCCGGATGCCATCGACGGGATCGTGCATGCGGCGGGCATCGTCGAGCTCGGCACGGTCGAGGAGCTCCCCGTGTCGGCGTGGACGGCGCAGCTCGCCGTGAACCTCGTCGCCCCCGCCGAGCTCACGCGCCTGCTGCTCCCGCGGGTGCGCGCCGCGCGCGGCCAGGTGCTCTTCGTGAACTCCGGGGCGGGCCTGACCGCCCATCCGGAGTGGAGCGCCTACGCGGCCAGCAAGCACGGCCTGCGGGCGCTCGCCGACGCCCTTCGCGGCGAGGAGGCGCCGCACGGCGTGCGCGTGACGAGCGTCTACCCGGGACGGACGGCGACGCCGATGCAGGAGAAGGTCCACGCGCAGGAGGGCGCCGCCTACGACCCGTCCCGCTTCATCGACGCAGAGTCGGTGGCGGCCGCCGTGCTCGCCGCCCTCGACGCCACGCCCGACGCGACACTGACCGACATCACGGTCCGGCCGGGCCCCCGCTGACTTCCGTCGCCGGGCCACCCCGCCGTCTCGGGGTTGACACGGCGGGCCCGAGCCGTCGCGCGGCGCGCGGCATGCACTAGTGTCCCGTCAGGACATGCAGACGGCGCACCGGAGCGCTGTCGCGGAGGGGATGCCATGAGCGATTTCGGTTCCACGACACCGATCCACCTCGAGCGCAGCGAGGGCAAGGGGCTCGCTGCCGGCACGCTGGGGCTGTGGGGGTCGACCGTCATCGGCCTCGCGTCGACCGCGCCGGTGTACTCCCTCGTGGCGACGCTCGGCTTCGTCGTCCTCGCCGTCGGGGCGCAGGCGCCGATCGCCTTCGTCATCGCATTCGTGCCGATGCTCTTCATCGCCTTCGCGTATCGCGAGCTCAACAACGCCGTCCCCGACTGCGGCACGACCTTCACGTGGGGCACGAAGGCCTTCGGGCCGTGGGTCGGCTGGATGGGGGGCTGGGGCGTGGCCGTGGCGGGCATGGTCGTCCTCGCCAACCTCGCACAGATCGCGTCGATCTACTTCTGGGACCTGTTCGGCCTGGAGTTCGCGAACAACGACTGGCGGATCCTGCTGGTCGCCGTGGTCTTCATCGCGGCGATGACCTACGTCAGCTGGCGCGGTGTGGAGATCGGCGAACGCATCCAGAACGTGCTCCTCGGCATCCAGTACCTCGCGCTCGGCATCTTCGTGGTCGCCGCCCTCTGGCAGTTCTTATCGGGAACGGCCCCGAACCCGACGCCGTTCGAGTGGGGGTGGCTGAACCCGTTCGGCTTCACGGACTGGGGCGGATTCACCGAGGCGATCCTGCTGGCACTGTTCATCTACTGGGGCTGGGACACCTGCCTCGCCCTCAACGAGGAGACGAAGGACCCGCAGCGCATCCCGGGTCGGGCGGCCCTCCTCACGTGCGTGCTCCTGCTCTTCACCTACGTCTCGGTGACGATCGCCGCGATGATGTACGCGGGGCTCGGCGAGGACGGCGTCGGCCTCGGCAACGAGGCGAACGCGGATGACTTCTTCCTCGCGATCAAGGACGGCCTGCTCGGGCCGTGGGGCTGGCTCCTGGTCGTGGCGGTGCTGATCTCGGCGGTCTCCTCGACCCAGACGACCATCCTCCCCACGGCACGCGGGACGCTCGCGATGGGCGTCTACCGCGCCCTGCCGGCGCGCTTCAAGGACGTGCACCCCCGCTTCAAGACGCCGTCGTTCTCCACGCTCGTGATGGGCGTCGTGGCATCCCTGTACTACCTCGGGATGTCGCTCATCAGCGACAACATCCTGCAGGACTCGATCCTGTCGCTGGGCCTCGCGATCGCGTTCTACTACGCCATCACGGGCTTCGCGTGCGTCTGGTACTTCCGGAAGGACCTCTTCACGTCAGCGCGCAACGTCGTGTACCGGCTCGTGCTGCCGCTGCTGGGTGCCCTCATGCTCACCTACGCGTTCGTGCAGTCGGCGATCGACATGTGGGACGTCGACTACGGCTACACGGTGCTCTTCGGCATCGGCGGCACGTTCGTCATCGGCATCGGCGCGCTCCTGGTGGGCGTCGTCCTGATGTTCGTGTGGTTCCTCTTCCCGCGGTCGAAGCCGTTCTTCCAGGGGAAGAGCCTCAACCGCGACACCGAGGTCATGGTGCCCGACGAGCCCGACGTTTACACCCGGTCGATCGACGGCGGCCTGTGACCGCGGACGACGCGACGCACGCGCACCGACGCGCGGGCGGTGCGAGCCGGCCGGGGGAAGTCGGCTCGGCGGTCTTCATCGACCACCGCGCCGCGCAGATCTGAGGTGACTCCGCGCCCCGATGCGGCTGATCGCGCCGTAGCGGGTCGGCGGTTCGCGACGATCCGTCGGCGCGATCGCGCGTCGGAGGTGACGGGGCGCCGACGACGGGAGCCCCGCGCGATACTGTCGTGCGCGGCGGCGCGGACGGCCTCGGCCTCGATGTCGATGTCGACGTCGAGGGCGGCGATCGTCGGAGCCGTCACGCCGAGCCGGCGCACGGCCCGCTCGAGCAGGTGAACCCAAGAGAGCACGCCGCCGAACGCGAGCACTTCGAAGGCGGCGAGGTTCAGGATGCCGACGAACATCAGCGTGATGCCGACCACGAGCACCACGACGGCGGTCAGGGCGTAACGCGGCAGGAGACGCGGCAGTTCCGGCAGCGTCTTGCGGCTGACGACGACGAGTCCGAGGAAGCTGAGCATGACCCCGTTCGCCGCGCGGTCGTGGGCGAACTCGTTGAGGGTCAGCGGGATCATGCCGATGAGAGCGAGGCAGAGGCCCAGGGTGACCAGCAGCGGCGGCAGGAGACGAGCGGCGCGGGCGTCGGCGACGCGACCCTCGGAGAGCGCGGTCGCGAGGTTGACGGCGAGCGGGATGCCGGCGGCGGCGATCACAAGACCGCTGATGACGACGCCGGTGTTGAAGGTGTAGCCTGACGCGTCGGCGAAGGTTCCGAGGCGGCTGAAGTGCAGATGCCACCACACGGGGTCGGTCGTGGTGAGCGCGGCGATGAGGATGCCGAGGCACAGAACCGTCGCGCCCCACATGGCAGAGGGGCGCGGTGCACGGGCAGGGATCGAGAATCGCCGCACGGTCACGTGCGGTTCGGGTAGGGCGAAGCTCGAGGACATCGGGGCCTCTTCGTCATGATCCGAGAGGGGATCCCCAGCTGCTGCAATCCCCGTCCGGACGGTTGTCGGACTCGACCTCCCGAGGGAGCTCGAGTGAGTCATACTCGAATCTACGCAATTTTTCGTTTCGAGTTTGTCCCCCGAATGGGGGACATGTATTGTGTCATCAGCGCCGGCCACCGGGGGGAGGCTCGGCGCCCCAGACGGATCTCGGGGGGACTGGGGTCACAACGTCACCGTTTGGGAAAAACGACGAGAAAGGTTCCCCTCAGGAGTGGTCATCAGAGCGATGGCTCCTGAGGGGAACCTGGATCGCGGCGCCTAGAACCATTTGGGGGAATGGCCGCAGGTGGAGCTGGGGGGCATCCGTTGCGGGCGCGCATGCGTTCCGCAGTCAGACTACCTTGTTTACCTGGGAAATTCATCGTCTGTGCGCGCCGGAGCGCCCGTCTTCGCCTTCCGTCACCCCGGAAACGTCCTCCGTCAGCCTGGAAACGTTCCGGACAGGCACGATGGGACGATGATCGCCTCCTCCGCCGCCCCCACCGCTGCTGCGCTGCTGGCATCCGCGCGCGTGCGTCTGGCGGGCGCCCCTCGGGAGCCGCTGGGAGACTGGGCGTCGAGTCGTCGGCTGCTCGGCTTCGGCCGCGCGCCCCGCATCGTCCCCGTGGACGAGGTGTGGCACCTCGGTGTCCTCCTTCTCGGAGACTCCGCCGTCTACGCGACCGGCGAAGTCCTCCGCGCGCGAGAAGACGTCGTTCGCGGCTTCACGGCCCAGTCGCAGCGCGAACGCGCCGAACGTGCCGCCGCCGCCTTCCGCGGTGGCTTCCCCGACGGCGCGACGGTGCACGTCGGCTGGACGGAGCTCGACGTGGCGGCGGTCGACGCGGGAGGCCGGTCCGGACCGCTCGACGGTGCGAACGGCATCCTCACGGTGCGCTGGAGCGCGGCCGCTGCGCCGCGCGCGCTGGCGGACTATCTCGACGACCTGCTGACGTTGGCGGGTCGGTGACGGAGGGTTCGGATACCGGATCGTCTGGCGCATCCCTCATGCACGTGCCACCGTGCCGTGTCAACGGTCGGGACCTCGTTCCTGGCTGTCCGCCGGGCGGCGTAATGTTGCGTCGAGGAGGTTCGCATGCAGGTATGGCCGGGAGCCCCCTATCCCCTCGGGGCGACGTTCGACGGTAACGGGACGAACTTCGCGCTGTTCAGTGAGGGCGCAGAGCGTGTCGAGCTCTGCCTGTTCGACGACGACGGCAGCGAGACGCGCGTCGAGTTGCGCGATGTCGATGCGTACGTGTGGCACGCGTACCTGCCCACGATTCAGCCTGGGCAGCGCTACGGCTATCGCGTATACGGGCCCGACGACCCCGAGAACGGATGCCGGTTCAACCCGAGCAAGCTTCTCCTCGACCCCTACGCGAAAGCGGTCGACGGCGAGATCGAGTGGGGACAGGCCGTCTTCGGCTACACCTTCGGCGACCCCGACTCCCACAACGACGAAGACTCCGCCCCGCACATGATGAAGGGCGTGGTCGTCAATCCGTACTTCGACTGGGCGGGCGACCGGCTGCCCAAGACGCCGTACGCCGAGTCGGTCATCTACGAGGCGCACGTCAAGGGCCTCACGCAGTTGCACCCGGAGATCCCCGAGGAGATCCGGGGCACGTACAGCGCGATCGGGCACCCCGTCGTCATCGAGCATCTCAAGAAGCTCGGGGTTACCGCGATCGAGCTCATGCCCGTGCACCAGTTCGTCAACGACTCGACGCTGCAGGAGAAGGGCCTCTCGAACTACTGGGGCTACAACACGATCGCCTTCTTCGCCCCGCACAACACCTACACGGCTCTCGGCCAGCGCGGTCAGCAGGTGCAGGAGTTCAAGGGCATGGTGCGCGCGCTCCACGCAGCCGGCATCGAGGTCATCCTCGACGTCGTCTACAACCACACCGCCGAGGGCAACCACCTGGGTCCGACGCTGTCGATGAAGGGCATCGACAACCTCGCGTACTACCGGCTCGAAGACGACGACAAGCGGTACTACACCGACTACACGGGCACCGGCAACAGCCTCAACGTCGGCAACCCGCACACCCTGCAGCTCATCATGGACTCCCTGCGGTACTGGGTGCTCGAGATGCACGTCGACGGCTTCCGCTTCGACCTCGCCGCCACACTCGCCCGCGAGTTCTACGAGGTCGACCGCCTCGCGGCCTTCTTCGAGCTCGTGCAGCAGGATCCGGTGGTGTCGCAGGTCAAGCTCATCGCCGAGCCGTGGGACATCGGCCCCGGCGGCTACCAGGTGGGCAACTTCCCGCCCCAGTGGACCGAGTGGAACGGCAAGTACCGCGACACCGTGCGCGACTTCTGGCGCGGCGAACCCTCGACGCTGGGCGAGTTCGCCTCCCGGCTCACGGGCTCGGCCGACCTGTACGAGCACTCCGGCCGCCGGCCCGTGGCATCCATCAACTTCGTCACGGCGCACGACGGCTTCACGCTGCGCGACCTCGTGTCGTACAACGAGAAGCACAACGACGCCAACGGCGAGAACGGCAACGACGGCGAGTCGCACAACCGCTCCTCCAACAACGGCGCCGAAGGTCCCACCGACGACTCCGAGATCCTCACGCGCCGAGCGCGACAGCAGCGGAACTTCCTCGCGACGCTGCTGCTCAGCCAGGGCGTGCCGATGATCAGCCACGGCGACGAGCTCGGCCGCACCCAGGGCGGCAACAACAACGGGTACGCGCAGGACAACGAGGTGACGTGGGTCGACTGGACATCGGTCGACCAGCCGCTCGTCGAGTTCACCGCCGCCCTCGCGCGGCTGCGCCGGGAGCACCCGACGTTCCGCCGCAGCCGGTTCTTCAACGGTCGCCCCGTGCGCCGCGAGGAGGGGGCGCCGATCCCCGACATCGCCTGGGTGCGCCCCGACGGTACGCAGATGCAGCCGGAAGACTGGGACTCCGGGTTCGGCCGGGCCATCGGTGTGTTCTTCAACGGCGACGGCATCCGCGAGCGTGATCGCCGCGGACAGGAGATCCACGACCGGCACTTCTTCCTGCTGTTCAACGCGGGCGACGACACGGTCGACTTCACCGTCCCCGATGTCGAGTCCAGCCCTCGGTGGGAGGTGCTCATCGACACGTCCGGTGAGCGCGCCGACACCGAACCGCTGGCCGCCGGCGAGGTGATCGGCCTGCAGGCGAAGACGCTGATCGTCCTGTGCGACCACGAAGAGGCCGAGCCCGAGGTCGACCACTCGGTCGCGGCATCGCTGGCCGCGCGCACGGGCGCTATCGACACCGTGGCATCCCCGGCTCCGCAGGCCGAGCTGCCCCGCTGACCGACCGGAGGTCCGCCATGACCCGCCGCCCCGTCTCCACCTACCGGCTGCAGATCCGGCCGTCGTTCGGGCTCGACGACGCGGCGGACCTCGTGCCGTACATGCGCGACCTCGGCGTCGACTGGGTGTACCTGTCGCCGATCCTCCACGCAGCGGACAGGTCCGATCACGGCTACGACGTCGTCGATCCGACGCGGGTCGACCCTGCGCGCGGCGGCCCGGCGGCGCTCGAACGGTTCGCCGGCGCGGCGCGGGCCGCGGGCCTCGGCATCCTCATCGACATCGTCCCCAACCACCAGGGAGTCGCCGACTCTCGGCGCAACCCGTGGTGGGCCGACCTGCTCCGGCGCGGCTGGGCGTCGCCGTTCGCGGTCGCGTTCGACGTCGACGGCGGCCACGGCGATGGCCGGGTGCGCCTGCCCGTGCTCGGGGCGACCCTCGACGAGGTGGTCCGCGCCGGGGAGATCACCGTCGCCCCCGGCGCTCCGGAGGGGATCGGCGCTCCGGAGGGGATCGGCGCTCCGGAGGGCGACCCCGCGGGATCCGCCCCTCCGAACGGCGGATCTCCTCCGATCGGCTGGCAGGGCGCGGCGGGATACGCGCGCTACTACGACACGTTCCTGCCGTTGGCCGACGGCACGGCGCCGGAGCGCGAGACGACGGATGCCGAGGAGGTCGCCGCCGTGCTGGCCCGCCAGCATTGGGAGCTCGTGCACTGGCGCTCCGAAGCCGACACCCTCAACTACCGCCGGTTCTTCACCATCACGACCCTCGCCGGGGTGCGGGTCGAGCGTCCCGACGTCTTCGCGGCCAGTCACATCGAGGTGCTGCGATGGTTCCGGGAGGGGCTCGCCGACGGCCTCCGGATCGACCACCCCGACGGACTCGCCGACCCCGGCGGCTACCTCGACGACCTGGCGCGCGCGGTGAGCGAGGCGACGGGGGATCCGGAGCCGCCCTACGTGGTGGTGGAGAAGATCCTCGAGCACGGCGAAGAGCTTCCCGCCTGGTGGGCGACCGACGGCACCACCGGCTACGACGCGATGGCCGAGATCGATCGTGTGCTCATCGACCCGCGCGGGGAGCAGCCGCTCGCGGCGCTCGACGCGGACCTGCGCGCCGCCACGGGGCTGCCGCCCTCGACGGGCTGGGCAGACCTCGTCCACTCGACCAAACGCACCGTCGCCGACACGGCCCAGGCCGCCGAGGTCGGCCGGCTCGTCCGCTGCCTGCCGGGCGGCATCCGCGACAGCCTCGGGGCCGACGTCGCGCGCGACGCGCTCGCCGAGCTTCTGACGGCGTTCCCTGTCTACCGCTCCTACCTGCCCGCCGGACGCGAGCACGTGCGGCATGCCGCCGCGGAAGCGGCCGCGCGCCGCCCCGACCTCGCACGGGCCATCGCGGCGATCGAACCCCTGATCGGCGACCCCGGCCTCGAGCTCTCACGGCGGTTCATGCAGACGACCGGGCCGGTCATGGCCAAGGGCGTCGAGGACGCCGCGTTCTACCGCGACACGCGGCTGGGCACCCTCACCGAGGTGGGCGGAGACCCGTCGGTGTTCTCTCTCGACGTCGACGGGTTCCACGCGGCGGCGGGGCGCCGACAGTCCGCGTGGCCGGCGGCGATGACCGCCCTCACGACGCACGACACGAAGCGCAGCGAAGATGTGCGCGCGCGCCTGTCGGTGCTCGCGGAGGTCCCCGACCGGTGGGCATCGGGCCTCTCGCGGCTGCGCGAGATCGCCTCGACGGGGCACGGGCCGTTCGACGCCCTCGTCTGGCAGGCGATCGTGGGGGCGTGGCCCGCGGCATCCGAGCGCCTCCGCGCCTACGCCATCAAGGCGGCCCGCGAGTCCGCCGAGCGCACGACGTGGGCCCAGCCCGACGACGACTTCGAGGCGCGGATCGACGACCTCGTCGCCGCCTCGCACGGACGAGCCGTGGCGATCGTGAACGAGCTGGTCGCCGACATCGCCGCCGCCGGCCGCTCGAACGCCCTGTCGGCCAAGCTCCTCCAGCTGGCCGGGCCCGGCGTCCCCGACGTCTACCAGGGCACCGAACTGTGGGATCACTCGCTCGTCGACCCCGACAATCGACGCGCCGTCGACTTCGCGTCGCGCCGGCGCCTCCTGGCCGAACTCGACGGCGGCATGCTGCCTCCTGTCGATGACAGTGGGGCCGCCAAGCTCCTCCTCGTGTCCCGCACGCTGCGGCTGCGTCGCCGCCGCCCCGACCTGTTCACCCGCTACACCCCCATGACCGTCGTCGGCGACGCGGCAGACCACGCGATCGCGTTCGACCGCGGCGGCGCGCTCGCCGTCGCCACGAGGCTTCCCGTCGGACTCGCCGCGCGCGGCGGGTGGGGCGACACGGTGCTGCTGCGACACAGCGGACCGACGGTGGAGGTGCTCACCGGACGCGTGTTCGAGGGGGGCGAGCTCGCCCTGGCGGAACTGCTGGACCTGTACCCCGTGGCGCTGCTGGCGCCCGTCGACGAACGCGAGGGAGCACGATGATCGAGGTGTGGGCACCGCGAGCGGCGCGGGTGCGGTTGCGTCGACCCGGAAGCGGCACCTCCGCGGATGCCGATGTCGACCTCACCGCGGGCGACGGCGGCTGGTGGCGCGCCGACGTCACGCTGACCGACGGGGAGGCCTACGGGTTCGTCCTGGGCGACGGTGACGCGCTCCGGCCCGACCCACGGTCGCGGCGGCAACCCGACGGGGTGCACGCGGCATCCGCATGGTACGACCCGACCGCCTTCGCGTGGACCGACGACGCGTGGACCGGACGGCCGCTGGCCGGCGGCCTCATCTACGAGCTGCACATCGGCACCTTCACGCCCGAGGGCACCTTCGACGCGGCGATCGAGCGGCTGCCGCACCTCGCGGAGCTCGGCGTCACCCACGTCGAGCTGCTGCCCGTCAACGCGTTCAACGGCACCCACAACTGGGGCTACGACGGCGTGCTCTGGTACGCCGTGCAGGAGACCTACGGCGGCCCGGCCGGGCATCAGCGGTTCGTGGACGCGGCCCACCGGGCGGGACTCGCCGTCATCCAGGACGTCGTCTACAACCATCTCGGTCCGAGCGGCAACTACCTGCCGGAGTTCGGCCCGTACCTGCGCGACGGGCTCAGCAACACGTGGGGGTCCAGCGTCGACCTCGACGAGCCCGCCGTGCGCCGGTACATCATCGACAACGCGCTCGCCTGGATGCGCGACCATCACGTCGACGGGCTGCGACTGGATGCCGTGCACGCGCTCTACGAGTCGCCCGCGAGCCCCGTGCACATCCTGCGCGAGCTCGCGGAGGAGACCGATGCCCTGAGTGCGCGGCTCGGTCGCCCGCTGACGCTCATCGCCGAGAGCGACCTCAATGATCCCGTGACGATCCTGCCGCGTGAGGCCGGGGGGCACGGGCTGGCCGCGCAGTGGGTCGACGACTGGCACCATGCCGTCCACGTTGCGGTGACGGGCGAGACGCAGGGGTATTACGCCGACTTCGCGGCGCTCGACGCGGTGCCGAAGACGTGGCGGGGCGGCTTCTTCCACGACGGTACGCACTCGTCGTTCCGCGGGCGGGACCACGGCGCGCCGCTGCCCGCCGACGTGCCGACGTGGCGGCTCGTGACCTTCGCGCAGGACCACGACCAGATCGGCAACCGCGCCGCGGGCGATCGCCTCTCGGCATCCCTCTCGTACGGTCGGCTCGCGGTCACGGCCGTCCTCACGATGACGGCGCCCGGAACACCGATGCTGTTCATGGGCGAGGAGTGGGGCGCGTCGACGCCGTGGCAGTTCTTCACCTCGCACCCGGAGCCGGAGCTGGCCGAAGCCACCGCGCGGGGTCGGAAGGCCGAGTTCGCCGCGATGGGCTGGGACGAGTCGATCGTCCCCGACCCGAACGACCCTGCGACGTTCGCCCGTTCTCAGCTCGACTGGTCAGAACGCGACGAGGGCGACCACGCCCGCCTCCTCGACCTGTATCGGCGGCTGGCCGCGCTGCGACGCGAGCGACCCCAGCTCACCGACGCGCGCTCCGACGCCCTCGGCGCGACGGCGGCCGAGGCGATCGGCGGGCGCGTGTACGAGCTGGAGCGCGGCGACGCGCGGGTGCTCGTGAACCTCTCGGCGGTGCCGTGGGAGGTGCCGGTGCGCGCCGACGAGGTGGAGTGGCTCGCGACCGACGAGGTGCCGGCGCGGGATGGCCGTCGAGTGCTCCCGCCGGACACCGCCGTCGTGCTGGGCCCGCGGTAGGCGCGGGCGCCGCCGGGGCTGGTGCGCTAGCGGTGCGAGGGCGTCGTCGCAAGGGTCTGTCGAGCCGCGGCGGAGGCGCCTACGCTCGCTGTCATGAACCAGCGCTCTGACATCCTGCGCCAGGTGGCGGTGATCTCCGCGGTGTCGTTCATGATCGTCGCGGCGATGGTCGGCACCGGCTTCTTCGGCGGCACGAACGTGCGTGATCTGCAGGGCGGTGCGCTCGACGCGGATGCCACGGTGCTCGCGCCCGACCGGCCCGCCTTCGGCATCTGGTCGGTCATCTACGCCCTGCTCATCGCCTACGCCGTGTGGCAGGCGCTCCCCGGCCAGCGCGCTCGGCACCGCCAGCAGGCGGCGGGCTGGTGGATCGCGCTGACGGCCGTCCTCAACGGTGGCTGGCTGCTGGCCGCGCAGTTCACGACGCTCCCGGTCACGGTACTCGCCATCGTGGTGCTGCTGGTCGCCCTCGGGGTGACGCTGCGCGTGCTGACGCGCGTGCCGCAGCGGACCGTCGCCGATGTCGTCTTCATGGACCTCATGGTCGGGCTCCACCTCGGGTGGGTGGCGCTGGCGACCGTCGCGAACGTGACGGCATGGCTCACCGCCGAGGTGGCCCCCGCGTCGTGGGCGGATGCCGCGGTGCCCGTCGCCGTAGCGGTGCTCGCCGTGGTCGCCATCGTCGGCGCCGCGGTGGCGTGGGGCACCGGCGGTCGCCTTGCCCCGGCGCTCGCGATGGCCTGGGGTCTCACGTGGATCGGTGTCGCCCGCGCGACCGGCGAGCCCGCGTCGATGCCGATCGCGGTGGCGGCGTGGGTGGCGGCGGCGATCGTCCTTCTCGCTCCCGTGATCGTGTGGGCGACGGGACGCGGGCGCGGAGAGCTGAGCGGTCTCGGCGCGGAGCGACGCGACGGTCTCAGGCGGAGCCGCGCCGCACGAGTCGCGTAGGGAACTCGGAGTCGCCGGCCGAGGCCGGTGTCGCGTCGACGATCGCGGCGGCGGTGCGCACCGCCGCCGCGGCCATCTCGCGGATGGGCTGACGCACCGTCGTGAGCGGCGGCGAGAGCCATGCCGCGGCGGGAATGTCGTCGAAGCCGACGACGAGCACGTCGCGTCCCACGACGAGTCCCGTGTCGGCGGCCGCCCGGTACACGCCGACGGCCATCTCGTCGGAGCACGCGAACACGCCCACCACGACGCCGTCGGCGGCGGCGCGGGCGAGCGCGGGTCGCGCCGCTTCCCGCGCCTGATCGGCGCCCCACGAGGCGCGCACCCGTTCGACGGTCGGCAGACCTGCGCCGTCCGGCACGCCCGCGGCGCCCGGCACGACCGCGGCACGGATCGTCCCGGCTGCCGTCAGGCCGCCGAGGAAGCCGGCCACCCGGTCGCGCCCGAACCGGTACGACGGAGCGCCTTCGACGACGAGGATCCGGTGCACTCCCCGGTCGAGCAGCAGCCGTGCTGCGTCCTGCACCCCGGTGGGGTCGGTCGACCGCACGGACGGCAGAGGATGCCGTGGCTCCCCGCGCGGGTCGAGAAGCACCACCGGTATGCCGACTGCGCTGACCGCCGCGAGCTGTCGGTCGGTGGGCTGGAGGAGGCCGAGGATCGCGGCCGGCGGTCGCCGCGCGCGCAGACGCTCGGGCCAGTCGTCGTCGGGGTCCTCGCGCTCGGCCGTCAGCACGAGGTCGAAGCCGAGGCGGGTGGACTCGGCGCGCGCGCCCGCGATGACCTCGTCGGCCCACGCGCCGTCGACGTGCGACAGGACGAGATCGAGGAGGGTGTCGGCGCGACGGCCCGGGCGCCCCCTCGCTGTCTGCGCGCGGTCGTAGCCCATGCGCTGTGCTTCACGGGCGACGCGGCGGCGCGTATCGGGCGACATCTCGCCGATTCCGCGTAACGCGCGGGATGCCGTGGCCACGCTCACCCCGCATGCGGCGGCCACGGCGGCGAGAGTGGGGCGCGACGGCATCCTCTATTTTTGCGCAAAGTGCTGGTGTCGGTCGACCTGGTTTGCCACGGTGGGGTCGGGAAGGGAGTGCCATGACCACCGCGCACGCCGTCGTCGACCTGGACGTCACTGGAGACACCATCAGCCGGCACCTGTACGGACACTTCGCCGAGCACCTCGGCCGGTGTATCTACGGCGGCTTCTGGGTGGGGGAGGACTCGGCCATCCCGAACGTGCGCGGCATCCGCACCGATGTCGTCGAGGCCCTCCGCGCGCTGCGCATCCCGAACCTGCGCTGGCCCGGCGGCTGCTTCGCCGACGAGTACCATTGGCGCGACGGCGTCGGTCCGCGACAGGACCGCCCGACGATGGTGAACACGCATTGGGGCGACGTCGTCGAAGACAACGCCTTCGGCACGCACGAGTTCATGGACCTGTGCGAGATGCTCGGGGCGGATGCGTACGTGAACGGCAACGTCGGCAGTGGCACGGTGCAGGAGATGAGTGAGTGGGTCGAGTACCTCACCCGCTCCGGCGACAGTCCCATGGCCCGCCTACGCCGACAGAACGGGCGCGACGAGCCGTGGACGGTGGCGTTCTGGGGCCTCGGGAACGAGGCCTGGGGATGCGGCGGCCACATGACGCCGGAGTACTACACGTCGCTCGCGCGTCGCTACGCGACCTTCTGCCGCGACCATGACGGCAATCGCCTGACGAGGATCGCGGCGGGCGCCGCCGACGACGACGTGCGCTGGACCCACGCGCTCATGTCGTCGGCCGTGTCGTCGAACACCCCCGACCCGCAACCCTCTCCGTATCAGGCGATCTCGTTCCACTACTACACGCATGCCGGCACCGGCATACAGCGCGAGTCGGCGACGGAGTTCGACCGCACGCAGTACTTCCGCACCGTCGCGCACGCGACCGGCGTCGAGCGGGTCATTTCGGCGCATGAGGCCGTGATGGACGCCTACGACCCCGAGCGGCGCATCGGTCTCGTCTGCGACGAGTGGGGCACCTGGTGGACCGTGGAGCCGGGCACCAACCCCGGCTTCCTCTTCCAGCAGAACACGGTGCGCGACGCGCTCGTCGCCGGCATCCACTTCGACGCGTTCCACCGGCACGCCGCGCGGCTGAGGATGGCGAACATCGCGCAGACCCTCAACGTGCTGCAGGCCATGATCCTCACCGACGACGACGGCGGGCTCGTGCTCACCCCGACCTATCACGTGTATGAGATGAACTCTCCGCACCACGACGCCGCCCTCGCGCCGTCGCACGTGATCCAGACGCCCGTCGTCGCCGTCGACGGCGACGATCTGCCGCTCATCTCGCTGTCGGCCTCCACGCGGGAAGGCGCGGGCCTCGTCTCGATCACCCACGTGGGCGTCGATGAGCCGATCGACCTCGCCGTCGACCTCCGGGGCCGCGCGGCGCGCGTCACGCGGGCGCGGGTGCTGACGGGCCCGGATGCCGCGGCGCACAACACGCCCGAGGCTCCCGCCGCCGTGGCCCCGGCCCCGCTGGCGGCCGCTGTCGACGCCGACGGCATCCTGCGGCTGACGCTGCCGCCGCACGCATTCGCCACCGTGGAGCTCGCGCTCGACTGAGCCCCCGCCCCGCCGGTCGTTGAGCGAGCGCAGCGAGACGAAACGCAGCGCGCAGCGAGACGAAACGCCGCCCGCTTCCCCGCCCCCCCCCGGTCGTTGAGCGAGCGCAGCGAGACGAAACGCAGAGCGCAGCGAGACGAAACGCAGAGCGCAGCGAGACGAAACGCGTCCGACTCAGCGGCGCACCGTGACCGACGCGATGCGCGCGTCGGCGGGGGTCACTACGTGCACCTCGCCCGTGAGAGCGACGACGGTCTCGGCGTCTCGTGCCTCGCACGACGGTCCGACCCACAGCTCGACGTCGCCCGGCTCCACGACGCGGCGTCCGTCGCGGCCGGTGAAGGCGAACCGCGTCGGCGGCACGTCGAACGACACTGTCGCCTCCTCGCCCGCCTCGAGCGGGACGCGGGCGAAGGCGACGAGTTGGGCGACCGGGCGCGTGACGCTCGCGAACGCGTCGCGGGCGTACAGCTGCACGACATCGGTGCCGGCGCGGGCGCCCGTGTTCCGCACGCGCACACTCACGGTGAGCGGTGCGCCGGCCGCCGACTCGGTCGGGGCGGTGAGCTCGTCGTGCGTGAAGGTCGTGTACGACAGGCCGTGGCCGAAGGGGAGCGCGGGTGTGCTGTCGGCGCTCGTGATCTCGTTCGGGCCGCCCAGGAACGGGTGGAGATACGTGTAGGGCTGCGCGCCGACGGAGCGCGGAAGGGAGACGGGGAGGCGTCCCGACGGGGATACGCGGCCCGTCACGATGTCGACGAGCGCCGTGCCGCCCTCCTCACCAGGGAAGAACGCCTGCAATGCCGCCGCGACGGGTCGCTCGCCGGTCAGTGCCCCGTCGATCGCGTAGGGCCTGCCGGAGAGCACGACGAGCACAACCGGGGTGCCGGTCGCCTGCACGTGCTCGATGAGCTCGCGCTGCACGCCCGGAAGCTCCAGCGACTCGGCGTCGTTCCCTTCGCCGACCGTGCCGCGGCCGAACAGGCCGGCGCGGTCGCCGACGACGACGATCGCGACGTCGGCACCGCGCGCGGCGGCCTCCGCCTCGTCGAAGCCCGACCGGTCGTCGCCCTCCACGTCGCACCCGTACGCGCGCACGACGCGATCCTCGCCGAGCGCGTCCGACAGGGCCGCGGCGAACGTCGGGATCTCGAACCCGAACGGCACTCCCGGGTGGTGGGCGAGCACGTGGTTGGCGAACGAGTAGCACCCCATGAGCGCTTCGGCGCTGTCGCCGTTGGGACCGATCACCGCGACGCGTCCAGGCTCTCGCAGCGGCAGCGTGCCGTCGTTGGTGAGCAGAACGATCGAGGAGGTCGCGAGCTCCCGCGCCACCTCGCGGTGTGCGGGGGAGTCCAGGTCGATGGCGGTCGGCGCGTCGTCGAAGGTCTCGTCGAGGAGCCCCAGCTCGTCCTTCTGGGCCAGCACGCGCACGACGGCGCGGTCGATGACCTCGAGGTCGATGCCGCCGGAGCGCACGAGGTCGAGGAGAGGTCCCGCGAACGCGTCGCCCGTCGGCAGTTCGACGTCGATGCCCGCTTCCAACGCGAGCCGGGCGGCGTCGCCGAGGTCGCTCGCCACCGCGTGCATCGTGTGGAGGAAGGCGACGGAGAAGTAGTCCGAGACGACCACGCCGTCGAATCCCCACTGCGCGCGCAGCAGATCCGTGAGGTAGGCGGGGGTGGCGGCCACCGGCATCCCGTCGATCTCGGCGTAGGAGTTCATGACCGAGCGCACCCCGCCGTCGCGCACGGCCATCTCGAACGGGGGCAGGAAGACGTCGGCGAGCTCGCGGGGACCGGCGTGGACGGGGGCGTGGTTGCGGCCGGCCTGCGATCCCGAGTACCCGACGAAGTGCTTCAGCGTCGCGTGCACGCCCGCGTCCTGCAGACCGCGCACGTACGCCGTCCCGATGACGCCGACGAGGTACGGGTCTTCCCCGATGCACTCGTCGACCCGACCCCAGCGCGGGTCGCGGATGACGTCGAGCACGGGTGCCAGACCCTGATGGATGCCGAGGGTGCGCATCGACTCGCCGATCAGGCGCCCCATGCGGTCCACCAGGTCGGGGTCGAACGCCGCGCCCCACGCGAGCGGCGTCGGGAAGGTCGCCGCCTTCCACGCCGCGAGGCCCGTCAGACATTCCTCGTGGACGATCGCCGGGATGCCGAGGCGCGTCTCCTGCACGAGCCGGCGCTGCTCTCCCCAGAGCCACGCGGCACGCTCGATCGGATCGACCGGACGGGTGCCGTACACGCGCGTGAGGTGGCCGATCCCGTGGGCCGAGGCATCCTCGTAGCGGGTGGAACTCGCCATCTCGCCGGCCATGGGCGCCACGAGGTCGTCGCCCTGGTCGACCCAGTAGCCCACGAGTTGGGCGAGCTTCTCCTCGATGCTCATGCGGGCCACGAGGTCGGCGACGCGGGTCGAGACGGCAGGGGTGGTCAGGGTCACGGTACGGAACTCCTTGAGGGGAAGGCGGGAGGGCTCAGCCCTTGACGGCGCCGGTGAGGCCGCCGACGATGCGGCGTTCGAACAGGCTGAAGAACACGAGGGCGGGGATCATCGACAGCGACGTGAAGGCGAGCACCTTGGCGGTGTCGACGGAGTACTGCGACGAGAACGCCTGCACCCCCAGCGGCAGCGTGTAGGTCGCTTCGTTGTTGAGGATGAACAGGGGCAGCAGGTAGCTGTTCCAGCTCCCGATGAAGGCGAGGATGCCGACGGTGATGACGCCGGGCACCGACAGGGGCAGCACCATCCGCCAGAAGAAGCCCAGCCGGCTGCATCCGTCGATGAAGGCCGCCTCCTGGATCTCGTCGGGGATCGCGCGCAGGAACGGGACGAGGATGATGATCGTCGTCGGCAGCGCGAACGCGATCTGGGGCAGGATGATGCCGCCCAGCGAGTTCATGAGGCCGAGGTCGCGGATCACGATGTACAGCGGGGTGATGGCCACCGTGATGGGGAACATCAGGCCCGCGGCGAACAGTGCGTACAGCGCGCCGCGCCCGCGGAAGCGGTAGCGGGCGATGACGTAGCTGGCCATCAGCCCGAGGGCGACGACCCCCGCCGTGGTGGCGGTCGCCGCGATGACGGAGTTGAGTACCTGGCCCCAGAACTGCGGTCCGGTGAGCACCGTGAGGTAGTTCTCGATGTTCCACGGGTCGGGCCACCCTGCCGGGTCGACGGTGATCTGCGAGTTGGATCGGAAGCCGCCGATGATGATGTACAGCACGGGGGCGAGCATCAGTGCGATCACGATGAGCGCCACGAAGTAGACGAGGGGATTGCCCCAGGGCAGCTTCTCCCTCGTGCGCCGGTGTCGCCCGCCCGTGACGAGAGCGACGGTGTCGGTGGAGGCGGCGGGGGATGCCGGTGCGGTGACGGAGGTCATCGGCCCTTCTTCCCTTCCGTGAGGGCGCCCTCGGTGTCGCGCCGGAGCACGAAGCGCTGGTAGATGAGGGCGACGATGAGCGAGATGACGAAGATGACGACGGCGACCGCGTTGCCGAAGCCGAAGTTGCCGGCGTTGCGGCCGTTGACGACCATGTAGGTCGCCATCGTCGAGGTGCCCGCGGTGGACGCGACGTACTGGCCCCAGATGATGTAGACGAGGTCGAACAGCTGCAGGGCGCCGATGATCGACAGGAACGCCCAGATGCGCAGCGTCGGCGCGAGCAGCGGCAGCGTGATGCGCCAATGGGTCTGCCAGTAGCCGGCGCCGTCGAGCGCGGCCGCCTCGTAGAGCTCCTCGGGAATGCCCTGGAGGCCGGCGAGGAAGAGGATGACGGCGAATCCGACGTACTTCCACGTGAGGATCGCCATGAGGGTCCAGATCGCGATCGACGGGTCGGAGATCCAGTCCTGCGTGAATGCGCCGAGACCGAGGCCTTCCAGCATCCCGTTGAGCGCTCCCTGCGTCTGGAGCATGAGGCCGAAGCCCGTGCCGACCACGACTTCGGCGATGACGTACGGCACGAAGATGAGCACGCGGATGATCGACTGTCCGCGCATGCGGCGGTTCAGCAGGAGCGCGAGCAGCACGGCGACCGGACCCTGCAGGACGATCGAGGCGATCACGATGAAGCCGTTGTGGCCGAGCGCTTCGAGGAAGGTCGGATCGGTGATGATCGTCAGGTAGTTCTGCAGCCCGACGAAGTCGGTGGGCGGACCGTAGCCCTGCCACCGGAAGAAGCCGTAGTAGGCCGCCATCGCGACGGGGAAGATGACGAAGCCGAGGAAGATCAGGAGCGCCGGTCCGACGAGGAGGGCGATCTCCAGCCGGCCGGTCCAGCCGATTCCTCGCGGACGGCGGCGCGGCGAGGGCGGGGGCGGCGTGTGGCCGCCCCCGCCGTGCTGCGCGAGATCCGTCTGCGGCGCGGGCGTCACAGATGTCTCGCTGAGGGTCATGGTCCCGGTCAGCCCTTCTTGGCCGCGTCGGCGACCGACTGCATCATCTGCTCGGGCGTGCTCTTGCCGGCCAGGAGGTCGACGACGGCCACGTTGAGCGCGTTGCCGACGTTCTGTCCGAGCACGGTGTCGAGCCACTGCGAGACGAACGGTGCCTTGTTGTAGGCCTCGAGCACCTGCTTCAGGTAGTCCTCCTGCACGGCGCTCTGGGCGACCGTGTTGACCGGCGGGGCGCTGAAGGCCTCGTAGTACGCCTTCTGCTGGTCGGCGGAGGCGATGAAGTTGAGGAAGTCGGCGCACTCCTTCGGGGCCTTGGCCGAGCACGAGTAGCCGTCGACGCCGCCCATCATCGAGCCGGGTTCACCGGCACCGCCGGACAGCTCCGGGAAGGGGAACCAGGCGAGGTCGGGAAGCGGCTTCTCGTCGGGGGTGAGCGAGGCGATCACGCCCGGGTCCCACGCGCCCATGAGCTCCATCGCCGCCTTGTGATTGGCGACCAGGCCGGCGGAGCTTCCCGCGCCCTGCTGTGCGGAGGTCGTGAGGAAGCCTTCGTTGAACGGCTCGATGGCGGCGAAGTCGGCGAGGTCCTGCGCGGCCTTCAGCCAGCAGGCGTCGCTGAAGTCCTTCGAGTCGCCGGTGGCCTCGATCGTGGCCGGGGCGCACTCGCGGAGCGCGAAGTTGTAGTACCAGTGCGCAGCGGGCCACGCATCCTTCGCGCCGAGCGCGATCGGGGCGATCCCGGCATCCTTGAGCGAGCCGACGACGCTCTTGAGCTCGTCCACGGTCGTGGGCGTCGCGGTGACGCCGGCCTCGTCGAACAGGTCGGAGGCGTACCAGAAGCCCGACGGCAGCACCGCTAGCGGCATCGCCCACACCTTGTCCTGGTAGGTCTCGGCCTTGAACGATCCCTCGGAGATCTCGCTGCGGGCCGTGTCGCTGATGAGGTCGGTCAGGTCCATGAGCTGGCCGGCCTGCACCATGGCGGTCATCTTGCCGCCGCCGCGCTGCAGGAAGATGTCGGGCGGGTCGCCCGCGTTGAGGGCTGTCTGGAGCTTGCCGTCCATGTCCTCGTTCTGGACGGACTGCATCTTGATGGTGACGTTGTCGTTCTCGGCCTCGAAGGCCGCGATCGCGTCTTTCCAGAACTGCTGGCCGGGTCCGGTGGTGGAGTTCTGCCAGAGGGTCATCTCGACCGGTCCGCCCTCCGCCGTGGGTTCACCGCCCCCGCCGCAGGCGCTCAGCGCGAGTGAGCCGGCGACCAGGAGCGATGCTCCGGCGAGGATCTTGTGGGCTTTCATGTGATTCCTGTTCTCTTCGTCGAGTCGGCATCCCGGCGGTGCAGCCGGTCGCATAAGTTTCTAAACACAACAAAACGGTGTCAAACGTTTTCGAAACCGTTTTCCAAAACGCTAAGGTGCTCCCATGAGTCAACGCAGACCGACCATCCACGACGTGGCCGACCGCGCCGGCGTCTCCGTGGCCACGGTCTCCAAGGCGATGAACGGGCGATACGGCGTCGCCACCGAGACGGCCGACCGTGTGCTGCGGGCCGTCGCAGAGCTCGGCTACGAGTCGAGCCTCATCGCCCGGAGCATGCGCTCGCACCGCACGGGTGTGATCGGCGTGCTCGTCGCCGACTTCGAGCCCTTCAGCGCCGAAGTGCTCAAGGGTGTCGGCGAGGCGCTCCGCGACTCCCGCTACGACCTGCTCGCCTACACGGGCTCGCGCGGCGACGAAGACGGCTGGGAGAGGCGGTCGCTCTCCCGCCTCAGCGGCACCCTCATCGACGGCGCGATCATGGTCACCCCCACCGTCGTCAACGTCAGCACCGAGGTGCCGCTCGTCGCGGTCGACCCCCACGCGGGGCCCGCCGATCTCCCCATCGTCGAGTGCGACAGCTTCGGCGGCGCACGCGAGGCCACCCACTACCTCATCGAACTCGGTCATCGCCGCATCGGCTACATCGCCGGTCGCGCCGACCTGCGCTCCTCGATCGCCCGCGACGCCGGGTACCGACGAGCGTTGGCGGATGCCGGCATCCGCTTCGATCCGGCCTACGTCGGCGCGGGGCGCTACCAGGAGGCCACCGTGCGCGAGGTGGCGATCGACATGCTGTCGGCGCCCGACCGGCCCACCGCGATCTTCGCCGCCAACGACATCTCCGCCCTGGCGATCCTCCAGGTCGCCGCCGAGCTGCACCTCGACGTCCCGCGAGACCTGTCGATCGTCGGCTTCGACGACATCCCGGAGGCCACGCGGCTCGCGACACCCCTCACGACCGTGCGTCAGCCGATGGGGAGGCTCGGCGCCGAGGCGGCGGGTATGCTCTTGGCGCTCCTGCGCGGCGAGCAGCCGGAGGTGACCCACCTGCGGCTGCCGACGAAACTCATCCCGCGGGCGACGACGGCTCCGCCGCGCTGATCGGGTCGCGCAGGAGGTCGCCGAACGCGGCCTCCGCCGCGCCGATCAGCAGGCGATCCTCACCTAGAGCGGCCGGCAGGATCACGACATCGGCGGCGTTGGCGGGCATGGACTGCGCCCGCACGAGAGCGGTGAGCTCCTCCAGCCCCGCCGTGGCGAGGGTCGCGAGGAAGCCGCCGAGCACGACGACCTGAGGATTGAGCACGTTGACGGCGTTCGCCAGCGCCGTCGAGAGGATGCGCCGCTGGCGATCGACCTCGTCGGCGACCGCGGCGGACACGTCGGCGGCGAGGGCGGCGGCGAGGGTCGGCTCGTCGGCGGAGGAGAGGCCGACGGCATCCAGCAGGCGGGAGCGGCTCACCTCGTCCTCGAGCACGCCCCCGGGCGCACGCCGGTCGCCCGCGTCGGCGATGCCCGGACGGTTCTGCCCGAACTCGCCCGCGTAGCCGCCCGCGCCGCTCACCGGCATCCCATTGACGATGAGGCCGCCACCGATGCCGCTCGCGCCGCCGTTGAGGTAGACGGCGTCGTCGACGTCGACCGCGGCGCCGAACAGGTGCTCCGCGAGGGCGCCCAGGCTCGCGTCGTTGGCGACGGAGGTGCGGATGCCGGTGGCCACCTGGATCTGTTCGCGCAGGGGGGCGTCGGCCCAGCCGAGGTGCGGCGCTTCCCGCACGAGGCCGTCGTCGCGGCGGACGAGGCCGGGCACCGCGACGCCGATCGCGACGATGCGGGCGCTCGCGAGGTCGCCCGCGCGCCACGTGTCGAGCTGGGCGGTGACGAGGGCGACGGTGGTCTCGGGGGTGGGTGGTGCGGGCACGTCGATGCGCACGCGCGCGGCGATCCGCCGGTCGAGACCGACGGCGGCGATCGTCACGGCATCCACCTCGGGGTTGACCGCCAGGGCGAGCACGCTCGGGTCGGCGGAGACGAGGGGCGAGGGCCGGCCGACGCGGCGGCTCGGGTCGGGTGCACGCTCCACGACGAGGCCTTCGTCGACGAGCTCGCCGACGAGATCGGCGATGGTCGAGCGGTTGAGGCCGGTCGCCTCGGTCAGTGCGGCGCGCGAGAGGGGGCCGCCCCGGTGCACGAGCTGCAGCAGCCGGGCGAGGTTGGTCTGCCGCACGCCCACCGTCTCACGCATCCGTCCACTGTAGAGCGCGCGAGGCTTTTGTTGCGTCGTTTCCGAAATGCGCGCGCCGCGGGAGGGCGACGGACGATACGACGGTGAGCGGCACTGGACGGATGCCTCATCCGCGGTATAGGTTGTAGACCACAACAATTCCCCGCACGTCGCGCAAAGGAGCGTCATGCCCACTTCCTCCACCGGTCCGACCCCGGCAGACAAGTTCACCTTCGGACTCTGGACCATCGGCTACAACGGCACCGATCCGTTCGGCGGACCCACGCGACCCCCGCTGGATGTCGTGCACGCCGTCGAGAAGCTCGCCGAGCTCGGTGCGGCCGGCCTGACCTTCCACGACGACGACCTCTTCCCGTTCGGCTCGACCGACGCCGAGCGTCAGAAGCAGATCGACCGCCTCAAGGGCGCCCTCGCCGACACCGGCCTGATCGTGCCGATGGTGACGACGAACCTCTTCAGCGCGCCCGTCTTCAAGGACGGCGGCTTCACCTCCAACGACCGCGACGTGCGCCGCTTCGCCCTGCGCAAGGTGCTCCGCCAGATCGACCTGGGCGCGGAGCTCGGCGCCCAGACCTTCGTCATGTGGGGCGGCCGCGAAGGCGCCGAGTACGACTCCGCGAAGGACATCCGCGCCGCCCTCGAGCGCTACCGCGAGGCCGTCAACTTCCTCGGCGACTACGTCGTGAGCAAGGGCTACGACCTGCGGTTCGCGATCGAGCCGAAGCCCAACGAGCCGCGCGGCGACATCCTGCTGCCGACCGTCGGCCACGCCCTCGCCTTCATCGAGTCGCTCGAGCGTCCCGAGCTCGTCGGCCTCAACCCCGAGGTCGGCCATGAGCAGATGGCGGGCCTCAACTTCGCCGCGGGCATCGCGCAGGCGCTGTACCACGGCAAGCTCTTCCACATCGACCTCAACGGTCAGCGCGGCATCAAGTACGACCAGGACCTCGTCTTCGGCCACGGCGACCTCCACAACGCCTTCGCCCTCGTCGACCTGCTGGAAAACGGCGGACCCGACGGCGGCCAGGCCTACACGGGCCCGCGGCACTTCGACTACAAGCCGAGCCGCACCGAGGACGAGACCGGCGTGTGGGACTCCGCCGCGGCCAACATGCGCACCTACCTGCTGCTGAAGGAGCGGGCGCAGGCCTTCCGCGCCGACCCCGAGGTGCAGGAGGCGCTCGCCGCCGCGCGCGTCGCGGAGCTGTCGCAGCCCACGTTCGCCGAGGGTGAGACGTACGACGACTTCGTCGCCGACCGTTCGGCCTACGAGGACTTCGACGCCGACGCCTACCTCGGCGGCAAGGGCTTCGGCTTCGTCCGCCTGCAGCAGCTCGCGACGGAGCACCTGCTCGGAGCGCGCTGACCCGCATGGCACTCGTGATGGGCGTCGACAGCTCGACGCAGTCCTGCAAGGTCGTCGTCGTCGACACCGCCACCGGGGCGATCGTCCGCGAAGGGCGCGCCCGCCACCCCGAGGGGACGAGCGTCGACCCGGATGCCTGGTGGGTCGCCCTCCAGGAGGCGATCACTGCGGCCGGCGGTCTCGACGACGTCGCGGCATGGTCGATCGGCGGGCAGCAGCACGGCATGGTCGCCCTCGACGCCGAAGGGCGGGTCGTCCGCGACGCGCTGCTGTGGAACGACACGCGCTCCGCCGGTGCCGCGGCCGATCTCGTCGCCGAGTTCGGCGCCGACGATCTCGTTGCCCGGACGGGGCTCGTGCCCGTGGCATCCTTCACCATCACGAAGCTCCGCTGGCTGCGCGACCACGAGCCGGAGAACGCGGCGAGGGTGGCGGCCGTCGCCCTTCCGCACGACTGGCTCACGTGGCGCCTGCGCGGGTTCGGTCCCGAGCGACCCGAGCTCGACGAGCTCGTGACCGACCGTTCCGACGCGTCCGGCACGGGCTACTGGCGGCCCGCCGACGACGCCTACGACCGTGAGCTGCTCGTCGCGGCCCTCGGCCACGACGCGATCCTCCCGCGGGTGCTCGGACCGCGGGAGTCGGTCACCGATCCCGAGGGCCGCCGCGTCGCCCCGGGTGCGGGCGATAACGCGGGCGCGGCCCTCGGGGTCGGTGCGCGGGTGGGCGACGTCGTCGTGTCGATCGGCACGAGCGGCACCGTCTTCGCGATCAGCGAGGAGCCCGTGCGCGACCCGTCCGGCACGATCGCCGGCTTCGCCGACGCCGACGGACACTTCCTCCCGATCGTCGTCACCCTCAACGCGGCGCGCGTGCTCGACGCGGTCGGACGCCTCCTCGGCGTCGATCACGCAGAGCTGTCGCGCCTCGCGCTCGCCGCTCCGGCGGGCGCCGACGGACTCACGCTCGTGCCGTACTTCGAGGGCGAGCGCACCCCGAACCTGCCGGATGCCACGGCATCCCTCAGCGGGATGACCCTCGCCTCGACCACCCGCGAGAACCTCGCGCGCGCCGCCGTCGAGGGCATGCTCCGTGGACTCGGCGCGGGGCTGGATGCGCTGCGCGAGCAGGGCGTTCCGATCGAGCGGGCGCTGCTGATCGGCGGCGGCGCGCAGTCCGAAGCGGTGCGCCGGATCGCGCCGGATGTGCTGGGCGTTCCCGTCGAGGTGCCGGAGCCCGGCGAGTACGTCGCGCTGGGCGCGGCGCGGCAGGCGGCGTGGGTGGCCTGACGGCCGCTCTCAGAGAGACGGCCGGTCTCAGAACGTCTGCGCGAATCCGCGGAGGATGCGCGCGGGCTCGGTGAGGGATGCCGCGAGCACCCGCCCGGCGATGGCGTCGTAGTCGGAGGCCGCGAAGTACCCGTCGTCGCGGTAGACGGCCATCCGCTCGGTGAAGGCGCGGCCCGTGGGCTCGGGGTGGAACTGCGTCGCGTACAGGTGGTCGCCGACGCGGTAGGCCTGCACCGGGCACGTGTCGTTCGTCGCGAGCAGCACCGCCCCCTCGGGGAGCCGGCCGGTGCCCTCCTTGTGGGCCGTGAGGGCGGCGAACGTATCGGCGAGGCCGCCGAAGAGCGGGTCGCTGCCGGCATCCGTCGTGAGGGTGACGCTGGTGGGTCCCGTGTCCTCGGGGTACGCGCGCGTGACCTCGCCGCCGAGCGTGCGGGTGGCGACGCCGATGCCGTAGCAGGTGAAAAGGGCGGCGAGCTCGCCGGAGGCCGCGGCCGCTGCGATACGGGACAGGTCGGCTTCGAGGCGGCGCTGCACGTCGGTCTTCGTCGACTCCGGGTCGGTGACGTTGAAGGGGCTGCCGCCGACGACGACGCCCCGCCAGCGCTGGGCGGCATCCGCCGGGAGGGGGTCGGTGACGAGGTCCCACCGCTGGAGGCTCTCCTCGTCCAGGCGCATGGCGCTGCGGAACGACTCGTACTCGGCGGCGGCCGCACCGCGCTGCGGACGGACGCAGAGGTAGGCGAGCGGACGCATGGCCCGAGTCTAGGCGGGCGCGGGCGGACGGGGCCAGGCTGACGACGGTGCGCGGTCGCGCCCGACGGATTTCCTGCGAACCGGATGTATCAGGCGGGCGCTGGCCTCACTCCTGTGTGTGTGGCCACAATGGGCGGTATGACTGCAACCGACCCGTCGCACGTGCGGGACGACCCCGACGACGACGGGCGGCCGTCGGGCGACCCGTCGATCTGGGACCGCGCAGCCTCGGCGTTCGCGCGCTGGCGCGGCGGCGACACACGCGCGATGGACGATCTCGTGCGGACCATGACGCCCGTCCTGTGGCACGTCGTGCGCGCCTACGGGCTCGAGAGCGCGCTCGCGGAAGACGTCGTGCAGACGACGTGGCTGACGCTCGTGCGGCGCCACGACAGCATCGCCGAGACGCGCGCCGTCGCGGGATGGCTCACGACGTGCGCCCGCCGTGAGGCGTGGCGCACGGCGAAGGCGCACCAGCGTGTGCGGCCCACCGAGGATGCCGAGATCGAACCCCATCTGCCGGTCGACGTGTCGGCCGAGGAGCGCGCACAGCTCGCCGACAGCGACACGCGGCTGTGGCGGGCGGTCGGCGGCCTCGACGAGAGGTGTCGCCGGCTGCTGCGGATCGTGGCTTTCGAGGAGCGACCCGACTACGCGCACATCGCGCAGGACCTCGCGATGCCGGTCGGGTCGATCGGCCCCACACGACAGCGTTGCCTGGCGAAGCTGCGTACTGCGCTGACCGCCGACGGATGGACAGGAGACGCCGATGAGCGCTGAAACCGACGCCGAACTGTTCCGGGCGCTGCGGCGCACGTGGGAGGAACTCGATCCGGTGCCCGCCGACCTGGTCGACCGCATGGTCGCCGCTGTCGCCACGGCCGATCTGTCGCGCGAGTACGCGCTGCTCACGCTCGTCACGGCGACGGAGCTGGCCGCGGTCCGCGGCGACGCCGACGCGCTGACGATGCAGTTCAGCGACGGCACCGCGAGCGTGCTCGTGCATGTCGTTCCCGCCGCAGACGGGTTGCGGCGCGTCGACGGCTGGGTCGACGCGCCGGCCGCGTCGGTCGAACTGGAACAGGACGAGCGCACGTGGACGACCGCGGCCGAGCACGGCCGATTCGCCTTCGAAGACATCCCGGCCGGCATGACGCGGTTGCGCATCGTGCTGACCGACACGACGGATGCCGGCACGCCCGCCGAACTGCGCACGCCGCGGTTCGAGGTGTGACCGGTTCCGGAACACACGAGAGGAACTCCCCCCATGGTCGATGAGCGACGCGATTCGGACGGTCCGCTGCCGAAGGGATGGTCGTGGCGCGACCGCGCGCGGGGGTCGGTGATCACCGCGACGACGCTCGACCCGGGGTCGGAGCCTCTCGACGGCATCGAGGCGTTCCAGACCGTGTACGTGCCGCACCGTCTGCTCGTGAGCCTCGATCCCGACGACAAGGAGCTCGGCCGCGAGGGCGGTCCGTTCGACCGTGTCCGCGGTGCGGCGCGGGCGTTCGGGTGGGGTGTCGTGCCGGAGCTGCTCGACGGCTCCGACGTCGACGGCGAGCTTCCCGCCGCGCGGCTCCCCGGCGCACCCCGAGTGTTGCGGGTGCGGCTCACCACGCCCGACGAGAAGACGCGCGGCATCTCCCCGGCGCTCCCCGATGCGTGGCGCGTGCTGCAGCAGGTGCGGCGCGACGCGATGCGGCAGGCGGTGCGCGGACGCGACGGGGAGGTGGATGTCGCGGCGACGCTGCGCGCCGCCGGAGTGGACCGCGTCGGCCTCGATCACGTGCTGACGGTAGACCCGATCGGCGTGAATCCCTTCACGAAGACGAACCCGTACACGAAGACGAACCCGTACACGAAGACGAACCCGTACACGAAGACCAACCCGTACACGAAGACCAATCCCGTCGGCGAATACGCCGAGGGCGGGTCGGGCGGGCGTCAGCCGGTCGCCTGGGTCGGGGCGGCTCCTCGACGCACCGACGTCGCGCCGGGTTGCCGCCGCGCCGTGGTCGCCGTGCTCGACACGGGGGCGGGCGTCCACGCGTGGCTGCCCGACGACATCGTCGATCGGCACGTGACCGTCGACGGGCACGTGATCGGTCTCGACGACGAGGCGAACCCCGAGATCTACCCCGACCTGTACGGTCCGCTCGACGGCGAGCTCGACGACGTCGCCGGCCACGGCACCTTCATCGCCGGCATCGTCCGTCAGGCCGCCCCGGATGCCGACATCCTCGCCATCCGGGTCGCCGACGCGCTCGGCATGGTCGAGGAGTCGAACCTGCTGGCCGTCATCGAGGATCTCGGAGTCCTCGTCCATCGGCACGTCCACGGCGAGGAGGGCGGGCGCCCGATCGACGTCGTGAACCTCTCGCTCGGCTACTACCACGAGACCCCGGAGGACGGGCTCTACACCCGCGACCTCTACGACCTGCTCGCGGTCCTCCGCAGCCTCGGCACGACCGTCGTCGTCTCGGCGGGCAACGACGCCATCGACCGCCCGTCGTTTCCGGCCTCGCTGTGGCCGTGGCCCGGATCCGACAACGGCATCGAACCGGATGCCGGTGCGCCGCACCTCTCGGTCGGTGCGCTCAACCCCGACCGCCGCACGACCGCCCTCTTCTCCAATGTCGGACCCTGGGTGGCGACGTATGCGGAAGGAGCGGCTGTCGTGAGCACCCTGCCCGACTTCTACGGCGGCATCCAGGCCTCGGCGCGCGACGACCAGTACGAGCGCGAGCGGATGACGATCGGTCCGGAGGACTTCCGCGGTGGCTTCGCCGTCTGGAGCGGCACGTCGTTCGCCGCGCCGCTCGTGGCCGGGCGGATCGCGGCGGAGCTGGCGCCGCCGGTCGAGCCGGGGCCGCCGGAGAAGGAGATCCCCGCGGTGCGAAACGTCGTCGAGGGGGTGCTCGGCGCGGGCTGAGCGGGCAGTCCCGGTCCCGCGGCATCGCGCCGAAGGCCGAGTCACGGCATGCTGAGGGAGTGACCCCCTCCGCCGACGAGCTCTACGCGCGTGGGCGCGAGCTGTCGGCGCAGCGCCGGTACGCCGAAGCGGCGGATGTCCTCGCGGATGCCGCGGCCGCTGCCGCCGACCCGGATCTGGCCGCGCGGATCATCGGCACCCGCGCATTTGCGCTCACGCAGATCGGCGACGCCGAGACGGGGGAGCGGACATGTCGCGCGGCCCTCTCCGATGAGCGGATCGGCGCCCACACGCGTGGTGTCCTGGCCGGTCAGCTGGGCAGCGTGCTCGTCCACCAGGGTCGGCTCGACGAGGCGATCGAGTGGCTGGGGCGAGCGATCGACACCATCCCGGACGATCCCCTCGCCGTCGCCAATCTGCGGGTCAATCGCAGCCTCGTGCACATGCAGCGTCGGGACCTTGCCGCGAGCTTCTCCGATCTCGAACGGGCGCTCGCCGTGTACACGGAGCACGGGACCGCGGCCGACATCGCCGAGACGCAGCACAACCTCGGGTACACGGCGCTCCTCGCCGGCGACCTCGTCCGCGCGATGCGCGAGATGAGCGCCGCGCGTCCTGTGCTGGCCGATCTCTCCCCCGCCAATGCGGCGATCAGCGACAGCGACCGCGCTGAGGTGCTCCGCGACGCGGGGCTCGTCACCGAGGCCGAGCGGCTTCTCGAAGCGGCGGCGACCGCGTTCGGAGCCGACGGGATGCCGCAGGCCCGCGCCGAGGCGGAACTGCACCTCGCCGCGTCTCTCCTGCGCCACGACCCGGCGCGGGCCGAGTCGGTGGCGCGGGTCGCGGCGGACCGGTTCACCGAGGTGGGTTCCGCGTCGTGGGCGGCGCGTGCCGACGGCATCCGTCTCCGCGCGCTTCTGTCGGGCGGGGCGATGGACCGCGCCGGCCGCATCGTCGCCGACGTGGACGACAGGGTCGACGAGGCCGAGGTCGATGGCGTCGCCCGTCGCCTCACGGGGGCGGGGTTCGCGAACGAGGCGACGGCGCTGCGCCTGGCCCGCGAGCTGTGGCGTGCCCGCACGGGACGGCCGGCGGCCCGGATGCCGCGCGTCGCGCCGACATCGTCGCTCGAGGTGCGGCTCCTGGCGCACGAGGTGCGCGCGGCCCGCGCCGTCCGCGTCGTCGGGGCTGCGGCGCACCGCGGCGATGCGCCTTCGGCGGCGGAGCGGCACGCGGCGGCGGGACTCGACGAACTCGCGACGTGGCAGTCGTCGTTCGGCAGCCTCGATCTGCAGACGTCGGTGGCGATGCACGGTCAGGGTCTGCTGCTGACGGGCATCGACGCGGCGGTCGCGTCGGCGCGTCCGGAGCGGGTGTTCGCCTGGTCGGAGCGGGCGCGCCAGCTCAGTCAGCAGGTGGTGCCGCTGCGGCCACCGCCCGATCCGGAGCTGGCGGCCGACCTCGCCAAACTCCGCATGCTGCGCGCGGACCTCCCGGGAGCGGACTGGCTGTCCGACCCGCGGGCCGTCGCCCTCGGTGATCGTGTGCGCCACCACCAGTGGACGCGCACGGGGGCCGCCGATGTCGAAGAGCGACTCGACCTCGCGGTGGTGCAGCAGCGACTAGATGCCGCCACCGCGGTGCTCGCGTATGTCTTCGGGAGTGCGGGTCTCGCCTGTCTCGTCGTGACCTCCGCTGACGCCGTGCTCGTCGGCCTGCCGGGGTGGTCGGAGGCCCGTGCGGCGCTGCCGGGGCTGCGCGCGGACCTCGATATGGCGGCGTCCGTGCGGACCGGCCCCATGAGCCACGTGATCCGGCGGTCGCTGTCGGGGCGCCTCGCCGACCTCTCCCGCGCGCTCGTCGAGGAGCCGCTGCGCCGCGCAGGCGACCGTCGGCTCGTGCTGACGACGCCGGGCGTGCTCGCGGGCGTGCCGTGGAGCATGCTGCCCGCCTTCGTCGGTCGCACCTTCACCCTTGCTCCGTCCGCGTCGCGCTGGGCGCGTACTCGGCTCCGGGCACCCCGTACGGCCGGGTTCGCCGCCGGTCCGCGCGTCGCGCGTGGCGGTGAGGAGATCGCGGTCGCCGCGGCCGCGTGGGATGCCGCCCGCCGCCTGCCGGCCGACGCAGCGACCGTCGCGAGCGTCACCGAACTGGCGCGCGACGTCGACGTCCTCCACGTCGCGGCGCACGGTCGGCACGCGGCCGACAACCCGCTCTTCTCGGGGCTCGAGCTCGCCGACGGCATCCTTTTCGGGTACGACATCGACCAGGTGCGGCCCGTGCCTCGCACCGTCGTGCTCTCTGCCTGCGAGGTGGGGCGGTCATCGGTGCGATGGGGTGAGGAGGCGATCGGCATGACGCGCGCGTGGATGCACGCGGGAGCGGATTGCGTCATCGCCGCCCCGGTCGTCGTCGCAGACGATGACGCGTGCGAACTGCTCGGCGCGGTGCATGAAGGACTTGCGGCCGGCACCGTGCCGGCGGAGGCGCTCGCCGCCGCGCAGCGCTCGACCGGCATCGTGGCGCCCTTCCAGTGCCACGGCAGCGGCTTCTGACGCGCTCGCGTCCGGTCGTTGAGCGAGGAGCGGTGCGGCGTTTCGTCTCGCTGCGCTCGCTCAACGTCCGGGGGTGGGGGGTTCTGGTCGTTGAGCGAGGAGCGCAGCGACGAGACGAAACGTCGATCCGGGGAGGTGGCGGCGGAGGGTTCTGGTCGTTGAGCGAGGAGCGCAGCGACGAGACGAAACGTCGATCCGGATGCGGCGTTTCGTCTCGCTGCGCTCGCTCAACGACCGAGGGGGTGGCTGGGGTTCCGGTCGTTGAGCGAGGAGCGCAGCGACGAGACGAAACGTCGATCCGGATGCGGCGTTTCGTCTCGCTGCGCTCGCTCAACGACCGAGGGGGTGGCTGGGGTTCCGGTCGTTGAGCGAGGAGCGGAGCGACGAGACGAAACGTCGATCCGGGGAGGTGGCGGCGTTTCGTCTCGCTCCACCGCCCGGGGGACCACTTCCGCACCCGGGGAAGAAAAGTTCGCCGTTCGTGTATCAGCGAGGCACCGACCCGCTCCTGATCAATGAACGACCTGATGACGCCCGCATGGGGATGCGATCGTCGTCCCCGGGGGGGATCACCAGGATGTTCAGAAGACCGGGTACGCACTCTGGGGGGAGGGCCGGATCTTCGGGCCGGCGGGGTCGGGGGGCACCGCCGGCCCCTCGTCTGTCTGCGGTGTCTCGCCTGTCCGACGTCAGCCGCGGGAGGAGTTCGCCGTGCGCCCGCGGACGATGCCGACGAACGTGTCGACGAGCGGCGACGGATCTGCCGACGGCCAGGCGAGTGCGACCGTCGACGTGGGCGCATCGCGCAGCGGCCGGTACTCCACGTCCTTGCGCTGGTGTAGCCGGGCGAGCGACATCGGCACGATCACGACGCCGACGCCCGCAGCCACGGTCGCGATGGCATCCGCTGTCGTCTCCGGAGGCGCGAAACGGGGAGCCTCCGCCCCCGGCACGTCCACGTGGAGTACGTCGTCACCGGGAACGATGACCACCTCACCGGCGAGGTCGTCGAGGCCGAGCTCGTCGACGGCGGTCAGATGCGACTCGGCCGCGCACACGACCACCGGCACCTCGTCATAGAGAGCGATCACGTGGAGACCCTCGCGATCGACCGGCAGCCGCACGAGGGCGGCATCGACGGCACGGGATGCCACGGCCTCCCGCTGCTCGGACACGGACACGGCCACGAGCTCCAGTGCCGTCTCCGGCATCCGTTCCTGCCAGATGTCGATCCATTTGCCCGGCGTCGTGCCGGGAACGGCGCCCAGGCGGAACGGCCCCACGGGGACTGCCGGGACGGCCGCCGGCGGAGGCGGTGTCGGACGCGTGCGCTTCTTGGCGGCCGGGGCAGCCTTCGACGTCGTCGAGCGTTGCGGTTTCGCGGGCCGCGAGGGCTTCGGGGGGCGGCGCCCGCCCTTCGATGCGCGTCCGGCAGCCATGCAGCCAGCGTAGTCGCGCTATCGTCGGGCTATGGTGCCGATCATCGCGACGATCGCGGCCTCGCTGGCCGCGCTGCTCCACGTGTACATCTTCGTCATGGAGAGCATCCAGTGGACGCAGCCCAAGGTGTGGCGTCGCTTCGGGGTGGCCGACCAGGCCGCCGCGGATGTCACGAAGCCGATGGCGTACAACCAGGGCTTCTACAACCTGTTCCTCGCCATCGGTGCGATCATCGGGCTCGCGCTCTTCTGGGCGGGCGGGTCCGACGCGGCGGGCGACGTCGCCGGACGCACGCTCGTGCTGTTCAGCCTCGGGTCGATGCTCGCGGCATCCCTCGTGCTCGTCACCTCCGGCGCCAAGTACCTGCGCCCGGCGCTCGTGCAAGGAACCCTCCCGCTGATCGGTTTCGTGCTCTTCCTCTTCGCCTGACGTTCGGCAGCGCTTCGCCCTGCGTTTTCCGCGGCCGGTCCGCCCTCGCGGGCACACGTCAGCACGACCCCCACTGGCCGATGGATGCCGCGCGTGCCGCCGTCTCCGTTTCGGCGAACAGGTCGGCGTGCGTCGTGTTCGGCGGCACCGTCAACGCGCGCGCATCTCCCGAGGCCACCAGCCGGTGGTTGACGAACGTGCCGTCATCGGTCCACAGGTAGAGCAGCACGCGGTCGTACCGGTCGCGCGGCTCCCGATCGGTGGCCGCCCACACGCGTGAGCCCTCGGGGAGCAGCCGACGCAAGTGTTCCCGCGCCTCGTCGGCGCCGCACTCCACCGTCGGGGTTCCTTCCGGCGTGTCGATCCCGATCAAGCGCACGCGCACGGTGGCGCCGTCGGCGAGCACGTCGCCGGGCCCGATGACGGTCGCCCCCGTCGTGGTCGCGCGGATCGTGTCGCCGTCGGACACGTGCGCAACCGTGAGCCCGAAGGCGTCGGCCGGCCGAGGTGGCACGTCGGCCGACGGTGTCGTCACCGGCCTCGCCTCGCCGCCGCCCAGCGTTCCCGAGGCGATGACGAACCAGAGCGCCCCGGCCAGCACGACGGCGATCGCCACGGCGGACACGGCCGTTCGGGTGCGTTTCACCCCCGAACCCTAGCCGGTGCGCGGCGCCCGCTGCGGGCAACTCCTTCGATCGGTGCCCTCAAGGCTCCGGAAGGGCCCGAGAGCCCCTTCGCCGCCGAGTTCGAAGGAGTTAGCCACACACCCGGCTTGCCACGCGCCGCGGCGGAGCCACACGCCTCGGCGGAACCACACACCACACGCCGGCCCAGGCCCGGGCCGCGCGGCTCAGGCCGCGAGGTGCAGCCCGCGCCGGTCGGTCGCGACGGCCTCGCCATCGGCGATCGACTCGTCGTCGCCGATCAGCGACCCTCCCGCGACACGCGCGTTCGCGCCGACGAAGGCGCGGACGCCGATCTTGGCGCGCGGCCCGATGGCCGCTCCCGGTCCGATGTGCGCGTGGGGCGCGATCTCGACGTCGGGGCCGATGACGGCATCCGGTTCGATCCAGGCGCCGCGGCCGATGTGCGCGCCCGCGGCGATCTGTGCTCCGGGTTCGACATAGGCTCCGGCTTCGACGAGCGCGCTCGCGTGTACCTTGGCCCCGTTCGCGATGAGGCCTCGACCGTTGACGTGCTTGCGGTAACGCAGCGTCTCGCCCCGGTCGTTCTCGATGTCGACGTAGTTCTTGCCCACTGGTCCTCCTGAGGGGGTAAACGCATGCAGGGGCATGGTCATTCCCGCACGGACAGCGGTTCTCGCGCCGCCGCGTACGCTCGTCCGGGGTCGGCCACCGGCGGAGCTGCGACGGGTGCGAAGACCACCGCCCGCTGCACGGCGAAGCTCACCGCGAACAGCGTCGCATCGGTGAGGATCTTCGCCGCCAGGAGGGGCACGCCGACATCGGCGAGCGCGGTGATCAGGCCGTAGCTGGCGATGAGCAGCAGCCCCGCGAGCGAGAAGTACCGGGCGGCGGCCGTGCGCACCGGGATGGTGCGTCCCGCCCCGAACACGAGCGACCGGTTGACGGCGAAGTTCATGCTCGCGCTCAGCACCCGCGCCGCCACGACCGAGAACAAGAGCACGCCCGTGACCGCGTGCAACACGAGGAGCGCGAGCGTGTCGATTCCGAAGGCGAGCACGGCGGATGCCGCGAACCGCGCCAGCGGTGCATAGATCCGGGCCGAGTCGGCGAGGGGCCGGAAGTGGCTCGATGCGTTCCCGTCGAGGTAGACGGTGGCGATCGGCACCTCCACGATGCCGAATCCGGCATCCCTGGCCCGTAGCAGCATGGCGAACTCGTACTCGAAGCGATCTCCGGGGACGCTCTGGAGCCACCCGAGCGCCGCGGCGGGGAAGCCGCGCAGGCCCGTCTGGGTGTCGGTGAGGCGCCTGCCCGTCGTCGCGCGGAAGAGCGTGCGCGTCACGACGTTGCCGACTCGGCTCCGTAGCGGCACGGCGCCGGCGAGGAACGTCCGGCTGCCGAGCACGATCGCGGGGCCTTCCGCGTCGGCGGATGCCAGCACCTCCGCGACCCGGCGGATGTCGTGGGCCGTGTGCTGTCCGTCGGCGTCGGCCGTGACGACGGATGCCGACGGCCACCGGCACGCGGCCTCCGCGAACCCGCTGCGCAGCGCCGCGCCCTTGCCGCGGTTGCGCGGGTGGCTCACGACGATTGCGCCGGCGTGGGCCGCAGCGGAGAAGACGGACGCGAACGCGGGACCCGAGCCGTCGTCGACGACGAGGACGGGACCGTCGGGCGCGAGCGCCGTCACGAGGTCCACGAGCCGGGCGTCGGGCTCGAAGGCGGGGATGAGGACGATGTGCATCCGGATCACCCCGCCAGGTAGAGGATGTCGCTCGTCGCGCGCTCGCCGCCGTTGGAGGGCTGATTGACCACCTCGCCGTTGAACCACATCTCGCTCGACCCGCCCCCGTCGAGGTTGTAGGCCGTCGTCGCGCCCAGCGACACCATGATGTCGGCCAGTTCGGTCATCGTGACGCCCCGGCTGTAGCCGGTGTCGCGGCCGTCGACCACGACGATCATCAGGTGGTTGTCGTCGATCACGCCGATCGCCGTGCGCGGCTGCTCGCCCTGGATCGAGTGGTTGCCGATGTTGGTGTCGATCTCGACGTCGTCGATGCCCGCGACGACGGCGCCGTCCTCGACGATCGCGGGTCCGAAGCTGAGGGTGTTCCAGGCGCCGTCGGCGAGCAGTTCCGCGGCCGTCGTCTCGGTCTCGTCGTAGACGGCGACCGATCCGTCCTCGTAGAAGACGAGCCCCTCGCGCGCACCCTGGTCGCGGTAGACGACGCCGTTGCGGATGACGATGCCGCTGTCGCGGAACCCGTAGTAGTCGCCGTTGACGGCGAACACGGCGCCGTTGTCGGTCGCGATGCTCGACACGAGATCGGTGATGTTCTCGCCGAACTGGTTCTGGGCGAACGCGCTCCGCAGGCGAGTCGCGTCGCCCAGCTCGACGTCGGCGACGTAGTACGTAACCGTGTCGTCGCCGGTGCCCTGCGTGTGCGTCGTGATCTCGATCGAGGCGTCGTCGGAGGTGTAGGTCGTGTCGGTGACCTCGGCGGGGGCGCTCGTGGTGGCCGACTCCGTCGCGGATGCCGTGGGGTTCTGTGCCGCTTCGTACGCGGCGACGTCGTCGACGACGACGTGGGGCACCACGAAGCGCTCGAGCGCCCACACCGTGCCGCCGGTCGCCGACAGCGCGACGACGAGACCGCCGGCGATGAGGCTGTGCTTCAGGCGCTTGTTCATGCCCGCCAGTGTCGCCGTCCCCGTGATGCGGCCCGTGTGGCCGGTCTAGGCGCCGTCTATGAACCCGACCGCGGTTCTCCGCGGCTGTCGTGATGCAGGATGGATGCCGTGACTTCCCCCGAGCCCGACTCCACCCCGGTCGTCGATGCGGCGGCGAGTGATCCCGACCCCACGACGGGTCCGTCGCTCGTGTTCGATGTGAAGGCGACCGAGCACAGTGTGGTCGAGGACGTGCTCGGCATCCTGACGGGGACGTTCGTCGCCTCGTTCGGGCTGCATCTGCTGCACGCGGCCCACGCGGTGACCGGTGGCACGGCGGGTCTGTCCCTCCTCCTCGGCTACGCCACCCCGTGGCCGTTCTGGGTGCTGTTCGCCGTCATCAATCTGCCGTTCGCCGCGCTGGCGGTGTGGAAGAAGGGCTGGGACTTCACGATCCGCACGGCGGTGTCGATCGCGCTGGTCTCGGCCTTCGCCGTCGTGCATCAGGCCTTCCTCCCGATCGTCGAGATCGAGCCGATCTACGCCGTCCTCGCCGGCAACCTGCTCGCCGGGGTCGGCGTGCTGATCCTGTTCCGTCACCGCTCCAGCGTCGGCGGCGTGCACATCATCGCCCTGCTGTTGCAGGAGCGCCTCGGCATCCGCGCGGGCTGGTCGCTCATGGTGTTCGACGTGCTCGTGATCGTCGCCGCGCTGCTGGTGGTGCCGTGGCCGATCGTGCTGCTGAGCGCCGCCGGCGCCGTGCTGCTCAACCTCGTGCTGGCCCTCAACCACCGCCCCGGACGCTACCTCGGGCACTGACGTCGTGACGCCGGCCCCGCGCGGTCAGGTCTGGCAGCGCGGGCACCAGAAGACGATGCGCTCCTGCGTGGGGTCGGCGCCCAGCTCCGTCTTCCGAATGAGGGTGCCGCACCGGCGGCAGGGCTTGCCTTCGCGGCGGTACACCCAGTTCTGCGCCCCGGGTCGCGTGTCGCCCGTGAACGTGCGGCCGTGGCGGTCGCGGTTCTGCCGGATCATCCGGGCGCCCGTGTCGACGAGGCCGCGCGCGTCGATGCGCGTGGCCGGGGTGGTGGGGAGGATGCCGCGGACGAAGAGGAGCTCGTTGGCGTACTCGTTGCCGAACCCGGCGACGTTGCGCTGGTCCAGCAAGGCCACGTGCGCGGCCCGTTCGTCGATCGAGAGGCGCCGGGCGGCCTCCGCGGCATCCCACCCGGGCGACAGCGGATCGGGGCCGAGGTGTCCGACGATGCGGTCTTCGTCGGCGGTGGGCAGCACTTCGACCATCGCGAGGTCGAAGCCGACGGCATCCGCCGCGGCAGACCCTACGATCGCCCGCGCGCGGAACGCCGGCGCGTGCCAGCGCTCCCCGGGTCGGTAGAGGTCCCAGTGGCCCTCCATCTTCAGGTGGGAGTGGAGCGTGTAGGAGCCGATGCGCAGGAGCAGGTGCTTCCCCCGCGGAACGACCTCACGGATGATCTCCCCCGTGAGGTCGGCGGTCGCGCTTCCCGGGACGCGGATGTCGAAGCGTGTCGCCGTCGCCCCCGCGAGCGCCTGGTGGAGGCGTCGCGCCGTGCGGAAGACGGTGTCACCCTCGGGCATCAGCAGGCATCCTCAGGCACGGGCAGGCATCCGCAGGCATCCGGGGTCGTCATCGGGTCCGCCGGAGGGTGAGGCCCCGCGCGGATTCGACGAATCCGGCGTCGCGGAGCGCGCGGCCGACGGGGGTGCCGTACACGAACGCGCCGCCGACCTGTTCGATCGTCAGCGTGTCGAGCCGGCGCGCGCGCGCCGTCTCGACGAGGCTGCGCGCCGCGGCGGACAGGACGGCCTCGTCGTCGGAGAAGGCGAGCGCCGACCGGCCGCCGCGCTCGAGGTACAGCACGAGCGCGCCGTCGACGAGGACGACGAGGCCGCCCGCCTTCCGCCCGGGACGGTGGCCGCCGTCTTGGGCCGGCCAGCCGAGCGCCGCTCCGTAGGGATTGGCGGGATCGGTGGCGGCGAGCGTCAGCGCGTGGAGTCGCGGTGCGCCCTCGTCGGCGTCGGGGCCTGTGTAGGTGCGCAGCCGGTCGACCGTGGCCGACGTCGCGAACTGCGCGGCGCCGAGACGTTCGATGAAGTAGCCGCGGCGGCAGTGCCCCGCGTCTTCGAAGCCGGCGAGGGTGCGATAGGCCTGCGCGAACCCGCCCGGCAGCTCCTCCGCGGTCACCGAGCCGCGGGTGACCACGCCGTAGCGTTCGAGCAGCATGCTCGCGGATGCCGCGGTGCGCAGCGACGGGTCGCTCTCGGGCGCCGGCAGCAGCGACCAGCGCCCTCCCACGAGCGGCGGCCGCTGGGGAGCGGTCTGAGGCCGCGCGATCGGCGTGCCGCGGAACATGCGGGCACGCGGAGTGCGGCGCACCGTGCGATGTGCCTGCGAGCCGCCGCCCAGCAGCAGCCGCACCGGCGCGAACGTGTCGTTGGTGATGCGCGACGTCCACGCGAGATTCCACAGCGCATCGACGACGGACTGCTCGTTCTCCGCACCCACGAGGGGTACGAGCTGCCCCGCGAAGAAGGCGCCGCCGCCGGCGAGGGCCGACAGGAGCTGCTCCTCCAGTGGCGACGGCGCGACGTCGTCTTCGGATCGGAGCGTGAGCGCCGCGGTGTCGGCGGGGTGCAGCGCGATCCAGCCGTCGCGGCCGGGGAGCGAGCCGTGACCCGACCAGATCACCTCTCCTGTGGAGGTGAGCTCATCGAGCATGCCCGGGGTGTAGTCCACGACGCGCGAGGGCAGGATGAGCGACTCCCACGCGCTCGCCGGGAGAGGCACGCCGGCGAGCTGCTCGATCACGGCCAGCACGCCGTCGACCCCTTCGAGACCGCGGGCGGACTCGGCGGCGTGCACGTGCTGCCACGCGGGGAGGAAGCGGGCGAACGCCTCCGGGGCCACGGGCTCGACCGCCCCGCGGATGGCGGCGAGCGAGCGCAGCCGCAGCCGACGCAGCACCTCGGTGTCGCACCATTCGGAACCCGGATCGGCACCGTCGGCCCGCGCCTCCCCGGCACCGCGCGCCGGGTCGGGAAGGAAGAAGCCGCTCGACAGCCGGCCCTGCGACTCGAGCCGCTGCAGCGTCTGCCGGGCGACGGCCGCGCCGATCCCGAGTCGTGCCGCCACGTCGCCCGTGCGGAACGGGCCGTGCGTGCGGGCGTGCCGGGCGACGAGATCGGCGAGCGGGTCGACGACGGGTTCCAGGAACGCGGTGGGGATGCCGACAGGCAGCGCCGCGCCGAGCGCGTCGCGCAGCCGCCCGGCATCCTCGATCGCGGCCACCCGGGCCACGCCCGCGATCGTCACGGGGATCGCTCGCCGGGCGTCGACGAGCGCATCGAGGTGGGTCCGGGCTTCGACCACTGTCGCAGCCGCCTCGGGTGCGCCGTCCGGGGGAGGAGCGCCGGTCGGGGGATCGGCGGCGACGAGCCGGGCGGCCACTTCGTCGGCGTCGAGCGGGCCGAGCAGGCGCAGCAGATCGGCGACCCCTTCGAGGCCGCGCACACGCCGGGTCGGGTCGAGTCGCTGTACCTCGCGTTCGAACTGGGCGATGATGCCGGGGTCGAGGAGCTCACGCATCTCGACCTTGCCGAGGAGTTCGCTCAACAGTGCGGGGTCGACGGAGAGCGCGGCCGCGCGACGCTCGGCGAGTGGGGAGTCGCCCTCGTACATGAATGCGCCGACGTACCCGAACAGCAGGTCGCGCGCGAACGGCGACGGCTGCGAGGTCGTGGTCTCGACGAGGCGGATGCGACGGTCGCCGATCGACCGGGCGATCCGCAGCAGCGCGGGAAGGTCGTAGACGTCCTGCAGCACCTCCCGGAGCGTTTCCAGGATGATCGGGAACGTCGGATGGTTCTTCGCGACTTCCAGCAGTTGCGCCGATTTCTGCCGCTGCTGCCACAGCGGCGAGCGACGGTTCGGGTTGAGGCGCGGCAGCAGCAGGGCGCGGGCCGCGCACTCGCGGAAGCGCGAGGCGAACAGCGCGGAGCCGCCGACCTCGTCGGTGACGATCTGCTCGAGCTCGTCGGGGTCGAAGACGAAGAGTTCGGCGTCGGGCGGTTCGGACTCCGCGTCGGGCACGCGGGCGATGATGCCGTCGTCGCTCGCGACGGCGGATCCTTCGACACCGAGCCGCTCGCGGACCCGCGCATTGACAGCCAGCGCCCACGGCGCGTGCACGTGCATGCCGTACGGGGAATGCAGGATGATGCGCCAGTCGCCGACCTCGTCACGCGATCGCTCGACCGTGAGCGTGCGATCGGTGGGCAGCGTGCCCGTCGCCTCGCGCTGTTCGGACAGATAGGACAGCAGGTTCCCGATGGCGTTGTCGTCGAGGCCCGATTCGCGCAACCGCTCGGTCGCCTTCTCGGGGGTCGCCGCCGCCACCTCCCGCGAGAACCGTCCGAGCGCCTCGCCGAGCTCTGCGGGCCGTCCGAGCCCGTCGCCGTGCCAGAACGGCAGCTTCCCCGGCTGCCCGAACGCGGGAAGCACGTTGACGCGGTCGTGGGTGATCTCCACGATGCGCCAGCTCGTGGTGCCCAGTGTGAAGACGTCGTTCACGCGCGACTCGTAGACCATCTCCTCGTCGAGCTCCCCGACGCGGGCGTTGCGGCTCTCGCCGGCGACGAACACGCCGAAGAGGCCGCGATCGGGGATCGTGCCGCCACTGGTCACGGCGACGCGCTGCGCTCCCGGCCGACCGGTCAGCGTGCCGTGGTCGCGATCCCAGACCACCCGGGGACGGAGCTCGGCGAACTCGTCGGAGGGGAACCGGCCCGCGAGGAGGTCGAGGGTCGCTTCGAACGCGGAGCGGGGAAGCGTGCGAAACGGCGCCGACCGCTTCACCGTCTCGAACCAGCCCTCCACGTCGACCGGGCCGGTCGCGCACGCGGCGACCGTCTGCTGCGCGAGGATGTCGAGCGGGTTCTGCGGTACGGCGATCGCCTCGATCTGACCGGCCAGCATGCGCTCGGTGACGACGGCGGTGTGGAGGACGTCGCCCCGGTGCTTCGGGAAGAGCGCGGCGCGACTCACCTCGCCCACCTGGTGACCTGCGCGTCCCACGCGCTGGAGACCGGATGCCGCGGACGGCGGCGCCTCGACCTGGATGACGAGGTCGACGGCACCCATGTCGATGCCGAGCTCGAGGCTGCTCGTCGCGACGACGCAACGCAGCATCCCCGACTTCAACTCGTCCTCGACCTGGGCTCGCTGCTCTTTCGAGACGGAGCCGTGGTGCGCCTTGGCGAGCACGGGGTCGGCGCCGCTCGTCGCGCCCGCCTGGGCCATCATCGCGGCGGGAACGGTGGGATCGGGCAGATCGAGCCCCAGGCGCTCCGCGTAGATCTCGTTGAGCCGACCCGTCAGACGCTCCGCGAGCCGGCGCGAGTTCGCGAAGACGATGGTCGAGCGGTGGGCGAGGATGCGGTCGACGATCGCCTCCTCGACGTGCGGCCACACCGACCCCGTCACTTCGCTCGGTCCTGGCGCGGAGGCCGACCCGGTCGGGCCGGGTGCGGCGTCGTACCAGGCGGGAGCGTCGCCGTCGTCGGGCACGTCCGCGGTCGCTCGATCGCCCCCGGGCGCCGACGCCTCGGCCGCCGCACCCGGCGGGGGAGGTGGGTTGAGCATGTCGTCCATCGGGACCACGACCGACAGGTCGAACGCCTTCGTCGCCTTCGGCGCCACGATCTCGACCGGCTGCGAACCTCCCAGGAACCGCGCCACCTCGTCGATCGGTCGGACGGTGGCCGACAGCCCGATCCGCTGCACGGGTGCGACGCTCTCGTCGTGCTCCCGGCGCAACGCGTCGAGCCGCTCCAGGCTCACCGCGAGGTGCGCCCCCCGCTTGGTGGCGGCCACCGCGTGCACCTCGTCGACGATCACGGTGTGAACGCCGCGCAGCGTCTCACCCGCCTGCGAGGTGAGCATGAGGTACAGCGACTCGGGCGTCGTGATGAGGATGTCGGGCGGATCGGAGACGAGCTTCCGGCGGTCGGCCGACGTCGTGTCGCCCGAGCGCACGCCGACGGTGATGTCGGGCACGGGGATGCCGAGGCGCCGTGCCGACTGCCCGATGCCCACGAGGGGAGAGCGCAGGTTGCGTTCGACGTCGACGCCGAGCGCCTTCAGCGGTGAGATGTAGAGCACGCGCGTGCGCGGCGGGCGGGGCTGCTTCGACCGGGGCGGTGCGGGCGCGGCGGCCGCGGCATCCTGCTTGTCGTGGAAGATCCGATCGATCGACCACAGGAACGCCGAGAGCGTCTTGCCCGACCCGGTCGGAGCCACCACGAGCGCATGCCGCCCGGCCGAGATGGTCTCCCATGCGCCGGCTTGCGCGGCGGTCGGCCGATGGAAGGCGCTGCGGAACCAGTCCTGCGTCGCAGGACCGAATCGCTCGAGCACCTCGGCCATCCCTCCATCTTCGTCCGTCCGTCCGACATCCGGACAGGGCTTGCGCCGCGGGCTGTCAGTGGCGCAGCGCGTAGTCGACGATGTTCTCGTTCCAGTCCACCCCTGCCTGGAGCACGACCCCCTCGTCGACGAAGATGTCGAGCTCCTCGATCTGCCAGGCAGGATCGCCGCCGGGCTCGTCGTATCCCGTCAGCGTGTCGAGACCCTGCTTGCGTTCGTGCACGACGATCTGCGATCCGGAGACATACGGGGGCGCGGAGGAGTCGTCCGTGTACGTCCAGCGCAGCACCGAGTCTTCGAAGACGCTCACGGTGGTGGGCTGCCTGTAGTCGTCAGGGTCGGACTCGGTGGCGAACAGATAACGTCCGACTGCCCTCAGCGAGTTCGCGGTCGTCTGCGCGACGGTCTCGAGCGCCTCGCCGGTGAGGGGGTCGATGCGCTCGATCGCTCCCTCCGACGTGAGGATCCACAGTGTGTCGGCGTCACCCGTGTAGCTGAGCACCTCACGCGTCCAGCACGACTCTCCTCGCGCCAGATCGAGTCCGGATAGGTCGAACGGGCCGACGTGGTCGTACATGAGACGTGTGTGCAGGGTGGCGCCCGCCACGGACGTGACGTTGCCCGCAGACTCCCACCCGAGACCTTCTCCGGTTTCGGCATCCACGGCATGACTGCCGACGAACGCCCGGTCTCCGATGACGCCGAACGGCACGCCGCCCTCGAACCACTCCACGCCGTAGTCCGAACCGGCCACCGTCCATCGCGTCTCGAGGCTGGTCGCGTCGATCCGCGAGAGGGCGTCGCGATCGCTGACGTAGAAGCTGTCCGCGGTGGCAGGTGCGACACTCGTCCACCACGCTCGCCCGGCGCGCCACGTGATGGGACTGGTCTCGCCGGTCTCGCGCTCCGCGATGACATCACCTGTGGCGAGATCGAACGACATCATGCGGTGGTCGCCGCCCCCGAATGCCGTCACGCCGATCACGAGGATCCCCTGCACGCCCGTGGTCGCCGGTGACGAGAGCACCTGGAGTCGACCACCGTCGATCACCACCGTCCACCGCTCCTGACCGTCACGGCCCGCCACGGTCAGCGAGCTGCGCGACCGCAAGTCGTTCGCGGTCAGGATGCCGAAACTCTCGTCGTCGATCGGGAACGGGAACGGGGTGGGGCGATAGTCGACGTCGGCGCGCTCTATCCGTTGCACACGGTCGGCGTCGGCGGGGCCCGTGGCCGGCAGGGTGAGCTCGAACGGGTCGGACCAGACGACATCGTGCATCGTCACGGTGCACGTCGGCGTGGGCGTCGGTGACGGAGTCGGCGACGGGGACTCGGCTTCGCCCGTGGGCGACGTGGGCGGCGCGGTGCTCGGGGAGGCCGCCCCCTCCGCGGACGGTCGCATCAGCGGGGCAGCGACGGCCGCGCCGGCGATCGCCATCGCCGCCACCGTGCCCACGGTGATCCACAGCGCCGGGCGGTTCATGCGCCGTGGCGTACGTGATGCTGCGGGGGTGTTCTCAGGGGCCTCGGGGCCGGGTTCTTCAGGTGACACTTCTCCTCCTGTGGGAAGCGTATGCGAGCCGGATAGCGCTTGCTACGGGCTGCGATAACAGTTGCGCATCGCATGCATTCCGTTAGGGGAATAGCACGGTCATCGGACGCTCCTTCAGGAGCCCGTCGCGCAGCTCGAGCACGAGGTCGGGACCGATGCGCGCGAGGAACGCGTCGTCGTGGCTCACGATCAGCACCGCGCCGCGGTACGAGGCCAGCGCGTCGACCAGATGGTCGACCGTCTCCACGTCGAGGTTGTTGGTCGGCTCGTCGAGCACGAGCAGCTGCGGGGCAGGTTCGTGGAGCATGAGGCGTGCCAGCGCGGTCCGGAAGCGCTCGCCGCCCGACAGCGTCGCCACCGGCCGCAGCACGGTGTCGCCGCGCAGGAGGAACCGGGCGAGCCGGTTGCGCAGTTCCACGTCGCCCATGCCGGGGCTGCGCAGATTGTCGAGCACCGACCGATCGTCGTCGAGACCGTCGACGCGCTGGGGGAGGTATCCGATGCGGTCGGTGTACGTCTCCGTGTGCAGGCCGGTCCCGGAGCGGCCGACGCCGACGAGGCTCTCGAGGAGCGTCGTCTTCCCCGCGCCGTTGGGGCCGATGACGGCCACCCGCTCCGGCCCCTGCACGATCCACGCGCGCTCGCCGTCGCCGAGCATCGCGATGCGTCGCCCCGCCGCGACCCGGGGATCGGGGACGTCGATGTGCACCGACTCGTCGTCGCGAACGCGACGTTCGGCGACGTCGAGGTCCGCGCGAGCCGCCGCGACCTTCTCGACGGCCTCGGTCCGCAGCTTCCCTGCCGACACCTGCGCGGCGCGCTTGCGTCCGCCCGCGACGATGCCCGGCACGCGCTTCTCGATCTGCGCCTTGTGTCCGGCCGCCTGGCGGTGGGCGATCTTGGTCTCCGTCAGGCGGCGGTCGCGCTTCTCACGTCTGACCACCTGCCGCGCGGCGGTCTCGGCCTGCCGTGCGGCCGCCTGCTCCACGTCGAGCGCTTCGCGCCACGCCGAGTAGCCGCCGCCGAACACCGACAGCCCGCCGCGGTACAGCTCGGCGGTCTCGTCCATGAGGTCGAGCAGCCGGGTGTCGTGACTGACCACCACGAGCGTGCCCCGCCACCCGCGGACGAGGTCGTAGACGCGCGCGCGGGCATCGCGGTCGAGGTTGTTGGTGGGTTCGTCGAGCAGGGCGATCGGCGCTCCGCGGAGCCGGACGCCGACGAGCGCGGCGAGTACCGCTTCGCCGCCGGACAGGGTGCCCACCCGCCGGTCGAGCGCTCCCGCGGGAAGTCCCGCCTCGTCGAGGGATGCCGTGGCCCGCGCTTCGACGTCCCAGTCGTCTCCGACGGCGTCGAAGTGCGCGGGGTCGACGTCGCCGTCGGCGATCGCCCGCACGGCGCGGAGCGCATCGCCCACGCCGAGCAGGTCGGCGACGGGGACGTCCACGTCGAGCGTGAGCTGTTGCGGCAGGCGGTCGACGCGGCCGGTGACGGTGAGCTGGCCGGACGTCGGCATCCGTTCGCCCGCGATGAGCGAGAGCAGCGTCGACTTGCCGGCGCCGTTGCGGCCCACGAGGCCGGTGCGGCCGGTGCCGAACGCGCCCGTGACGCCGTCGAGGGCGACGGTGCCGTCGGGCCAGGTGAAGGAGAGGCGGTCGAGAGCGACCGCGGAGTGTGGTGCAGGCATGAGTGCCTCCCGGTTGTCGGTGGCCCCGATCTCGGTCGGGGGTGCGCCGACGCAGCGGACACCGGGCAGCCTCGCTCCCGGCATGCGGCCGGGGGAGGCGGAGGGAGTCGACGACGTCAGCGCGGGATGGGTGCGCAGACGTCGCGAAGAGTCCGGTCCTGCGGCTAGCGGAGGGTAGCGGAGGGCGACGGCTGGCGCGGGATCACAGCGCGGCGTCGAAACCCTTCAACGGTCTTCCTCACACTCGGGACGGGGGACACGACGATTCTATCGGAGGGCGTCAACCCCGCTCGTCGGCGAGGCGTTTCTCGAGGAAGGTGCGCACGTCGTCCAGCTCGTCCTGCGAGACGCTGTGGGCGAGCCCCGGGTAGACCCGGCCGCTCAGTTCCGCGTGTTCGGGGAGCCACTGCACGGTGTGGGCGACACGGTCGGCCGGGATGACCTCGTCGCGCGCTCCGCGCCCCCAGAAGACGGGGGGCTTGCGCTCGGCCAGCTCGGCATCGGTCGGGAGGGGAGCGGCATCCGCGTAGCCCGCGAGGGCGACGACGAAGGCGAACCGCTGCGGCCGCAGACGCAGCGCCTGCAGGGCGATCACCGCCCCCTGCGAGAAGCCCAGCAGGCCGACGACCTCGGCATCCGTCGACGCGTCCAGCCACGAGAGGAACGCGCTCGCTGCGGTCGTCGTACCCTCCGGGTCTCGTCCGCGGAGGCCTTCGATCGGAAACCACGACCACCCCGGGGTGGGGAACGGCGGCGTGAGCGGGGCGCGGACGGCGGCGAACACGTACTCCGGCGGCAGGTGGGGCACGAGCGCGAAGAGGTCGCGTTCCTCCGAGCCGTAGCCGTGCAGGAGCACCACGAGCGGGCGGCCCGCACGCTCGGCGGGCGGGGCGCTCCACAGGACGGCGTCGGCATCCAACTCGCTCATGGCCCCATTGTCCCAAACGCCGTCCCACCGTGTCCTCCGGCGTGCGCCCGCGCGATCGGGAGCAGGCGCGGGTATACATGGAGCATGGCCGTCCGCACCCCCGACCCCGACCCGAACGACCGCGACGACGACGGAGCGCCGCGCGATCCGCTGCGCGCGTACGGTCGCGAGGGCCACCCGGTGGGTGACGGCTCCTTCGGCTCTCCCGCCCCGGGCAACGCCGCCAACCCGGGCTGGCTGACGGAGATCGAACTCGCCGAGGCGCGTCGGCGCCTGCCGATCCTCTACGTGGAGGCCGTTCCCGTCCGCACCGACGGCACGGGTGTCGTCACCGAGGTCGGCATCCTCCTGCGCGCCACTCCGCTCGGTGAGATCACGCGTTCGACCGTGTCGGGCCGCGTCCGCTACGGCGAGACGGTGCGCGATGCCCTCTTCCGCCATCTCGAGAACGACCTGGGGCCCATGGCCTTCCCGCTCCTCCCGCCGCAGCCGGTGCCGTTCACGGTGGCCGAGTACTTCCCGATGCCGGGCCTCAGCGCCTACCACGACGACCGTCAGCACGCCGTGTCGCTCGCGTTCGTCGTGCCGGTGACCGGCACATGCGAGCCCCGGCAGGACGCGCTCGAGGTCACGTGGCTGACCCCCGCCGAGGCCTCCTCGGATTCGCTGGCGGCCGAGATGGAGGGCGGCCGGGGAACCCTGGTGCGCCTGGCGCTGGCCTCCGTCGGCGCCCTGCGCTGAGGCGGACGCCGTCATGCCGCAGAGCGCGCTGCTCGTCGACTTCGCCCTCGCCCTGCCGGCGGCGCTCCTGGTGTCGTTCGTCATCGCCTGGGCGCTGCGCCGCCTGTTCGGTCAACGCCTCTCGCTGCCGCTGTCGGCGATGACGATCATCTCGATCCTGGGGCTCAGCGCCGGTCTCTTCATCGCCGGCTGGTTCTTCGCCGGTCTCCGACTCTGGATGCCGACGACCATCCTCCTGGCCGCCGGCTGCAGTCTCGGGCTCTCGCTGCTCGCCTCCGCGGTCGTCGCCCTCGTGCGCCGCGACAGCGCCGCCGTCGACGTCCGCGCGCTCTTGGCGGCGGGGGAGTCCGACCGGGTCGAGTTCAAGGAGACGGCGCGCTGGAACGTGCGCGAGGACAAGAAGGACGCGCGGATGGAGGCGGTGATCGCCAAGACGGTCGCCGCGTTCCTCAACAGCAGCGGCGGCACCCTCCTCATCGGTGCCGACGACGCCGGCCGCCCGACGGGCCTGGACCGCGACCTCGCGACGTTGCGCGAACCCGACGTCGATCGGTTCGAGCTGTGGCTGCGCGACATGCTCTCGGCGACCCTCGGCAAGAACGCCGCGGCACTCCCGCGCATCCGCTTCGCGGACGTCGACGGCTTCACGGTGTGCGCCGTCCGCTGCCCGCGCGCTCCGGAGCCGGTGTTCCTCGCGCAGGGGCAGAGCACCGACCTGTGGGTGCGTGTCGGCAACTCGACGCGATCGTTCGGGGTCGACGAAGCGGTCTCGTACGTCGCCCGCCACTGGCGGCCGACCCTCACGACCATGCTGTTCGGGCGTCGCTGACGGATGCCACCCGTAGGCTCGAACCCATGAGTGCGCCCGAGCCGTTCGTCTTCCCGACCACCCGCGACGGCTGGCTGGCCGCCGCCACCGAGCACGCCGAGGCGGCCGTGCGGCTCGTGCGCCACTTCGACGGCCAGTTGACGGCCGGCGCGGCCACGGCATCCGAGGCCCTCGACCTCTGGAACGACGCCGATCTCGCCCTTCGCGGCACGATGAGCGAGGCGTACATCCTCAGCGAGGCGCACCCCGACGCCGACGTCCGTGCGGCGGCGGAGGCGTCGGTGCAGACCCTCGAGGCGCTCTCCTCCGCCCGGCTGCTCGACCCCGTCCTGTTCGCGGCGCTCGCCGCCTTCGAGGGCGCCGACCTGGATGCCGAGGAGGAGCGCCTCCTGTCCCACACGCTGCGCGACTTCCGTCGAGGCGGCGTGGATCTCGCGGAGGCCGACCGCGAGCGCGTGCGGGAGCTGACCGACCGCGACACCGAGCTCAGCCTGACCTTCTCCCGGAACATCCGCGAGGGCCGGCGCGAGGTGCGGGTGCGTCCCGACGACCTCGCGGGACTGCCGCAGGACTTCCTCGATGCGCACCCGGCGGGAGACGACGGGCTCGTCGTGTTGACCACGGACTATCCCGACCTCATGCCGGTGCGCGAGTACGCCACCGTGCGGGCGACGCGCACGGCGCTCGTGGCCGCCTACAACGATCTCGCGTGGCCCGAGAACGACGCCGTGCTCGCCGAGCTCCTCGCCGTGCGGGAGGAACGGGCGCACCTGCTCGGCTACGGCGACTGGGCCGACTTCGAGACCGAGCCGCGCATGATCGGCTCCGGCGCCGCGGTCCGTGCGTTCCTGGACCGGCTCGACGAGGCGTCGCGCCCGGCGGCGGAGGCCGAGTACCCGCTGCTGCTGGAGCGTCTGCGTCACGACGAGCCGGATGCCGAAGAGGTGACGATCGCCGACTTCTTCTATCTCCTGAGCGTGCTCCGCAACGAGCGCCACGACGTCGATGCGCAGCTCGTGCGCTCGTACTTCACGTTCGATCGGGTGCTGCCCGGAGTGCTGCAGACCGCCTCACGGCTGCTCGGCATCGACTTCGAGCCCGTCGACGTGCCGACGTGGCATCCCGACGTGCGCAGCTACGACGTCGTGCGCGGCGACGAGCGCATCGGGCGGGTGCACCTCGACCTCCACCCGCGAGACGGCAAGTTCAGCCATGCGGCGTGCTTCCCGTTGGCGCCGGGCATCACGGGGCGTGTGCTCCCCGAGGCGGCGCTGCTGTGCAACTTCGCGCGGGGGCTCATGACCCACGACGAGGTCACCACCTTCTTCCACGAGTTCGGGCACCTCGTGCACGACATCCTCGGTGGCGCGCAGCGGTTCGCCCGCTTCACGGGCGTGGCGACCGAGTGGGACTTCGTCGAGGCGCCGAGCCAGCTCCTGGAGGAGTGGGCGTGGGATGCCGACGTGCTGGCATCCTTCACGGCCGACGCGGACGGGCAGCCGATCCCCGCCGACCTCGTCGAGCGCATGCGGGTGGCCGACGGCTTCGGCCGGGCGCTGGAGGTGCGCCGCCAGCTCGGCCACGCGAACGTGTCGTACCACCTCCACGTCGACCGGCCCGCCGACCTCCAGGCCGCCACCGAGCACTGGTACGCGGTCACCTCTCCCGTGCAGCCGCTGCGGGGCCTGCACCCCTACGCGGGCTTCGGGCACCTCACCGGATACGGCTCCTGCTACTACACGTACCAATGGAGTCTCGTCATCGCGCGCGACCTCCGCTCCGCGTTCGGCGACGACCTCATGAACCCGGAGGTCGCCGAGCGCTACCGTCGCGAGATCCTCGAGCCGGGCGGGCGACGGGATGCCGCCGACCTCGTGGCATCCTTCCTCGGCCGGCCGTACGCCTTCGACGCGTACCGGGAGTGGCTCGCGGGCAACTGAGTCCGGAGGCGGTTCCTGGGCGCGGTTCGTCCGCGGCGAATCGTGGCTCGCGGCGCCCGCCACCCACAAGATGACGCGGACGAGACGCCGTCGAGATTGCGGTGCGCGCGGCGGCGGCGGGAAGGGTACCCTTCCAAGTACCGGTGTGGCCCCCCGGCATCCCCCGACCTCGCGGAGTCCTCATGCCCGACCTGCAGACCTCTCCCGGCGACGAGAACTCGCCGTTCGACGACCTCATCCGCGCCCAGGAGGGCGGCGCCGATGCGACGTTCACGACGGCGTTCCGAGGGTACGACAAGGGCGAGGTCGAGTCGGCGATCGCGGAGCTGACGACCCGGCTGCGCGTGCAGGGCGAAGAGCTCTCGCAGCTGAAGGACCGTTACCGCCGCGCGGTCGCGTCGGCGAAGGCGCAGAACCAGGCGCAGTCGCAGGGCAGCAAGCGCGTGGAGGAGCTGGAGGCGGAGCTCGCCGTCGCCACCGCCAAGGCGTCCAACGCCGAGGAGCAGGTGCAGACCCTCACGGATGAGCTGCTGGGCGCGTCGGGCGAGTCGGCGAACCGCCGCCAGTTCGAGGAGGTGCTGCACGTCGCGGAGGAGCAGGCCAGCCTGCTCATCAAGAACGCGAGCGTGCAGGCCGACCGCCTGCTCGCGGCGGCCAACGAGGAGATCCAGAACCGTCGCAAGGAGGCGCAGGCCGACGCCGACGCGATCATCGCGCGCGCCGAGCACGACGCGCAGCAGGCGCGGGTGCGCATCGACACGGAGCTCACGGCGCACGCGGCGCAGTTGGAGCGGGAGCGCGCTCACGCCGCCGAGAAGGTCGCTCAGGCCGAGCAGGAGGCGGCGACCATCCGCACCGAGTCGGAGAAGGGCGCTGCCGCTCTGCGGTCGCTCGTCGCGCGCGAGACCGAGCAGGCCCGGGCCGAGGCCGAGGAGGCGGTCCGCGAGCTGAGGATGCGCGCGCTCGAGTTCGAGGAGTCGTTGACCCGACGGCAGGACGACGCGCAGCAGGAGTTCCTCATGCTGCACAACCAGGCCGTCGCCCACGCCGAGCGCATCACGAAGGATGCGAACGACCAGGTGGCCGCGTCGCTCGAGCACTCGCAGCGGATCACGGCGAAGGCCGACGACTTCGACCGTCTCATGCGCGCCCAGGCGTCGCAGATCGAGGCCGATGCCCACCTCAAGGCGCGGGAGCAGCTCGACCGCGCCCGCGTGAAGGCGCAGAAGATCATCGAGACCGTGACGGCCCACTCCGACTCGGTGCTCCGCGACGCCGAAGACCGCACGCGTCAGCTGCGGTGGCAGCAGCACCAGCTCACGAGCTTCATGTCGGAGGTGCGCGAGCTCATGCGGGGCGAGGCCTCCGGTGCCGCCGAGTCCCTCCCTGTCGAGGAGACGGATGCCGACGCCGACTCGGGCGCGGACGCCTCCGACGGGGCGGTGCCCGACGGGGTGGCCGAGGCGGAGCTCGACGATGCGATCGAGTCCGTCACGGCCGTCGAACAGCGCTGAGACGCGCCGTCGGCGGTGACGCTCAGCCGGCGGTCGTGAGCCAGCCGAGCTCGGCCACGAACGCGTCGACGTCGCTCTCGCTCGTGTCGAACGAGCACATCCAGCGCACCTCGTTCTTCGCGGCATCCCAGTCGTAGAAGCGGAAGCTCTCGCGCAGCCGGTCGGCGACGCCGTCGGGCAGCGTCGCGAACACTCCGTTGGCCTGCGTCGGCTGGCTGAAGGCGACCCCGCGGATCGATCCGTCGGCCAGGCCCGCCTCCACCGACGACCGCAGCCGCGCCGCCATGGCGTTCGCGTGGCGGGCGTTGCGCAGGTACAGGTCGTCTTCGAGGAGCGCGACCAGCTGCGCCGAGACGAAGCGCATCTTGCTCGAGAGCTGCATGTTGAGCTTGCGGAGGAACAGCAGACCCTCGGATGCCGCGGGGTCGAGCACGACGACGGCCTCTCCCAGCATGGCGCCGTTCTTCGTGCCGCCGAAGCTCATGACGTCGACGCCGGCGTCGCGCGTGAACGCCCGCAGCGGCACGTCGAGCGCGGCGGCGGCGTTGGAGATGCGGGCGCCGTCGAGGTGGAGGCGCATGCCGCGGGCATGGGCGTGGTCGGCGATCGCCCGGATCTCGTCGGGCGTGTACAGGGTGCCGAGTTCGGTGGACTGCGTGATCGACACGACGAGCGGCTGCGCGCGGTGCTCGTCGCCCCAGCCCCACGCCTCCCGATCGATGAGGTCGGGCGTCAGCTTGCCGTCGTCGGTGGGGACGTTGAGGATCTTGATGCCCGCGACCCGCTCGGGGGCGCCGCCCTCGTCGACGTTGATGTGCGCGGTGGATGCCGCGATGACCGCGCCCCAGCGGGGCAGCATCGACTGGAGGCCGACGACGTTGGCTCCCGTGCCGTTGAACACCGGGAACGCCTCCACGCCCTCGCCGAGATGGCGGACGAAGACCTCCTGCAGTCGCGCCGTGTAGACGTCTTCGCCGTAGGCGATCTGGTGGCCGTCATTGGCGGCGGCGATCGCCGCGAGCACCTCGGGGTGGACGCCGGAGTAGTTGTCGCTGGCGAAGCCGCGAACGGTCGTGTCGTGGAGGGTGGTCACGACATCCCAGCCTAGTTCGCGGTCCGGGGGTTCCGCGTGTCGGTGGTGCTCGCTAGCCTCGCCTCATGTCGCAACCCCAGCCCGACGCCGCCCTGTCCCGCGCGGTTCCTGCCGACGGCATGCGCACTTTCGTGCACGTGCTGGTCAACACGGCTGCGGCCAACATCACCACGAGCTTCCTGTGGTTCGCGCTCACCTTCTGGGTCTACCTGGAGACGAAGTCGGTCCTCGCGACCGGCATCATCGGCGGCGCGTACATGCTGCTCCTCGCGGTCTTCGGCATGGTATTCGGCACGTTCGTCGACCGGCACCGTAAGCACCGCGTCATGATCCTGTCGGGATTCGTGACCCTCGTCGCCTTCCTCCTGGCGGGCGGCATCTATCTGTCTCAGACCGAGGCGACCCTGCTCGATCTGGGCGCTCCGTGGTTCTGGCTCTTCTCGGGCATCATCCTCGCGGGGGCCGTCGTCGAGAACCTCCGCAACATCGCCCTGTCCACGACGGTCACCCTCCTCGTGCCGACCGAGCGCCATGCCAACGCCAACGGCCTCGTGGGCACCGTGCAGGGGCTCGCCTTCCTGGTGACGAGCGTGTTCTCGGGGTTCGCGATCGGCTTCCTCGGCATGGGCTGGACCCTCGTGATCGCGCTCGTCCTCACCCTCGCGGCGCTGATCCACCTGTTCCTGCTGAAGGTTCCCGAAGACGAACCCGCGCGCGAGCCGGGTTCCAAGCTCGTCGACTTCCGGGGTGCCGCGGCGGCCATCCGGGCCGTCCCGGGGCTGTTCGCGCTCATCCTGTTCTCGACCTTCAACAATCTGGTCGGCGGCGTCTACATGGCGCTCATGGACCCCTACGGCCTCACGCTCTTCCCCGTCGAATGGTGGGGCGTCGTGCTCGCCGTCTCGTCGACGGGCTTCCTGATCGGTGGCGGCATCATCGCCGCCAAGGGCCTCGGCAAGAACCCGATCCGTACGATGCTCTTGCTGGTCGTCGTCATGGGGCTGCTCGGATCGCTCTTCACGATCCGCGAGTGGTGGTGGCTGTATGCCCTCGGCATCTGGCTCTACATGATGCTGATCCCGGCGATTGAGGCGGCGGAGCAGACGGTCGTGCAGAAGGTGGTGCCGTTCGAGCGGCAGGGGCGCGTGTTCGGGGCGGCCACGGCGATCGAGGTGTCCGCGGCGCCGATCACCTCGTTCCTCATCGCGCCGATCGCCGAGTTCTGGATCATCCCGTACATGAACACGGATGCCGGTCAGCGCACGTGGGGGTGGCTGCTCGGCGAGGGCGAGGCGCGGGGGATCGCGCTCGTGTTCTTCTTCTCCGGCCTCATCATGGTTGTCTTCGCGGTGCTCGCCTTCGCGACGAAGTCCTACCGCACGCTGTCTGCGGGCTATCGGGAAGCACCGGAGACGACCGTCGCCGCCGGTGAAGCTGCGGGCGCGCCGGAAGCCGGTTCCGAAGCGGGTTCCGAAGCCGGTGCCGGTGCCGCGGCGGACGCGCCGCCGATCCCGCCGGCCTCGTCCGCGCAGGTGCGCGGCGGCGTGGCCGATCAGGGAGCGGCGCCCCGCGACTGAACCGCCTCAGTCGGCGAGAGTGATGACCGTGTCGTTCACGGCATCCGCCTGCGCATCCCACAGGTCCACGAACGCCGCCGCGAGATCGGCCTCTCTTCCGGCCAGACTCTTCACGCGGAAGACGACGGCGGCAGCGCGCAGCGGCTCACTGGCATCCCGTGCGGTCTTGGCGAAGCCCTGCGCGAGCGCGCGCGTCCACGCTTCGGTGGCCGCCTTGACGGCCGCGTAGTTCGCGCCTCCGGCGAGGGGCCGCGCCACCGCCGTCGACGACACGACGGCGATCCTCGCGGCCGACGAAGCGAGCAGGTCGCCCCAGAAGGCTCGCGACGTGTGCCGCCACGCGGTCAGCGACTGCTCGAGGAAGCGGTAGTCGTCGTCGGTCTGCCCGGCGACGCCGCCACCGCCGCGCCAGCCGCCGACGAGGTGCAGGATGCCGTCGACGTGCCCGCCCGTCGCCGCCAGCTGGGCCGCCAGCGCGGCGACGGCATGCTCGTCGGTGAGATCGCACACCGCGGTCCGAGCGCCGAGTCGCGCCAGCGGCGCGAGGCGCTCCTCATCGCGCCCCACGGCGACCACGCGTGCGCCGGCCCCCACCAGCGCACGCGTCGCCGCTTCCCCGCTGTCGCTCGTCGCCCCCGCCACGAGCACGAGGCGGCCCCCGACGTCCCGCGTCTGAGACGTGACCGTCTCGTCAGGCATCGGCGCCGGTGATCCCCGACGTCGACGCGATCACGTCACGCATCTTCTTCTCCAACGCCTCGAAGAACATCGACAGCGGGAACTCGTCGTCCAGCACCGCGTCGGTGTACCCCTTCGGAGCGCCGGCGAGCACCTCGTCGGGGAGCCCGCGGTTCCACACCGAGGCGGGATGGGGTGTCACGGTCTGCCGCACCAGGTCATAGGCGGCGAGCCAATGCGCGACCTTCGGGCGGTCGATCGACTTCCAGTACAGCTCGTCGATCGCGTCGCCGAGGGCGACGACCGCGGCGGGCACGTCATCCCAGTCGAAGGCGAGGGCCGTGTCGGTCCAGTGGAGCACGCCGCGCTGGTGCAGCCACGCGAAGAGCAGCTGCCCGCCGAGGCCGTCGTAGTTGCGCACCCGGGTGCCGGTGATCGAGAACCGGAAGATCCGATCGAAGATGACGGCGTACTGCACGAGCTTCGCGTGCTCGAGCGTCTCGGCCTCCACGTCCGACAGCTCCGTACGCGCACGCAGCTCCTGCTCGATCGCGACGCACTCGCGGAAGGCGGTGAGATCGCAGCGCAGCTCCTCCAGGGAGTAGAGGAAGTACGGCATCCGCTGCTTGATCATGAAGGGGTCGAAGGGCAGGTCGCCGCGCATGTGGGTGCGGTCGTGGATGATGTCCCACATCACGAAGGTCTTCTCGGTGAGCGCCTGGTCGTCGAGCATCCGCGCGGCGTCGTCGGGCAGGTCGAGCTTCGTGATCTCGGATGCCGCGCGCACCACGCGCCGGTAGCGGGCGGCCTCGCGGTCCTGGAAGATCGCGCCCCAGGTGAAGGTCGGGATCTCGCGCATGGCGACCGTCTCGGGGAACAGGACGGCGGAGTTCGTGTCGTAACCGGGCGTGAAGTCGAGGAGCCGGAGCGAGACGAAGAGCTTGTTCGTGTAGGTGTTCTCCAACTCCGCGATGAACTCCGGCCAGATCACCTCGACCAGCACCGCTTCGACGTAGCGGTTGCGGGAACCGTTCTGCGTGTACATCGGGAACACCACGAGGTGCGTGAGCCCGTCGACCCGATGCTGCTGCGGCTGGAACGCGGTGAGCGAGTCGAGGAAGTCGGGCACGCCGAACCCGCCGTCGACCCAGCGCTGGAAATCATGGACGCTCGCCGCGAGGTACTCCGCGTCGTGCGGGAACAGCGGGGCGAGCGCGCGGATGGCGAGGACGATCGTCTCGACGTAGGCGCGCGCCTCCTCGTGCGCGTCGGCCTCGGGGACGGAGCCGTCCTGCGCCTGCAGCTCCTGGAGAGCGGTCGCGGCATCCTTCAGGGCGAGCCACGCCGGCTGCTCGGGGATCGCACGGCCGTCCTCGACGACCTCCGGTTCTCCGATGACGACCTTGCGGGCGGGTGCGGTCAGGGACATGGTGAACCTCCGATCAGAGCGACGTGTCGCAGCGCCGAGCCGCGAGCTCCCCGAATTCTACGAGAGAAGTTCCGCCAGGATAAATAGACGGCAGGAAATCTTCCGGTAGTTTTCGACCTATGACCCTCACAAATGTCGATGCGGGAATCGTTCGCGCCCTCTCTCGCGACGGGCGGGCGACCCTCTCCCAGTTGTCGGCCGCTGTCGGCCTGTCCGTCTCCGCCGTCCAGGCGAGGCTCAAGCGACTCGAAGCGGACGGCACCATCGCGGGCTACCGCGCCACGATCAACCCCGAGGCGGTGGGCAAGCCTCTCGCCGCCTTCATCGAGATCACGCCGCTCGACCCCGCCCAGCCCGACAACGCCCCCGAGATGCTCGCGCACCTCGACGAGATCGAGGCGTGCCACTCGGTGGCCGGCGTCGCGGCTTACATGCTCTTCGTCCGGGTCGCCACGCCGCGCGCCCTGGAAGAGCTGATCCGCGACATCCGCGCGGCCGCGTCAGTCAGCACCCGCACAACCGTCGTGCTGCAGACGTTCTTCGAGGGGCGCCCCCTCCACCCCGCTCGCACCTGACGCGCGGCATCCCGGTCGGCGCCGCGGATACATCCCCCGACGGATGCCGTCAGGCACCGCGCTCGCGTAGCGTCGAAGGGTGTTCCGTCCCCTCGAGCGATACCAGCTGACCGTCGACATCGTCGTGGCCGTGCTGTTCTTCCTCGGCACGGTCCTGTTCACCGTCCTGCCCTACGGTTATTGGAACGGCGTCGACACGACCGCGAGCGTCGTGGCGGCCGTCGTGCTCACGGCCGGATTCTCGGTGGCACTCGGCATCCGGCGGTGGTCGCCGCCGCTCGCCCTCACTCTCGCGTGGGTGCTCGCGCTCGTGCAGATGAGCTTCGGGCTCCCGCCGCTTCCGGCCAACGTCGCGATCTTCGGCATCCTGTACGTCACCGCCGCCTACGGCACGCGCACGCTGTTCTGGGTCGGATTCGCCTCCGCGGTCGTCGGGGCGGTCGCGATCACCGCCTACCTGATCGTCCCGCCGCTCATCCGCGGCGGATGGAGCCTCATGGGCGCCATCGAGGCGAATCTCATCGTCGGGATCACCGTCTTCTTCAGTGCCGCGCTCGCCCTGCTCCTGTCCTGGACCGTCGGTGCGCTGGTGAGGACGGCGCTGCGCGCACGCGAGAACCGACGCGCCCAGGAGAGGGCTGAAGCGGAGACCGTGGTCGAGGCGGAGCGCAACCGCATCGCCCGCGACATGCACGACGTCGTCGCCCACTCGCTCGCCGTCGTGATCGCGCAGGCCGACGGCGCCCGCTACGCCGCCGCCCGCAATCCCGACGCCGCGACCGACGCGCTCGCCGCCATCTCCGGGGCCGCCCGCTCCGCCCTCGCCGACGTTCGCATGCTGCTGACGCAGTTGCGCCACAGCGAAGGACCGGGCCCGCAGCCGACCCTCGCCGATCTCGAGCAGCTCTACGCGCACGTCCGCGCCGCCGGGGTAGATCTGCGGGTCGACGTGGACCCCGCCCCTGTCGCCGAGCCGCCGGCCGCGGCCCAACTGGCGGTGTACCGGATCCTGCAGGAGGCTCTCACCAACGCCCTCCGACACGGCGCGGGAGGTGCCGTCGACGTCGGGCTGTCGTGGCATCCTGACCGCGTGCGCCTGATCGTCCGCAACCCCGCCTCCGCCGGCTCGGCCCCCGGCGACGGGCGCGGGCACGGCCTCATCGGCATGCGGGAGCGCGCGCAGCTCGTGGGCGGCACGTTCGAGGCGGGACTCGACGGCGACGTCTTCACCGTGCGCGCCACCGTCCCGATCGGGGCTGCGGCATGAGCGCCCCGATCCGTGTCGTCCTCGTCGACGACCAGGCCCTGTTCCGTGCCGGCATCCGCATGGTCATCGACTCACAGCCCGACCTGCAGGTCGTCGGAGAAGCCGGCGACGGCGCCGAAGCCGTCCGCGTCGTGCGGGCGCAGCGCCCCGATGTCGTGCTGATGGACATCCGGATGCCGCTGATGGACGGCCTCGCCGCCACCGCGGAGCTGCTGGCAGACCCGTCCTTCGGCGACGAGCCGCCGCGCGTCGTGATGCTGACGACGTTCGACCTCGACGAAGCGGCGGCGCGCGCCATCCGGCAGGGCGCGAGCGGATTCCTCCTGAAGGATGCCGACCCCGAGTTCCTGCTCGCGGCGATCCGCACCGTCCACGCCGGGTCTTCCGTCATCGCCGCCGCGGCCACGCGGGAGCTGTTCGCGCACTTCGGCGACACCGTGCAGGCTCCCCCGCCCGCGTTCGCCGCGCTCACCGACCGCGAGCGGGAGATCTTCGCGCTCGCCGCGCGCGGGCTGTCCAACGCCGAGATCGCGGCGCGCGAGTTCCTCTCGGAAGCGACCGTGAAGACCCACATCAGCCGCATCCTCACCAAGCTCGGTCTCCGTGACCGCGTGCAGCTCGTGGTGTTCGCCTTCGAGCACGGGCTCGCCTGAGCCGCGCCTCCTCCCCGCGCGCAGGCGGGATCATCCTTCCGATGTAGGTGATCGCGACGGACGGACGACGCGCCCACGCACAGGCGATCCATAACGTCGATGTCATGGAGATCACGACCACAGACCTGGGCCTCGCGGCGCGAGTGCAGAACCTCACCAAGAGCTTCGGAGCAGGCGAGAGCGGCGTCCGCGCCCTCGACGCCGTCACCGTCGGCATCCGCCGCGGCGAGTTCACCGCCGTCATGGGACCGTCCGGCTCGGGCAAGTCCACGCTCATGCACATCATGGCGGGCCTCGACGCGCCGACGTCGGGCCGTGCCTGGATCGGCGACACCGACATCACGGGGCTCTCCGACCTGGAGCTCACGATCCTCCGACGGCGCCGCGTCGGCTTCGTCTTCCAGGCGTTCAACCTCGTGCCCACCCTCGACGCGATCGGCAACATCATGCTCCCGTTCGACCTCGACGGGCGCCGCCCCTCGGCGCTGGAGCGCGCGCGCATCGACGGGCTCGTGGAGACCCTCGGGCTCGGGCCCCGCCTGCGGCACCGCCCGCACCAGCTGTCCGGCGGTCAGCAGCAGCGCGTCGCGATCGCCCGCGCCCTCGCCACGGCCCCCGACCTCGTCTTCGCCGACGAGCCCACCGGCAACCTCGACTCGCGCTCGAGCCGCGAGGTGCTCGCCCTCCTCGCGGCCGCCAGCCGCGAACACGGCCAGTCCATCGCGATGGTCACGCACGACCCGGTCGCCGCGTCGTACGCCGACCGCGTCGTGTTCCTCGGCGACGGACGCGTCGTCGCCGACAAGCCTCGACAGACCGCCGAGCAGATCTCGGCCCACATGCTCGCCGCCGAGGTGACGGCATGACCGCGGTCGCGGAACGGATGCCGATGACGGCATCCGTCGCGCGGGGTGCGGGTCGACTGGCGTGGCTGCGTGAACGCGGGATGGGGGCGACGATCCTCGTCGCGGCCATCTCGACGGCCTTCGGCGTCGCGCTCATCAGCGCGACCGGCTACATCGGTGCGGCCATGCTCGCCACCCCGACGTACGGCACGTCCGACACGCTCGCGGTGGTCGTCGGCATCCTGGGGATGCTGCTACTGGCCGTCGCCGTGTACGTCGCGGCGATCGTCACCGCCAACACGTTCGCGACGATCGTCGCCGGGCGCACCCGGCGGATCGCCCTGCTGCGGCTCATCGGTGCTTCGGCGCGGTCGCAGCGCACGGAGATCGCGTCGCAGGGGTTCATCGTGGGAGCGATCGGCGCGGTGACGGGACTGGTGCTCGGTACGGCGGCGACCGCCGTCGCGATCCCGATCCTCGGCCGTGCGCTCGGCGGCGATGTCGCCTACGACGTCCTCCAGCCGACCCTCGTCCTACCCGCGGTCGCGGTGACCCTGACCACCTGGGCGGCGGCGTGGGCGGGCTCGCGGCGCGTCCTCACCGTGACCCCGCTCCAGGCGCTCGGCGGGTCGGTGGAGCAGACGCACGAGGACGTCTCGGCGCACCGAGGCCGCAACGCGGTCACCGTCGTGCTCGGTGCCCTCGGCATCCTGCTGCTCGTGGGCGGACTGCTGCTGGGGCTGCTGAGCCCCCTCGGCGTCGTGGTCGCCTTCTTCGGCGGGCTGTTCTCCTTCACGGCGCTCACGCTGGCGGCGGCGGTCATCATGCCCCCGCTCCTGCGCCTGACGGGACGGCTGTTCGGTCGCTCGGCGACGGCGAGACTCGCGGCCGAGAACGCCCTCCGCTACCCGGAGCGGTCGAGCCGCATGGCGATCGGCGTCGTCATGGGCGTCGCGCTCGTGACGATGTTCGCGGTGGCGGCGGAGTCGGCGAAGGCGCTCATCACGGCATCCAGCGGGGGAGAGCCCGACCTCTACTTCTCACAGATGGTCGACTCGTTCGCGGGGGTGATGATGGCCCTTGTCGCCGTGAGTGCCGTCATCGCCGCGGTCGGGCTCGTGAACCTGCTCACGATCGGCGTCGTGCAGCGGCGTCGGGAACTCGGACTCCTCCGGGCCCTCGGGCTGACGGCCCGTCAGGTGCGCAGCATGGTGCTCCTCGAGGCGACGCACGTGACGGTGACGGCGCTCGCCTTCGGGCTCGTGCTGGGCACGGCCTACGGGTGGGTGGCGGCGCAGTCGGTGCTCGGGTCGGTGCCGATGCCGCCGCTGTGGCAGGCGCCCACGCTCGTGCTGCCGGCCGTGCCGGTCGGGCCGACGCTCGTGGTCGTCGCGGCCACCGCGGTGCTGACCCTCATCGCGGCCGTCGTGCCGACGCGGCTCGCGACCCGCGCGACCCCCGTCGAGGTGCTCGCCGAGTAGGGGCCGGTGCCGCGGCCGCCGCGCGGGGTCGCGTCTGCCGCGTGGCGAACTCCTTCGATCCGGGCGAGAACCCGGCCCGCAGCCCCCGGGGACGCGGATCGGCGTGTGGATCGAAGGAGTTAGCCGCGCCGCTCGTCCGAGCCGGGTGCAGCCACGGGGGCCGATTCCGCTTCGGGATCGTGCGCCCAGGTCGGTGCGAGGCGCCGCAGCCTCAGGGCTCGCCACTGCCAGACGGTCCACAGGACAGGCCACAGGGCGGCGGCGGTCGGTCCGCCGATCACGAGCCGCTCGCGCCACAGGGTGCGCGTCGGGTCGCCGGGCGCGGCCGACACGGCCATCTGGTGGTCCCACACGTCGAGGGATGCCAGGGGGCCCGTCAGCGGGATACCGCTGTCGCGGAAGATGCGCACGGGCCCTTCGGCCGTCTCGGTGCGCCGGTCGCTCACATGGATGAGCTGCGCGCCGAGCGGCACGGCGCCGGCGAGCATCATCCGCACGGGGACGTCGGTGCCGGGCTCGAGCGAGGTCGGCAGGCCGCCGGATGCCATCGGCTCCAGTTCGAGCAGAGGCCCGTACAGTTCGGCGACGACGCGGGGAGAGTGCAGCGCCCGCCACGCGGCGTCTGCGTCGCAGTCGAGCACGGTCTTCAGCAGGATGCGCATGCCTCAGTCTTGCACCGTCCGCGGTCCGGGGCGGAGGCCCCTAGCCTGGGACGGTGAGCTCCCCCTTCGACCAGTCCCGCTATCAGGTCCGCTTCGAGTGGGGCGCCGCCGGACTCGACCGGCTCGCCCCTGCCGACGTCGTCGTGGTGGTCGACGTGCTGCGTTTCAGCACCACGGTCGCCGACCGCGTCGGCGCCGGCGAGTCGGTGCCGTTCGACGGAGCCGCGCACGCGGTGTCGCTGAACGGCGCGGCGGTCGCCGCTCACGCCGCGGCCGCGGGCGCGACGGTGTTCCTCGGGTGCTTGCGCAATGCGGCGGCGACGGCGCGCGCTGTCCTCGCGGAGCAGGTGCGGCGCGGGGGACGTACGAGCATCGCCGTGATCGCCGCCGGCGAGCTCGCTTCCCGAGATGCCGATGCCGCGTTGCGGTTCGCGGTCGAGGACCAGTTGGGGGCGGGAGCCGTCGTCGACGCCCTCGGAGCGCTGGGCGTCGATCACACCTCTCCGGAAGCGGCGGCGGCGTGCGAGTCGTTCCGAGGCCTCCGCGGCGCCGTGCGTCATCTGCTGACGGCGTCGGGGTCGGGTCAGGAGCTCCTCGACCGCGAAGCCCGCGACGAGGTGCTGCATGCGGCGCAGACGGATGCGGTCGCCGTCGCCGTCGCGCTGCGCGACGGCACCTTCACCGCCGCCTGACCCCCGCCCGCGCCCCGTTCCCCCGGTCCCCCGGTCGTTGAGCGAGGCGCGCAGCGCCGAGTCGAAACGCCGAGTCCCGCCCCCGGTCAACGGGGAGTCATGGCCGCGACCCGCGTGGCTCGCGTGATCTCGCGTCGTGTCCAGGAGAAGAGGTAGCGGTCGTCGAAGCGCGGCGAGCACTTCGCGCACGAGGTCGGGCGGGAGGCGCGGCGGTGGCGGTACGCGACGTGTCCGGCCGGGCATACCCCGACCCATGGGGCGAGCTCGGTCGCCGTCTCGCCGCGGTGGGTGACGCCGCCGGTGTAGCCGATGGCGCGCGCCGCCCGCTTCCAAGCGACGCCGTGGCCCGCGCGGGCACCCGCGAGCGCGTGCGCGATCTCGTGCAGGATCGTCTGCCGGTTGGTCTCGGCGTCGTAGCGCGCCGAGAGGTACCGCGACAGTGTGATGCGCTGGCGCGTGTAGTCGCAGGCACCGGCGCGGCGCTTGGCGTTGTCGAACGCGAACGTCCACGACGCATCGAGGTGCGCCGACATGAGCGCTTCCGCGTCGCGACGGACGTCGAGCAGATCGGTCATGCGGGCAGTGTACGTCGGGCCGCGGACACTCAGGATGCGACGGCGGTGCGGCGCCGGTCGGCGGCCTCGATCGCGAGCAGCGTCGACTCCAGCTGCTCTTCCGGCGCGCCCGATTCCTGACGCAGGAAGAGCGCGCGCTTGAAGTCGGCGCGTGCGCCGGCGAAGTCTCCGGCGTCGTAGTGCACTTTGCCGCGGTGCTGGTAGGCGAACGCCGCCAGCGCCGCCCAGCGCTGGCCTTCGGCCTCCTCGGCGCACGTCGTGAGCTCTTGCACGGCGGCGGCGTAGGCACCGCGGAACTGCATGACGGTCGCGTGCAGGATGCGGGCGCGCAGCAGGTCCTTGCGGGTGCCGCCCATGCGGGCGACGCGCACCGACTGCTCCGAGACGACGAGAGCGTCCTCGAGCCGGTCGAGCACCTTCAGGAGCCACACTCGCTCCAGCAGCGCGGGAAGGCTCCGCTGATCGCCGAGTTCGCTCAGGCGCTCCTTGCAGCGACGCGGGTCGACCTTCTCGCGCAGCGTGTCCGGGTCGTATCCGAGGATGTAGCTCACCGTGTCTCCCTCCGATGCCGCGCGGTTCGCCCCTCCAGTCTCACCCGTCACTCGGCGAACATCGCGAGGGCGCGCCGGATCACCGATCGAAGACGGATGCCGCGGGCTTCGGCGACGCCTCGGCATCCGCATCGACGCTCACCCGGGCCCCGCGCGCGAACTCGTCGAGCTCCGCTCCCTGCGCCACCTTCGCGGGGTGCGGCCCGGCCGCCATGAGGCGCGGGAGCCAGGTGGTCGGCAGCGGTGCGGCGGAGGCCGCGACGACGAGATTGCCGAAGCGTCGCCCCTTGAGGGTCTGCACCTCGGCGAGCACGACGACGTGCTCGAGCACGGCGCGCACCGTCGCCACCTGACGGCGCGCGAACGCCAAACCCGCGCCGTCGGCGACGTTCACGAGCAGCACGCCGGTCGGGACGAGGAGGCTCGCCAGCGTGCGGTAGTACTCGACAGTCGTGAGGTGGGCGGGTGTCTGTGCGCCGGCGAACACGTCGGAGACGACGAGGTCGGCGGCACCCCGCAGTCCGGCCGGAAGTCGTCCGGCGACGTCGCGGGCGTCGCCGATCCGCACCCGCAGCTGGGCGCCGCGGGGGAGGGGGAGGTTCTCCCGCACCAGATCGACGAGCGCCTGCTCGAGCTCGATCACCTGCTGGCGCGAACCGGGCCGGGTGTGCTCGACGTAGCGGGGGAGCGTCAGGGCGCCCGCACCCAGGTGGACGGCGGTCAGCGGCTGCCCCGGCATCCGCAGCAGGTCGATGACGGCTGCCATGCGGGCGATGTACTCGAAGTGCAGATGGGTGGGGTCGTCGAGGTCGACGTGGGACTGCGGCGTGCCGTCGACGTCGAGCTCCCACCCGCCGGCGAACCGGCTGGGCACGACGCGTGCGAGCGTTCCGTCGGACAGGCGCGCCGAGGGTCCCGCCTCCTCGATCCGTGCCCGCGCCATGCCTCCACGGTAGCCCGGACGACGAAACAGGATCGAGACAAAGGTGTAACCGTTGCTCAGCCGGTTCACAGGTAGCGTCGATCGCATCCCCGGCGGCGCATGCCCGCGCCCCATGCCGGGCTCGTACAACGGAAGGTCCACAATGCTCTTCACTTCGAGAAGGCGTGCGCTGGCCGCCGTCACGGCGGTCGCCATCAGCGGCCTCGTGCTGACGGCCTGCAGCAGCCAGCGTGGTCAGGAGGAGTCGGAGGCTCCCAGCGACGTCGACACGACGTTCGTGTTCGGCGCGTCCGGCGACCCGTCGAGCCTCGACCCCGCGTTCGCCAGCGACGGCGAGTCGTTCCGCATCTCGCGCCAGATCTTCGAGGGTCTCGTCGGCGTCGAGCCGGGTACCGCCGACCCGGCACCGCTCCTGGCGGAGTCGTGGGAGCAGTCCGAAGACGGACTGTCCTACACGTTCCAGCTCAAGGAGGGCGTGACGTTCCACGACGGCAGCGCCTTCAACGGCGACGCGGTGTGCTTCAACTTCGACCGGCAGAACAACTTCACGGGCGTCGCTCAGAGCGCGAGCATGTCGTACTACTGGGGTGCTCTCATGCGCGGCTACGCCGACACCGGCACCTCCATCTACGCCGGGTGCGAGGCCACGAGCGACACCGAGGTGGTCATCTCGCTGACGCAGCCGTTCGCCGGCTTCATCCCCGCCCTGTCCCTTCCCGCGTTCGCGATCCAGAGCCCGACGGCGCTGGAGGAGTACAACGCCGACGAGGTCGGCGGCACCGAGGAGGCTCCGACGCAGAGCGAGTACGCGACCGGTCACCCGACCGGCACCGGCCCGTTCAAGTTCGACTCGTGGGAGCCGGGCGCCGAGGCCACCGTCTCGGTGTACGACGACTACTGGGGCGAGCAGGGCCAGGTCGAGAAGGTCATCTTCAAGGTGATCGGCGACACCACCGCCCGTCGTCAGGCGCTCGAGTCGGGCTCCATCGACGGCTTCGACCTCGTAGCTCCCGCCGACCTCGGCGCGCTCGAGGATGCCGGCTTCAACCTGGTCAACCGTGCGCCGTTCAACGTCCTCTACCTCGCCTTCAACCAGGCCGCCGAGGGGCTCGACGACATCAAGGTGCGCCAGGCGCTGACGCAGGCGATCGACAAGGACGCGCTCATCTCGCAGGTGCTGCCGGAGGGCACGGTCGCGGCGACGCAGTTCATGCCCGACTCGGTCATCGGCTGGAACCCCGACGTCACGACGTACGACTACGACCCGGAGGCCGCCAAGGCGCTCCTGGCCGAGGCCGGCTACGACGAGTCCAACCCGCTCGAGATCCTCTTCAACTACCCCGTGAACATCTCGCGTCCGTACATGCCCAACCCCGAGCAGATCTTCGCGAACCTGCAGAGCCAGCTCGAGGCGGTCGGCGTGAAGATCACAGCCGAGTCCAACGAGTGGGGCGAGTACCTCGACCGGATGCAGGGCGGATCCGACCACGGCATCCACCTGCTCGGCTGGACGGGTGACTACAACGATCCGGACAACTTCGTGGGCGTCTTCTTCGGCGCCGAGACGAACGAGTGGGGCTTCGACAACCCGGAGCTGTTCTCGGCGCTCACCGAGGCCCGTGGCCTCAAGACCGAAGAGGAGCAGGTTCCGGCCTACGAGGCGATCAACGAGCAGATCGCCCAGTTCATCCCGGGCGTGCCGCTGGCCCACCCCGTGCCCACGCTCGCGTTCGACGCGCGCGTCACGGAGTACCCCGCCAGCCCCGTCCAGGACGAGGTGTACAACATGATCGTGCTGTCCGAGTAAGACGGCCCGAACGGCGGATGCCGCGACCGGCGCACCCGGTCGCGGCATCCGCGTCACCTCCCCACCCCACTGGAGTCGCATCCCGTGCTACGCACCATCGGTCGGCGCATCCTGCTGCTGATCCCCACTCTTCTCGGGCTCACGATCCTGCTGTTCTTCTGGGTCCGCGCCCTGCCCGGCGGTCCCGCCGTCGCCCTCCTCGGTGAGCGGGCGACTCCGGAGGCGGTCGCCGAGATCAATCGGCTCTACGGCTTCGACCGGCCCCTCATCGAGCAGTACGTGACGTGGCTCGGACGGTTGCTGCAGGGCGACTTCGGCAGCTCGATCCAGACCGGCCGTCCCGTCATCGAAGAGTTCGCCCGCCGCTTCCCCGCGACGATCGAACTGTCGGTCGCGGCCATGATCATCGCCGTCGGCGTCGGCATCCCGCTCGGCTACTGGGCCGCGCGGCGCCACGGGAAGTGGAGCGACCACTCGGCGGTCGCCCTCAGCCTCGTCGGCATCACGATCCCCGTCTTCTTCCTCGCGTTCATCCTCAAGTACGTCTTCGCCGTGCAGCTCGGCTGGCTGCCGTCCGACGGTCGCCAGGACGCCCGCATCGACGCGACGCACTACACGAACTTCTACGTGCTCGACGGGCTCCTCACCGGGGAGTTCGACGCGGCCTGGGATGCCGTGCTCCACCTGATCCTCCCGGCGATCGCCCTCGGGACGATCCCGTTGGCGATCATCGTCCGCATCACACGGGCGTCGGTGCTGGAGGTGCAGAACGCCGACTACGTGCGTACGGGCATGGCGAAGGGCATCTCGCGGCAGACGCTGCGGGGCCGGTTCATCCTCCGCAACGCGATGCTCCCCGTCGTGACGACCATCGGTCTGCAGACGGGACTCCTCATCTCCGGCGCGGTCCTCACCGAGACGGTGTTCGCCTTCCCCGGTATCGGATCGTTCCTCGCGCGCGCCATCTTCACGAGGGACTTCCCCGTGCTTCAGGGGTTCATCCTCTTCATCGCCGTGCTGTACGCGCTCATCAACCTGCTGGTCGACGTCTCCTACAGCGTCATCGACCCGAGAGTGAGGGTCCAATGACTTCCGCGATCCTCCCGCCCGCGCCGGGCGGCGGCCCCGCCGACGACGCCGCCGAGCGTCAGGTGCTGAACACGCAGACCAAGGGCGGATTCTGGCGCGACGTCTTCGCGCGGCTGCGCCACAACCCGTCCGCGTGGGTCGGCGCCGTCATCGTGCTGCTGTTCCTGCTCGTGGCCGCTCTCGCGCCGCTGCTGGCGCCGTTCGGGCCGACCGAGCTCCCCGGCCAGCGATACATCACGCCGACGCACATCCCCGGCCCCGGTGAGATCGCCGAGTTCCCGCTGGGGCTCGACCGGTTCGGCGGCGACGTGCTGTCGAAGCTCATCTGGGGCGCCCAGGCGTCCCTCATGATCGGTGTGATCTCCACGGCTCTCGGCCTCCTCGGAGGGATGATCCTGGGGCTCCTCTCGGGCATGTTCGGCGGGTGGGTCGACAACGTCATCATGCGCTTCGTCGACATCCTGCTCTCGGTGCCGAACCTGCTGCTGGCGGTGTCGATCGCCGCGATCCTCGGGCAGTCCCAGACGGCCGTCATGATCGCCATCGGTGCCTCGCAGGTGCCGGTGTTCGCGCGCCTGCTTCGTGCGTCGATGCTGCAGCAGCGATCGGCGGACTACGTGCTGTCGGCGCAGACCCTCGGCCTCGGCCGCGGCACCATCACGATGAGTCACGTGCTGCCGAACTCGGTCGGACCGGTCATCGTGCAGGGCACCCTGTCGCTGGCGACAGCCGTCATCGATGCGGCGGCGCTGTCGTTCCTCGGCCTCGGCGGCGGCCTTCCGCAGACCGCCGAGTGGGGACGCATGCTCACCTACGCGCAGGCGGAACTGGCGATCGCCCCGTGGCTCGCGTTCCTTCCCGGCATCTGCATCTCGGTCACCGCACTGGGCTTCACGCTGCTCGGCGAGGCGCTCCGCGAGGCCATGGACCCTCGCACCCGCGCGCGCTGACCGGCATCCGCCCGCATCTCGCGGCGTGACGGTGTCGGCTGCGACCTGGCGCGTCAGACCGCGATGTCGAGCTCGTTGCCGGGGATGGATGCCAGCAGGCGCCGCGTATACGGGTCGCGGGGGTTCGTGAAGATCTCCTCGCTGGAGGCGGCCTCCACGAGCTGACCGTCCTTCATAACGCACACGTAGTCGCTGATGAGGCGCACGACGGCGAGGTCGTGGGAGATGAAGAGATAGCTCAGGCCGTACTCCGACTGGAGGTCGCGCAGGAGCGTGAGGATCTGGTCCTGCACGAGCACGTCGAGCGCCGACACGGGCTCGTCGCACACGATCAGCTCGGGGTTGAGCGCGAGGGCCCGCGCGATCGCGACACGCTGGCGCTGTCCTCCCGAGAGCTCCGACGGGTAGCGGCGCAGCATCGTCTGGGGGAGGGCGACGTCGTCGAGGAGCTGCCGCACACGCGCGTCGCGCTCCTTCGCCGAGCCGCGCTTGTAGAAGTCGAGCGGCTCCGAGACGATGCGCTCGATCGTGAACATGGGGTTCAGCGACGAGTACGGGTCCTGGAAGATGGGCTGCACCTTCTGACGGAACTCGCGGAGCGCGCGACCCTTGAGCGTCGCGACGTCCTGTCCCTCGAACCGGAGAGCACCCGACGTCGGCTCCACCACCTTCAGCAGCATCCGCGCCGTCGTGGTCTTGCCGGAGCCCGATTCGCCCACGATCGCGACGGTCTCGCCGCGCGGGATCGCGAAGGAGACGTCGGACACCGCCGTGAAGTCCTCCTTCTTGCCGCGGATCTTGTACACCTTGGTGAGGTTCTCGACCTCGACGATGTTGTCGACGCGGGCGGGCGCCGTGGCATCCCGTGTCGTCGGCGCGTCCGTGGCGGTGCTCTCCGTCGCCGGTCGGGCATCGGTGCGGAACACCTCGGGCCGCAGGCGGGCGACCGCCACCGAGGGCGCCGCCTTCACGAGCGCCTGCGTGTAGGCGTGCTGCGGGTCTTCGAGGATCTGGCGCGCGGGGCCCTGTTCGACGATGCGGCCGCGGTTCATGACGATGACGCGGGCGGCGCGCTCGGCCGCGAGGCCGAGGTCGTGGGTGATGAGCAGGACCGATGTGCCGAGGTCGGTCGTCATGCGGTCGAGCTGGTCGAGGATCGTCTTCTGCACCGTGACGTCGAGGGCGCTCGTGGGTTCGTCGGCGATGAGGAGCCGCGGATTGCACGCGAGTCCGATCGCGATGAGCGCACGCTGCCGCATGCCGCCGGAGAACTCGTGCGGGTACTGCTTCGCCCGCTCCGCCGCGTCGGGGAGCCCCGCCGCGGCGAGCGTCTCGACGACCTTGCGGTCGACGTCCTTCGTCGTCGCCAAGCCGTGCGCGAGGAGGGTTTCGGCGACCTGCGTCCCGATCTTCGAGACGGGGTTCAGGTTCGACATCGGGTCTTGCGGCACGAGGCCGATCTGGGCGCCGCGGACCTTCCGCATCCTCGACTCCGATGCGCCCACCAGCTCCTGCCCGTCGAGCGTGATGCTGCCCCGGACGACCTTGCCGTTGCCCGGGAGGAGGCCGATGACGGCCATCGCCGTGGTCGACTTTCCCGACCCGGACTCGCCGACGATCGCGACGGTCTCGCCGGCGGCGATCTCGAGGTCGACGGCCTCGACCGCGTTGACCACACCGCCCACCGTGCGGAAGTCGACGGCCATATCGCGGACCTGGAGGAGCGGCGTCGCTGCCGCCGGGCGGGTCTGGAGGGACATGCGACCATCCTGCCCCGCGGCGGGTCGCCGCGCACGGTCCGCGTCGCGGTCTTTACGCAGTCGTAACGCGCCGCCGCCGCCACACTGTGCAGTCGTCACGCTGTGCAGTTGTCACGCTGTTTGGCCCGATGCCTACGCCCGGGCTATGGGGCGAGGCGCCAGCATAACTCCGGAATCTCGGGCCCGCGTCGCCCACGGACGCTGCTGCGTCGCGTATCCGCGGCTGCCGGTCTCGCGGATCTCCGGAGTTATGGCGGCGCGCGCGCCGGTACCGTGGCCTCATGGCGGTGATCGACCTCAACGCGGACCTCGGCGAGACCGTCGACGGCCGCCCCACGGCCGACGACGCGGCCATGTTCGCCGTCGTCTCGAGCGCGTCCATCGCGTGCGGCGGCCACGCCGGCGACGCCGCGTCCATGCGTGAAGCGGTGCGACGGGCCGGGCTCAGCGGGGTCGCCGTCGGGGCGCATCCTTCCTACGTCGACCGCGCCGGCTTCGGCCGCATCGCCCAGCGCGTCGAGCCCGCGACGCTCCGCGCACAGGTGGCCGCGCAGCTCGACGCGCTCCGGGAGTGCGGCGGAGACATCCGGTACGTCAAGCCGCACGGCGCGCTCTATCACGCGGTCTCGGCCGACGCCGGCGCGGCCGGCGCGGTGGCGGGTGCGGTGGCCGACCTGTCCGAGCGGCTCGGCCGCGCGGTGCCCGTGCTGGGGATGGACGGCGAGATCGTCCGTGCCGCAGCGGATGCCGGTCTCCCCTTCGTGCACGAGGCGTTCCTCGACCGGGGCTACCGGCCCGACGGCCGCCTCGTGCCGCGCACCGACCCGGGCGCGCTCCTCCACGACCCCGCGTTGGTCGCCGACCGCGCGCTCCGCCTCGCTCGGGAGGGCGTCGTCGCGGCGGTGGACGGCACGCTCGTGCGCACGCCGGCGGCCTCGCTCTGCCTTCACGGGGACTCGCCGGGCGCCGTCGCGATGGCCCGGTCGGTGCGCGCGGCGCTGGACGCCGCCGGCGTCGAGGTGCGCTCCCCGTGGTGACGCCCACGCTGCACCCTTTCGGTGAAGCGGCGGTGCTGGCCGAGGTGGGTTCGCTCGAGGCCGTGCTCGACCTGCACCGGCGGCTGACGGCATCCCGCCCGCCCGGTGTCGTCGACGTCGTCCCGGCGGCTCGGACCGTGCTCGTCCGCGTCGATCCGCGGGTGCTCATGGTGGGTGCGGCCCGCGCGTGGATCTCGGCCGCGGCCGAGGCTGAGCGCGGGACGGATGCCGTGGCGCCGCCGCCCGAGGTGGAGGTGCCGATCCGCTACGACGGGGCCGACCTCGCGGGCGTCGCGGCGGCGATCGGACTCGCCCCGGAGCAGCTCGCCGCCCGCCACGCGGATGCCCTCTGGAACGTCGCCTTCACGGGCTTCGCGCCGGGGTTCGGGTACCTGGTGAGCGAGGACTGGCCCTTCGACGTGCCGCGCCTGGCGACCCCGCGCACGCGGGTTCCCGCCGGTGCGGTCGGTCTCGCCGCGGAGTTCTCGGGCGCGTATCCGCGGGAGACGCCGGGCGGGTGGCAGCTGATCGGCACGACGTCGGCCACGCTGTTCGACCCCGATGCCGCGCAGCCCGCGCTCCTGTCGCCGGGCGCGCGCGTGCGGTTCCGGCGGATGCGCGAGCAGCTCTCGACGGCGGGTCCCGCCGCGCCGCGCACCGCGGTGCCCCCGCAGCCCGCGGTGCCCCCGCGCCCCACCGCGGCGACTCCGGCCGTGCGCATCGTCGAGCCGGGTCTGCGGGCGACGGTGCAGGACCAGGGCCGTCCCGGACACGCCTCGGAGGGCGTGTCCCCGTCGGGCGCCGCCGACCGGGCCGCTCTTCGCACCGCGCTGCGCCTCGTCGGCACGGACGAGGGTGCCGCGGGGATCGAGGTCACGATGGGCGGCCTCCGAGCCGTGGCGCTCACCGACCTGTGGTTCGCCGTCGCCGGAGCGTGGGGGCCCATCCGAATCGATGGTCGCGACGTCGACCCCTACGCGGCGCAGCGCTGGCCGGCCGGTGCGGAGCTGCATCTCGATCTGTTCGCCCGCGGGGTGCGTGCCTACGTGGCGATCCGCGGGGGGCTGGAGGCGCCGCGCGCCGTGGGCTCGCGGTCGACCGATACGCTCGCGGGCCTCGGTCCGGCGCCGCTGCGGACCGGTGACGAGCTGGCGCTGGCGACGGATGCCGTGGCCCCCGTCCCGCCCGCCGACGTTCTGCCGTGGGGGCCGCCGGACGACGACGTGATCGAGGTCGAGGTCGCGCCGGGGCCGCGCGCGGACTGGTTCGACGAGGCGTCGCGGACCGCTCTGTTCACGACCGTCTGGTCGGTGTCGGGCGACGCCGATCGTGTCGGCATCCGTCTGGACGGTCCGGTCCTGCAGCGGACGCGGCCGGGGGAGCTGCCGAGCGAGGGGATGCTCCCGGGCGCCATCCAGGTGCCGCCGTCGGGCCGGCCGGTGATCCTCGGGCCGGATGGTCCGGTGACGGGCGGATACCCGGTCGTGGCGGTCGTGACCGACGCGACGCGCGACCGGCTCGCCCAGGCGCGGCCGGGCACACGCGTGCGGTTCCGCCACGCGCGGTGACGCCCGGGGGTGGGCGCAGCCACAGCGGACTCATAGAGTGGAGGGCATGTCGCGTCTGTCTCCCCTCGCCCTTCCGTTCGCCGCTGTCACGATCGCGGCCTCGCTCGCCCTCGCGGGGTGCACGTCGCCGGGCACGAACGGGCCGGCCGAACCCACGCCCATCTCGTCGGCACCCGCCGTCGAACCCGCCGACGGCGACACGATCAGCGGCACGGGATACAGCTTCGCGGTGCCCGAGGGCTGGGGCGACCCGGGACCCATCGAGGGCTTCGACGCCGACAGCCTCGCCGCCGACCTCGACGACGCCGACGGCTTCGCGGACAACGTCAACGTGATCCTGTCGCCGGCGGGCAAGGTCGAGCTCGACCAGGTGGAGAGCGCCGGTCCCGGCGAACTCGAGGGCGGCGGCGCGACCGACGTGAGCGTGGAGCCGCGCGTCACGGTGGCAGGCGAGGAGGCTGCGCACATCTCCGCGAACCTCGCGTCCGGCGACACGTCCTACCTGATCGAGCAGTTCTACGTGAACAGCGACGACCAGACCTTCATCGTCACCTTCTCCTTCAGTCCCGACGTCGCGGATGTCGACCGCCAGGCCGTGACGGATGCCGTGCTGGCATCCTGGGCCTGGAGCTGACGCCGGGCGGCACCGGCGGCTCGATGACGGGCCGTGCGCCCGGTCATCGCGCGGTTATACCGCAGCGTACGCACTCGGTCAAGAATCCGACTGGACATGGCGCGTCGCGCGGCCTATAGTGGGTAGTTGCGCTCCCAATCCCCATGCCCTCATATGGTGGTCGGCTTGTGCCTGCAGCCCCGTCGCTTCGCGATGGCGCGTGTTGCAGGCTTGGAACGGGATGCGTTTCACCTGACGACAAGGAAAACCCGCCCTGCCCGGGCTCACGGAGGTAATCCCCTTGGCTGCTGCGCGCAACGCAACCAATTCCACCACCACCACGAAGAACGGTCGCGGAGCATCCCGCCTCTCGTTCGCCAAGATCTCCGACACGCTGACGGTCCCCGACCTTCTCGCGCTGCAGACGGAGTCGTTCGACTGGCTCGTCGGTAACGAGGCATGGAAGGCCCGCGTCGCCGACGCTCAGGCCGCCGGCCGCACCGACGTTCCCAGCACGAGCGGTCTCGAGGAGATCTTCGAGGAGATCTCGCCGATCGAGGACCTCGGCGAGACGATGCAGCTCTCGTTCACGAACCCGTACCTCGAGCCCGAGAAGTACTCGATCGAGGAGTGCAAGGAGCGCGGCAAGACGTACGCCGCCCCGCTGTACGTCGAGGCCGAGTTCATGAACCACCTCACGGGTGAGATCAAGACCCAGACGGTCTTCATGGGCGACTTCCCGCTCCAGACCGGCAAGGGCACCTTCATCATCAACGGCACCGAGCGTGTCGTCGTGTCGCAGCTCGTGCGTTCGCCCGGTGTCTACTTCGACAAGACGCCCGACAAGACCAGCGACAAGGACATCGTCTCGGCGCGCGTCATCCCGAGCCGCGGTGCGTGGCTCGAGTTCGAGATCGACAAGCGTGACCAGGTCGGCGTGCGCATCGACCGCAAGCGCAAGCAGTCCGTCACCGTCTTCCTCAAGGCGCTGGGCCTGTCCAGCGAGGACATCCTCAACGAGTTCGCCGGCTACGAGTCGATCGAGGACACCCTCAGCAAGGACACGATCCTCACCAAGGAAGACGCCCTCCGCGACATCTACCGCAAGCTCCGTCCGGGCGAGCAGGTCGCCGCCGAGGCCGCCCGCGCGCTCCTGGACAACTTCTACTTCAACCCGAAGCGCTACGACCTGGCGAAGGTGGGTCGCTACAAGATCAACCAGAAGCTCGGTCTCGATGCCGCGCCCAGCGACTCGGTGCTCACCGTCGCCGACATCGTCGCGACGATCAAGTACCTCGTCGCCCTGCACCGCGGCGACGCGACGCTCCCGGGTATCCGCGACGGCAAGCCGGCCGAGATCCGTCTCGACGTCGACGACATCGACAACTTCGGCAACCGCCGCATCCGCGCCGTCGGCGAGCTCATCCAGAACCAGGTCCGCACGGGTCTGTCCCGCATGGAGCGCGTCGTCCGCGAGCGCATGACCACGCAGGACATCGAGGCCATCACGCCGCAGACCCTGATCAACGTGCGCCCCGTCGTCGCCGCGATCAAGGAGTTCTTCGGAACGTCGCAGCTCTCGCAGTTCATGGACCAGAACAACCCGCTCGCGGGTCTGACCCACAAGCGTCGCCTGTCGGCGCTGGGTCCCGGTGGTCTGTCCCGCGAGCGCGCCGGCGTCGAGGTCCGTGACGTCCACCCCTCGCACTACGGCCGCATGTGCCCGATCGAGACGCCGGAAGGCCCGAACATCGGTCTGATCGGCTCGCTCGCGTCGTTCGCGCGCATCAATGCGTTCGGCTTCATCGAGACGCCCTACCGTCGCGTCGTCGACGGCAAGGTCACCAACGAGATCGACTACCTGACCGCCTCGCAGGAGAGCGACTACATCGTCGCGCAGGCCGGTGTCGAGCTGAAGGCCGACGGATCGTTCGCGAACGACCGCGTCCTCGCCCGTCGCGGCCAGGGTGGCGAGGTCGACCTCTTCCACGCCGAAGAGATCGGCTACATGGACGTCTCGCCGCGCCAGATGGTGTCGGTGGCGACCTCGCTCATCCCCTTCCTCGAGCACGACGACGCGAACCGCGCCCTCATGGGTGCGAACATGCAGCGTCAGGCCGTGCCGCTGCTGCGCAGCGACTCGCCTGTCGTCGGCACCGGTATGGAGGGCTACGCAGCCGTCGACGCCGGTGACGTGCTGACCGCGCAGAAGGCCGGTGTCGTCGCCGAGGTCTCGGCCGACGTCGTGACCGTGCAGCTCGACGAGGGCGGCACGCAGGACTACTTCCTGCGTAAGTTCGACCGCTCCAACCAGGGCACGAGCTACAACCAGCGCGTCGTGGTCTCGGCCGGCGACCGCGTCGAGGTCGGCGAGGTCATCGCCGACGGTCCGGCGACGGAGAACGGCGAGCTCGCGCTCGGCAAGAACCTCCTCGTCGCGTTCATGACGTGGGAGGGCCACAACTTCGAAGACGCGATCATCCTCAGCCAGGACCTCGTCAAGAACGACACGCTCTCCTCGATCCACATCGAGGAGTACGAGGTCGACGCGCGTGACACGAAGCTCGGCAAGGAGGAGATCACCCGTGACCTCCCCAACGTCAGCCCCGACCTGCTGAAGGACCTCGACGAGCGCGGCATCGTCCGCATCGGTGCCGAGGTTCGTCCCGGTGACATCCTCGTCGGCAAGGTCACGCCCAAGGGCGAGACCGAGCTCAGCGCCGAGGAGCGCCTGCTCCGCGCGATCTTCAACGAGAAGAGCCGCGAGGTGCGCGACACGTCGCTCAAGGTTCCCCACGGTGAGCAGGGCACGATCATCGCCGTCAAGGAGTTCAACGCCGAGGACGGCGACGACGAGCTCGGCTCGGGCGTCAACCGCCGCGTCGTGGTCTACATCGCCCAGAAGCGCAAGATCACCGAGGGTGACAAGCTCGCCGGCCGCCACGGCAACAAGGGCGTCATCGCGAAGATCCTGCCCGTCGAGGACATGCCGTTCCTCGCCGACGGCACGCCGGTCGACGTCGTCCTGAACCCGCTCGGCATCCCGGGCCGCATGAACTTCGGTCAGGTGCTGGAACTGCACCTCGGCTGGATCGCCATGCAGGGCTGGAAGGTCGAGGGCACCCCGGAGTGGGCCGCGCACCTGCCGAAGGAGGCCTTCGAGGCCCCCGCCGGCACGAAGGTCGCCACGCCCGTGTTCGACGGCGCCCACGAGGCGGAGATCGCCGGTCTGCTCGACTCGACGAACCTCAACCGCGACGGCCAGCGTCTCATCGGCAGCTCGGGCAAGACCCAGCTGTTCGACGGTCGCTCGGGCGAGCCCTTCCCGGCTCCCATCTCGGTCGGCTACATGTACATCCTGAAGCTGCACCACCTCGTCGACGACAAGATCCACGCCCGCTCGACCGGTCCGTACTCGATGATCACCCAGCAGCCGCTCGGTGGTAAGGCGCAGTTCGGCGGTCAGCGCTTCGGTGAGATGGAGGTGTGGGCCCTCGAGGCCTACGGTGCCGCCTACGCGCTGCAGGAGCTCCTGACGATCAAGTCCGACGACATCGTCGGCCGCGTCAAGGTCTACGAGGCGATCGTCAAGGGCGAGAACATTCAGGAGCCCGGCATCCCCGAGTCCTTCAAGGTGCTCATGAAGGAGATGCAGTCGCTGTGCCTGAACGTCGAGGTCCTCTCGGCCGACGGCACGGAGGTCAACCTCCGCGACACCGATGACGAGGCCTTCCGCGCCGCCGAAGAGCTCGGCATCAACATCTCCAGCCGCTTCGAGTCCTCGTCGATCGACGAGATCTGACCCGGCCAGGCAACGAACAGAATTCCGACACAGGAGAATCAGTGCTCGAGTCACACACCTTCGATCAGCTTCGTATTGGCCTGGCCACTGCCGACGACATCCGTCGGTGGTCCTACGGCGAGGTCAAGAAGCCCGAAACCATCAACTACCGCACGCTGAAGCCGGAGAAGGACGGTCTCTTCGGAGAGCAGATCTTCGGACCTTCCCGCGACTGGGAGTGCGCCTGCGGCAAGTACAAGCGCGTCCGCTTCAAGGGCATCGTCTGCGAGCGCTGCGGCGTGGAGGTCACCAAGTCCTCCGTCCGTCGTGAGCGTATGGGCCACATCGAGCTCGCCGCACCCGTCACCCACATCTGGTACTTCAAGGGCGTGCCCTCGCGCCTGGGTTACCTGCTCGACATGGCGCCGAAGGACCTCGAGAAGGTCATCTACTTCGCCGCCTACATGGTGATCTCGGTCGACGAGGACGCGCGTCATCGCGACCTTCCGACGCACGAGTCCAACCTGCGCCTCGAGATCAAGAACCTCGGCGACCGCCGCGATGCCCGTGTGGCTGCGCGTCTGGCCAAGCTGGAGGAGGAGCTCGCCGCGCTCGAGGAGGAAGGCGCCAAGGCCGACCAGAAGAAGAAGGTCAAGGACGCCGCCGAGAAGGACATGGCCGGCATCCGCAAGAGCTCGGACGAGCAGATCGCCAAGCTCGAGCGCATGTGGGAGGAGTTCCGCACGCTCGAGGTGGGTCAGCTCAAGCAGGAGGACGACGTCTTCCACGAGCTCCAGGACCGCTTCGGCCAGTACTTCGAGGCCTACATGGGCGCGGAGTCGATCCAGCGTCGCCTGCAGGCCTTCGACCTGGCCGCCGAGGCGGAGAGCCTGCACCTGCAGATCTCCGAGGGCAAGGGCCAGCGCAAGATCCGCGCGATCAAGCGCCTCAAGGTCGTCAACTCGTTCCTCTCGACCGGCATGTCGCCGGCCGCGATGGTGCTCGACGTCGTCCCGGTGATCCCGCCGGAGCTGCGCCCGATGGTGCAGCTCGACGGTGGCCGCTTCGCGACCTCGGACCTGAACGACCTGTACCGCCGCGTGATCAACCGCAACAACCGTCTTCGTCGCCTGATCGACCTCGGCGCGCCCGAGATCATCGTCAACAACGAGAAGCGGATGCTGCAGGAGGCCGTCGACGCGCTGTTCGACAACGGTCGCCGCGGTCGCCCCGTCACCGGTACCGGCAACCGTGCGCTCAAGTCGCTGTCCGACATGCTCAAGGGCAAGCAGGGACGTTTCCGTCAGAACCTGCTCGGCAAGCGCGTCGACTACTCGGGTCGTTCGGTCATCATCGTCGGCCCGCAGCTCAAGCTCCACCAGTGCGGTCTGCCCAAGCAGATGGCTCTCGAGCTGTTCAAGCCGTTCGTGATCAAGCGCCTCATCGACCTCGGTCACTCGCAGAACATCAAGGCCGCCAAGCGCGCCGTCGAGCGCACGCGCCCCGAGGTGTGGGACGTGCTCGAGGAGATCATCCGCGAGCGCCCCGTGCTGCTGAACCGTGCGCCCACGCTGCACCGTCTCGGCATCCAGGCCTTCGAGCCTCAGCTCGTCGAGGGCAAGGCGATCCAGCTGCACCCGCTCGTCTGCGCGGCGTTCAACGCCGACTTCGACGGTGACCAGATGGCCGTCCACCTGCCGCTGTCGGTCGAGGCTCAGGCCGAGGCCCGCGTGCTCATGCTCGCGTCGAACAACATCCTCAAGCCGTCCGACGGCCGTCCGGTCACCCTGCCTTCGCAGGACATGATCATCGGTCTGCACCACCTGACCACGGTCATCGAGGGTGCCGCCGGCGAGGGTCGCGTGTTCGGCTCGGTGGGCGAGGCGATCCTGGCGAAGGACGAGGGCACCCTCGACCTGCAGGCCAAGGTCCGCATCCGCATCCCCGGCCTGACGTTCCTCGAGGGCGAAGCGCCCGAGGGCTACGAGCGCCACGGTCTGGTCGACGCCTCGCTCGGACAGGCGATCTTCAACGACACGCTCCCCAAGGGCTACCCGTTCGTGCGGAGCCAGGCCGACAAGGGCAAGCTGTCGCAGATCGTCAACAAGCTGGCCGAGGAGTACCCGAAGGTCGAGGTCGCCGCTTCGCTCGACCGCATCAAGGACGCCGGCTTCCACTGGGCCACCCGTTCGGGTGTCACCGTGGCGCTGTCGGACATCCTGACGCCGCCGAACAAGGGTGAGATCGTCGCGGGCTACGAGAAGCAGGCCGCAAAGGTCCAGGCGCAGTTCGAGAAGGGTCTCACGACCGACGCCGAGCGTCGTCAGGAGCTCATCAAGATCTGGACCGAGGCGACCGACGCCGTCCAGAAGGCGATGCGCGACAACTTCCCGGCCGAGAACACCATCAACCGCATGGTGAGCTCGGGAGCGCGTGGTAACTGGCTGCAGATCCGCAACATCGCGGGTATGCGAGGCCTGGTGAACAACCCCAAGGGTGAGATCATCCCCCGCCCGATCATCTCCTCGTACCGCGAGGGTCTGTCGGTGGCGGAGTACTTCATCGCGACGCACGGTGCCCGTAAGGGTCTGGCCGACACGGCCCTCCGTACGGCCGACTCGGGTTACCTCACGCGTCGTCTGGTCGACGTCTCGCAGGATGTCATCATCCGCGAGGACGACTGCGGCACCTCCAAGGGCCTCGAGTTCACGATCGCCGCTCCCGGCACCGACGGCACGCTCGTGCGTGACGCCAACGTCGAGAACTCGGTGTTCGCCCGTACCCTCGCCGCCGACGTGGTCGACGCGAAGGGCGCCGTGCTGGCCGAGGCCGGCGACGATGTGGGCGACGTGCTCATCGACAAGCTCGTCGAGGGCGGCATTGAGACCATCAAGGTGCGCTCGGTGCTCACCTGTGACTCGGCCGTCGGCGTCTGCGCGAAGTGCTACGGCCGTTCGCTGGCCACCGGCAAGCTCGTCGACATCGGCGAGGCCGTCGGCATCATCGCGGCCCAGTCGATCGGTGAGCCCGGCACGCAGCTGACGATGCGTACCTTCCACACGGGTGGTTCGGCCTCCGCCGACGACATCACCCAGGGTCTGCCGCGTGTCCAGGAGCTGTTCGAGGCCCGCACCCCGAAGGGTGCGTCCCCGATCGCCGAGGCCGACGGTGTCGTGAAGATCGACGAGACCGACAAGGCCAAGAAGGTCATCCTGACGCCCGACAACGGCGACGAGCCGCACGTCTACCCGGTCCTGAAGCGCGCGACGCTTCTGGTCGAGGACGGTCAGCGCGTCACGGTCGGTCAGCCGATCCTCGTCGGAACGCTCGACCCCAAGGAGGTCATGCGCGTGCAGGGTGCCCGCGAGGTGCAGAAGTACCTCGTCGGCGGCGTGCAGGGCGTGTACCGCTCGCAGGGTGTGCCGATCCACGACAAGCACATCGAGGTCATCGTGCGCCAGATGCTGCGCAAGGTCACCGTGGTCGACCACGGCGAGACCACGCTGCTGCCGGGTGAGCTCGTCGACTTCAAGCGCTACCAGCAGATGAACCGCGAAGCCGTCGCGGCGGGCAAGCGCCCGGCGTCCGGCCGCCCGGAGCTGATGGGTATCACGAAGGCGTCGCTCGCGACCGAGTCGTGGCTGTCGGCTGCATCGTTCCAGGAGACGACCCGCGTGCTCACGCAGGCCGCCATGGAGGGCAAGAGCGACCCGCTCGTCGGCCTCAAGGAGAACGTCATCATCGGAAAGCTCATCCCCGCCGGCACCGGCCTTGCGAAGTACCGCAATGTCGCTGTCGAGGCGACGGAGGAGGCCAAGAGCGAGCGGTACCCGAACCGCATCTTCGCCTCGGACGGCGCGTACAGCGACGCCGACCTGAGCTACGTCGATTTCGACAGCTTCTCGACCGACGACTTCACTCCCGGTACTTACAACTGATTGAGGCGAGCGGAGAACGAGCTCGCTCGTTCGACCGAGCCGATTGAGGTTGTCGAGCGACGAAATCGCGAACATAACTGAGAGACGCGTCACCCGTGACGGAAGCCCCGCAGGACACACGTCCTGCGGGGCTTCCGTCGTTTCCGGTGCTTCTGCTGGCCGCCGCGCGGCGGGGCGCGAAGATCGATCGGATGCCGCGACGTACCGTGGAGCCATGGCTCGAGTCGGCGGAAGGAACACGTCCCTGGCGTGGATCGTCGGTATCGTCTGCGCGGGCGTGATCGGCGTCCTCGCCTGGACGGCGGCGCCGCTGCTTCCCGGCGCGGCGCAGTTCGTCGGCGACCAGCTGAATCCGCCGACCTCCGACCCGGCTGCCGGCGAGGCAGGCGAGGCCGGAGACGGGGCGGACGGCGACCCGAGCGAGTGCCGCGACCTGTACGCGAACGCCCTGTGGACCTCGCTCGTATGGACTCCGGATTCGGTCCTCACGCCCTCGACCGATGCGCCTGCGTCGTCGGCCTCCGGCCTGCTCGACGCGCTCTCGCCGTCGGTGCGGTTCACGTGCGACTGGACGTCGGCCGACGGATCGATCTCGACGACCCTCGCCGATGTGCCGAAGGATGCCGGGGCGATCGCCACGACCGCGCTGCCGTCGCTCGGCTTCACCTGCGAGACGGTCGATGCCCGCACGCGCTGCGCGCGCGAGGACGACGGCACGCGGGAGACGATCGAAACGGGCGGCGGCGTGTGGCTGTCCACCGTGCAGCACGACTGGCATCCCGCCAACTATGCGGCGCGCGTGGCCGAGCGGGTGTGGACCGACTGAGCGTCAGCGAGACCAGAGCGCGGCGATGATCGCGCTCGTATAGCCCGCGGGGGCGAGGTTCGAGTACTGCGTGTCGACGATGATCCCGTCGCGGTAGTACAACGTGCGGCCCTGCGTGACCGGCAGCGTGTCGTGCTCCCACGTGCGTTCGCAGCGGATGCCGTCGTCGGGCTCGTAGCATGTGTACCCCTCGTTGCCGAGGGCGAACAACGCATCGGTCGCTTCGCGGTAGGGCGAGAAGCCGATGACCGTCACGAGCCACGTGGCGGCTGCCCCGGGCTCCCCCCACGCGCAGACGCGGCTGCTGTCGGGGCGGATGCCGCCGCCCATGCCGGGCGCGTTGAGCGGCACCCCGTCGAGTTCGGCGAGCACGCTGTCGGTGAGGATCGCGCGGCAGTCGTCGGGGAGCGGCGTCGTCGAGGTGGACGGACCGAAGGGGAAGTCGGCCAGTACCGGCCCGGTCGGCGTGCTCGACGCCTCGGGCGTCGGTGCGGGCGACGACGCGGATGGCGCGGGCGCGGGCGCCGCCGTGCACGCCGTGACGGCGAGGGCCGCCATCGCCACGAGACCGCCCAGGATGGCCGCACGCGCGCCCCGCGGGCGGCGGACGGACGGGGTCGGTGTCGTCGTGGTGAGACGGAGCATTCCGACACCCTACGCATCGGAGCCGACAGTCGCCTGGCAGACACGTCGGCACGCCTTCGCGTCGTCACGGATGCCGCGGGTTACGCTCACTGTCGAGCGGTGGCGCGCGCCTCCGCGTGAGGAGCACACCGGACATGAGCGATCCCCGCAACGGCCAGCCCGCGGAGCAGCCGACGCCCGCCGAAGAGCCGACCCACGTGGACGACGTCGTCGGCCGCGCCAACGAAGGACTCGCCGAGGCCGAAGCCGCCTCCCGTGACGCCGTGACTCCCGAAGAGGCCGCCGAGGCCCACCACGACCTGTCCTACATCGAGGCCGCCGGCCCCGAGCCGGAGACCGTTCGCGAGGAGCCCGCGGTCGCCACGTCGACGGCGGGTGCGACCGCCGCCGCCGAGACTGCGGTGGTCACGCCGAGCGAGCCCGTCGCCGCCCCGGCCGAGACGGTGGTCGCTCCCGCCGCCGTGGCCCCTGCCGCCGAGCCCGCCCCGCAGCCCATCTTCGTCCAGGCCCCGGAGGCGCCGCGTCCCCGCGGCAACCGCGGTGCGGCCGGCGCGATCGGTCTGCTCGCCGCGCTCGTCTTCGCCGTGCTGTACCTGGCTGCCGCTCTCGGCTTCGGTGCCGCCGCGGGCGATGTCACGGCAGGCAACGTCGCGCAGGAGCTGACCGCCGCGGTCACCTCGTGGTGGTTCTGGGTGCCCGTGGTCGTGTTCTTCCTCGGCTTCTGGCTGCTCGGCGCGATCATCAACCGCGGCCGATGGGGCCGGTGGGTCATCCTCGGCCTCCTCGTCGGCGCCGTCTCGTACGGCGGGCACATCCTCGGTCAGCTCTTCCAGGCGCCCTTCTGGACGCTGACGGCGAGCCAGGGTTCGGACATCGTCGAGGAGCAGCTGCTCGCCCCGCTCGCGATCGTCGCGTTCATCCTGGGCCGCGAGATCACGATCTGGTTCGGCGCGTGGGTCGCCGCGCGCGGTGCCCGGGTGACCGAGCTCAACACCGAAGCGCAGCGCGAGTACGAGCGCACTCTCGAGGCGGGCCCGCAGCTCCACCGCCTGTGAGTCCGGGGCGGCGATGACGGGTGCGGGAGGGTCCCCGGACGGTGCGGGATCTTCCGTGCGGCCGGCTCTGGCCCTCGCGTTCACCGCGGCCGGGTTCGTCGCCCTGCTGATCGCCGGCTTCGGAATCGTCAGCCTGCTCACCGACACGGAGGTCATCGGCATCCCGGGCCTCGGCGCCGTGCCGGGGGCCGCCGCGTTCGCTGCCGCCACCGTCGCGTTCGCCGGGTTGACGTGGCTGTCGGTGCGGGTGCCGCATCCGTCGTTCGTCTCCGTCGTGGCCGTCATCGCGGGCGTCTTCCTCGTCTATCTCGCGGGCCTGTGGGTGGGGGCGCTGGTGACGGGCACGGATGCCGGACGTGCCACGGCGGCCGTCAGCGGCTTCGTCGGGAGTTCGTTCGCCGTGGTGCTCGCGGCATCCGCCGCCGTGTGCGCCTGGGTCGCGGTCGCTCTCGTGCGCACGCGTGCGTCGCGGCCGCGCTGGCCGTGGGAGGACGAGGACGACGACCGGTGAGGCCCCGTGAGGGCGTGCGCCGCGCGCGGAACGAGGGAAATCCCACCCGCGCGGCCGTCAACAGGGGACAATGGTGCCCGTGGAGCGGTCGATCGAGACCCAGGTCAGCCAGGCGGTCGACGCCTGGCTGAAGTGGTTGCCGCGCTGGGAGCCGGCAACGCACCGCGGACGGGTCGCTCCGTGTCGCCGTTGTTTCGGTTCGCCCGTGCTGTCGGCGGCGGGTCTGGGGGCCGACGTTCCCCACGGGGTGCAGCACGGTCTCTCCACGCGCATCAAGACGATCGTCGACCACGCGGTGGCCGAGTACACGTCGCGCAATCTGCCGATGCTGCAGGCGGAACTGGATCAGCAGGCCGCGCGCAACCGCGCACGCAGCTACCGGCCCACGGAGGGCCTCGCGCCCGAGTTCGAGGGACTTCCGCTCGACCCCGATCCCGTGCCCGGTGCGCCGTTCCTCTTCACGATCTCCGGTCTCGCCGACGAGGAGAACGCGGACATCCCGGCGCTTCCGCCGTTGTCGGACGAGGCCAAAGCCGCGCTGCGTCAAGAGGTGGGGCTCGCCGACGACTACGCGAACATGATCGGACGCGAGGTCTGCACGGTCCTGCTGCATCACCGCCTGCGCATCCAGGCCGCTGTCGGTCAGTACGTCGAGCCGCAGATCGCGGCGATGCTGGACGAGCTCACGAAGTCGCTCGACGCACCCTTCGATCCCGGAAGCGAGCCCGGCATCCCCGACCTCTAAGGTGGAGGGCATGAGTCCGACGATCGACACCTCGCTGGCGCCCCTCGTGGGCTTGCTGGCTTTCGTGATCGGCATCGCCCTCTACGTGTGGATGGCGCTCGCGCTGTCGGCCATGTTCCGCAAGATGGGCGAGGAGGCGTGGAAGGGCTGGGTGCCGTTCCTCAATCAGGCCACGGTGCTCGCGTGGGGCGGCTTCTCCCCGCTGCTCATCCTGCTTCTCCTGGTGCCGATCGTGGGACAGCTCGCCGTGCTCGTTCTCCTGATCGTCTCCGCGCACCGCATCAACCCGGGCTTCGGCTACGGCACGAGCATGACGGTGGTCGCGGCGTTCCTGTTCATCGTGTGGGCGAGCATCCTCGGGTTCGGCCCGGCCCCGTGGCGGGGTGCGCGGCACTCGATCGCGCCCGCACCGCCGCTTCCTCCGGGGGTTCCGCCGGCGCCCCCGCTCCCGCCGCTTCCGTCGACGAGCGCCTCCTTCGCGGCGTCGTCCGCCGCGACCGGTGCCAGCTACCCTGCAGCGCCGCCGCTTCCGCCGGCCGGCATCCCGGCGGCCTTCCCCTCGCCGACGGGGACGTTCTCCGCGGTGCCGTTCCCGGGAGCGCCCTCGCGCGACCCGCTTGCGGCGCAGCCCGTCGTTCCCACGTTGGGTGGGTGGGCGCCGCAGTCATCCGCGGCGCCGGGTGCGTCTCGCGCGAGCGAGGACGAACCCGACATGGCGTCATGGCCGTCCGAGATCGATGACGTGTCGGCTGTCTCGCCGTCGCCGTTCCCGCCGAGCGCCGCAGCACCGATCGGCGCCCGTCGCGCTTCGTCGCCGCAGCCGTCGCCCGAGCCGCTGTCGGACCCGTCCGCGGTCGCCCCGAGTGGTGAGCCGACCGCCGCATCCGACGCCGTCGCACCGGAGCCCGCGGCCTCCGCCGACCCCGAAGGCCTCATCTCCTTCGTGCCGGGCAGGCGCTCTGCCGTTCCCGAGACGCCCGCACCGCCCGCTCCCGTGACGCGGATGCCGGTCACCGCACCGATCGAGACGCCGCTGCCCTCCCGCGCCGACCGGGGCGACGAGTTCCCCGAACTGTCGGGGGAGGTCTCGGCGGTCGTCGGTTCGCCCGTGGCCGGCGCCCCGCTGTCGGCACGGTCGTCGGTGTCCGCCCAGCAGCGCACTCCGGAAGCCGCCGAGGTGCCGCAGCACGCCGCACCGAGCGAGGACGACGTCGACCAGACCGTCATGGTGCGGCGCAAGAAGATCACGTGGCAACTCGTGCCGGGATCCGGACCCGCCGTTCCGTTGACGGGAGAGGTCGTCGTGCTGGGTCGCCGCCCCGCCGCAGACGCCGCCTTCCCGCAGGCGCAGCTCGTCGCCGTGCAGGACGATGCGCGCACCGTCTCCAAGACGCACGCGCGCCTCGAACTGCGCGGGGAGAAGTGGCTCGTCACCGACCTCGGCTCGACCAACGGCGTGCTCGTGCGCACGCTCATGGGCGAGGAGATCGAGGTGGAGCCGGGTACCGAGCTCGAACCGGGCGAGCGGTTCTTCCTCGGCGACGAAGAATTCCACCTGCAGCACGATTGAGCGACCGGCGACGCCGTCGCCCACCCCCCGAGGAGCATCGATGACCGACGACGTCCAGGTGGACGCCGCCCCGACGACATCCGACCCCGCCGACCTCGGCGAGCGGCTCGGCATGGTCGCGGCGGCGCCGGGGGTGCGCACGTGGGCGTTCGTGATCGACCTGCTGGTGCTGGCGGTGCTGGCATCCCCGGCGCTCATCGGCTACATGATCGACGCGCCCGTCGCCACGCTCGTCCTGTACATCGTGGGTGCGGCGCTGCCGGTGGTCTTCGGCATCCTGCAGCTCGTGCTCCACGGCCGTCGCGGCGTGACGGTCGGTAAGGCGTCGATGCGCCTGCGCTCGGTGCGCGTCGACGACTTCACGCGGCCCGGCTTCTGGCGCATCGTGCTGCGCGCCCTCGTGCTCGGTGCGTCCGGCATCCTGCCCGTCATCGGTCCGCTCGTCGTGTTGACCTCGAACCTGTGGGACCGGCGCGGACGCAGCGTGCTGGACAAGACGGCCGGGTGCTGGCTGCTCGACGTCCGCGCGGGCATCGACCCGTTCGACGCGTCGCAGCTGCGTCGTGCGCGCCGGGCGCTGGAGGCACCGAATCGCGACATCTCCGAGCACCTGCCGTCGCTGGCGACCGTCCCCGTCGCCGATCGTCCCGTGCTGGAGGAGCGCCGCTCGCGCGCCGGCATCGTCGGCGTCTCGCGCCAGACGTGGAGCGAACGGCCCGATGTCGTGGCTCCGGTCGTCGCGGCGGTCGCCGACCCGGCCGCGCCGTTCCTCGTCTTCGAAGACGGTTCGACGGTGATCGTCCCCTCGTACGGACTCATCGGACGGATGCCGGAGGCCCCTACGGGCCGCGCCGCCGACGTCCTGCTCACCCTCGAAGACCCGCAGCTGCTGCTCTCGAAGACCCACCTCGCGTTCGGTGTCGAAGACGGCACGGTGTGGGTGCTCGATCAGGGATCCAGCAACGGAACCGCGATCGTCGGAGCCGACGGGACGGACTCGCCGCTTCCCGCGGGGACGCGTGTCGCGGTCGCCCACGGCACGGTCGTCCGGGCGGGCGGCCGGATGTTCCAGGTGCGTTACGGAGGACTCGGCGCATGAAGATCAAGCTCGCCCTGCGTCGCGAGGCCGCGCCGCCCGTCGACGTCATCGTCACGGCCGACGCGACGGCGACAGTCGAAGACGTCGCGCGGTCGCTGGTCGACCCGGCGCGACTGACACCCTCGGTGACCCCGACGCTCCTCGTCGCCCCGCCCGCGGGCGAACCCGTGCAGCTCGATCCGACGGCGCTGCTGGGTGATGCCCCGGTGGGCTCCGGCTTCGACGCATCGGTCGTGCCGGCGACCGTCGAAGCGTACGCCGCGGGCGGCGAGACGGCCGCCGTGCTGCAGATCCTCAACGGACCGGAGGCGGGCCGGGTCGTTCCGCTCTCGCGGGGCACGACCATCATCGGGCGCACCGAGCCGGCTCACGTCGTGCTGTCCGACCCGCAGGTGTCGAAGCGGCATGCGCGCATCGAGATCGACCAGGAGATCGAGGTCATCGATCTGAACTCCGCCAACGGGCTGCTCGTCGACGGCGGACTCGTCCAGCGCGTCCGCGTGCTCCCGGGGCAGGTCATCACGATCGGCGCGACCGACGTCACGTTCGTGAAGACCGAGACGGCTCCCGGCGCCGACGACGACCGCGTGCTGGAGCGGGGCGGCACGCTGCTGTTCAACCGGTCGCCCCGCGTCGAGAAGCGGTATCCGGGCAAAGAGCACCGGCATCCGATGATCCCCGCGGAGGCCGACCCGCGCATCTTCCCGTGGCCCATGATCGCCGCGCCCGTCCTGCTCGGCTTCGCGATGTTCGCCTTCACCGGACGATCGTCGTCGCTCCTGATCATCGTCATGGCACCGCTCATGATGCTCGGGAACTTCATCGGCCAGCGCACGCAGCAGGGCAAGAAGCTGCGACAGGAGATCGAGACGTTCGAGCGGCAGCTCGACGAGCTCGAAGACGCCATGGCGGCCGAGGAGATCGTCGAACGGGAGCGACGCCGCGAAGAGGCGCCGCCGACGGCGACGGTGTACGAGCAGGCGATGCGCCTCGGACCGCTCCTGTGGACCCGGCGCCCCGAGCACTGGAACTTCCTGTCGCTTCGACTGGGGTCGGGCACCGCAGCCAGCCGGAACACGATCAAAGAGGTCAACGACCAGCGCGGCATCGCGCAGTACGCCGATCAGGTCACCGCGGTGGGGCAGCGCTTCGCCCGCATCGAGGACGTGCCGCTCATCGAGCTGCTGCCGTCCGCGGGCGCGATCGGCCTCGCCGGTCCCCGCCAGCCGGTGGGCGATGTCCTCCGAGGGCTCAGCGTGCAGCTGTTCGGACTCCACGCTCCGAACGAGGTGATCACCGCGGCGATCGTCGACCCCGCGTGGACGCCCGACGTCGAGTGGATGAAGTGGCTGCCGCACACGACCAGCCCGCAGTCGCCGTTCGCGGAGATCGCGCTGGCCGACAGCCAGTCCGCCGGCACGGTGTTGCTGAACGCCCTGGAGGAGGCGATCCTCGAACGCCTCTCGGGTTCGCCGTCGCATCGCGGACCGCTCGCCGTGGCCGACATGTCGATGGAGGCCGGCAAGCACGTCGGCGAGCGTCCGGGCCAGACCTCCAAGACGGCCGGCGACGTGGCTCTCGTCCTCATCGTCACCAACGACGCCCCCGTCGACCGTGCGCGCCTGACGCAGCTCATCGAGCGCGGACCGGATGCCGGTGTCTACACGATCTTCGTCGCCCCGACCGTCGAGTCGCTGCCGGCGGCCTGCCGCACCTACCTCGACGTCACCGACGGGCTCGACAATGCTTCGGTCGGCTGGGTGCGCTCGGGGGAGCGCATCGACGACGTCACGGTCGAGGGGGTCTCCCGCGAGTACGCGGAGCACTTCGCGAAGCGCCTCGCGCCGGTCGTGGACTCCAGCTCCGTCGCCCCCGACTCCTCCGACCTGCCGCAGAGCGTGTCGCTGCTGCGGCTCGTGGGAACCGAGCGCGCCGCCGAGACCTCGGCCGTGCTCGAGCGCTGGCGGCAGAACGCGTCCATCATCGACCGTTCCCGCACGCCGCGGCCGCGCCTGAAGCGCGCGGGCACGCTGAAGGCGTACATCGGCCAAGGGAGCCCCGACGCGATGTCGCTCGACCTGCGCACGCAGGGTCCGCACGCGCTCGTCGGCGGCACGACCGGGTCCGGCAAGAGCGAGTTCCTGCAGGCGTGGGTGCTCGGCATGGCGGCCGAATACAGTCCCGACCGCGTGACGTTCCTCTTCGTCGACTACAAGGGCGGCTCCGCCTTCGCCGACTGCGTCGAACTGCCGCACTGCGTCGGGCTCGTGACCGACCTGAGCCCTCACCTCGTGCGCCGGGCACTCACGAGCTTGCGGGCCGAGCTCCACCACCGCGAGCACCTCTTCAACCGCAAGAAGGCCAAAGACCTCCTCGAGCTGGAGAAGCGCCAGGACCCCGATACCCCACCCGCGCTCGTCCTCGTGATCGACGAGTTCGCGGCGCTCGCGACCGAGGTGCCCGAGTTCGTCGACGGTGTCGTCGACATCGCCCAGCGGGGCCGCTCGCTCGGCATCCACCTGATCATGGCCACGCAGCGTCCCGCCGGCGTCATCAAGGACAACCTGCGCGCGAACACCAACCTGCGCGTGGCGCTGCGCATGGCGGATGCCTCGGACTCGAACGACGTGGTCGGCGATGTCGTGGCATCCACGTTCGATCCGTCCATCCCGGGCCGCGGCATCGCGAAGACGGGCCCCGGGCGACTCGTGCCCTTCCAGTCGGCCTACGCGGGCGGCTGGACCACGGACGACCCCGACCGCGCGCAGGTGCGGGTCGCCGAGCTGCGCTTCGGCTCGGTCACCCTGTGGGAGAACGACGACGATCGCAAGGAGAGCGACACGCACGACGAGGATCTCGGACCGAACGACCAGAAGCGACTCGTGGCGAACCTCGTCGCCGCGACCGCCGAGGCCGGCCTTCCGCAGCCCCGGCGTCCCTGGCTCGACGATCTGGCGACGACGATCGACCTGCGCGACCTTCCCCTGGAAGGCGACAGCCGCATCCCTCTCGGTCTCGCCGACATCCCGCAGCGCCAGCTCCAGGAAGCGGTCACGTTCGTTCCCGACGCCGACGGCCACCTCCTCGTGTACGGCACGAGCGGCGCGGGCAAGTCCGTTGCGCTCCGCTCCATCGGCATCGCCGCGGGTGCGCGCCCCGAAGCCGGCCGCGCCGCCGTCTACGGCATCGACTTCGGCACGGGTGCGCTGCGTTCGCTGGAGGTCATGCCGCACGTCGGGTCCGTCGTCTCCGGCGACGACGTCGAGCGGGTGCAACGACTGCTGCGCACCCTCCGCAGCATGCTCGACGACCGCGCGAAGCGGTTCTCCGAAGCGGGAGCCGCCACCCTCTCCGAATACCGCACGATCACCGGCGACCTGCAGGAGCCTCGCATCGTGCTGCTGCTCGACGGCTTCGGCGTCTTCAAGCAGGACTGGGAGACCGTCTCGGCTCGGGCCCCCTTCTACGCGATCTTCATGCGGATCCTCGGCGAGGGCAGGCCCCTCGGCATCCACGTGGTCGCCACCGCCGACCGCTACGGCGCCGTTCCCACTGCGGTGAGCGCGAACGTCACCAAGCGGGTCGTGCTGCGCATGTCCGACGAGGGGGCGTACGCCATCCTGGGCGTCGCCAAGGACGTCCTGAGCGAGCGGAGCGCACCCGGCCGCGCCATCGTCGACGGCCTGGAGACCCAGATGGCCGTCATCGGCGGCACGACCAACGTCGCGGAGCAGAACGCGGCGAGCGCCGAGTTCGCACGCGATCTCCGTGCGAGGGGAGCCGTCGAGGCGCGCAACATCGGCTCGCTCCCGACCGAGCTCGCTCCCGCCGATCTTCCCGACCGCATCGACGACCTGCCCGTGCTGGGTGTCGGTGACGACACGCTCGGCCCGAAGGGGTTCGAGCCCGTGGGCACGTTCGTCGTCGCAGGTCCGCCCCAGTCGGGGAAGACGACGGCGCTGCGGGCGATCGTCGCCGCCATGGAGCGGTTCGACCCCAAGGTCGAGCTCTTCCACATCGGCGGGCGACGGGCAGCACTCCGCGACGCGCGGGCGTGGCGCCGAGCCGCGTCGGGCATCGAAGACGTGCGGGCGCTCGCGAAGGAGCTGAAGGACGTCGTGGCCGACGAGAGCATCCCCACGCGGATCGTCATCGTCGTCGAGAACGTGACGGAGTTCGGCGACACGGATGCCGAGAGGCCGCTGAAGGAGCTCTTCCAGGCGATCAACCGGAGCGACCATCTGCTGATCGCCGACGGCGACGTCACGCAGCTCTCGAGCGGCTACGGCCTCATCGGCGAGCTCAAGGCCGGCCGTCACGGCATCGCGCTACGTCCGGAGAGCTACGACGGCGAGTCGCTGTTCAAGGTGCCGTTCCCCAAGGTGCAGCGGCACGAGTTCCCCGTCGGACGCGGTCTGTTCGTCGAGAACGGCCGCTTCGTCACGGTGCAGCTCCCGCTTGCGGACTGATCCGGCATCCGCCACGGACGCTCACCCGCGACGGGCAGTCACGGCGGCAACATCCCGGTGATTTCGGCGGGCCCGTCGCCGTCGATACGTGGTTGCGCCCCGCTGCCCGCCGGACGGCCCTCCGCGGGCTTCCTACCCTGGGTGCGCCGGGTGGTCCGGCGCGCGTGAGAGCGGGGAGATGGATCGATGGTGGATTTCAAGGCTTCGTACGGCGAGATGGAAGCGATGTCGGGGAAGCTCGACTCGGGTCGTGAGGAGATCGGTGACATTCTTCGTCGTCTGAAGAGCGATGTGGACCGGTTGCTGGGCGATGACTTCAAGACGCAGCACGCGTCGGGCAAGTTCGGTGAGGGGTACAACGAGCTGACGACCGGTCTGGAGAAGGCCATCGAGGGCATCTCGGACATGGGTGAGTCGCTGCGCAAGATGCAGCAGGCGATCAAGGACACCGACCAGGCACTCGCCGGCAACTGACGCTGAGGTACGAGCCCGAGGCCGAGGTCGCCGGGCACGAACCCACGCATGAGTGGAGAGCGTGATGGCTGGTGACGAGATCGATGTCGACCTCGACGATCTGAAGCTGATGACCGAACGGCTCGGCCACTTCGTGACCGAGTTCGAGGAGCTTGGCGGGGCGACCGACGACGTCGAGGACGCGGTGGGCCGTCCGACGGGCGACGGACGCCTGCGCGGCCGTGTCGGCGACTTCGAGTCGGGGTGGAACGGCAACCGCGAGGTCGTCCAGGAGTCGCTCGACAACGTGCACACGCACCTGTCCGACTTCATCGCCAACATCGAAGAGCTCGACCGCAACCTGGCCACCGACGAACGCTGACAGAGGATCACCCATGACTTACGGATACCTGGTCTCGCCCACGCGCCATTTCCCGCTCGAGACGATCGAAGGGAACCCCGAGACCATCTCCTCGGCCGGTCAGCGATACACGCGCATCGGCTCGCAGATGGAGTGGACCGCCGAGGAGCTCGACAAGCTCGCGGCGAGCACGAAGTACAAGGCCGAAGGGCTGGACGCCATCCGCGAGTCGGCCGGCGAGCTCGCGGGCGAGCTGCACAAGGTGGCTTCCCGCTACAGCGACACGGGCCCCGTCCTCGTCACCTACGCGAGTGCCCTGCGGAAGGCGCAGCGGACCACGGTCGACCCGCTCGTCCAGCCGATCCGAAACGCGCACGAAGCCGCGCAGGAAGCCGCCGAGGAGCTCCGCCGCGCGCAGAATGCCGCCGACGACCTCGACCACACCTGGCCGTGGGAGGACGAGCCGACCGACGCCGACCGTCGCGCGGCGGGATCCGGCGTCTCCACCGCCCGCACCGCCTCGACCACCGCCGCCGGCGCGCTCGAGGATCTCTGGCAGTCGTTCGAGACCGGATATGACGAGTGGGAGAAGGCCTACGAGGCGGCCGTCACGGGCGTGAAGAACGCGTGCGACGCCTCCGGCATCAACGACACCTGGTGGGAGGACCTCCTCGACGGCCTCGCGACGGTTGCGACCGTCATCGGCACGATCGCCGTCATCGCCGCCATCATCATCTCCGGCCCCATCGCGGGCGTGCTGCTCGCCATCGCCGCGATCGCGAGCTTCGTCGCCCTCGCCGCCCACCTGACGATGATGATCGCCGGGTCCAAGCGGGTGAGCATGAGCGACATCGTCTTCGACCTCATCGGGGTCGTGCCGTTCCTCGGCGCCTTCGGCAAGGCCCTCAAGGGCGGCCAGGGCATGCTGGGATCGTTGCGGGCGGCCTCCGGCCTCGGGGGAGCCACCCGCGGCACGCTCGGCGTCGGCCGCAACGCGATCGCCTACGACCTGCGGAGCATCGCGGGCGCCGGCGGCCGCTACGGCGGACGCGCGGCCCGCGAAGCGCGCGCCGCCGGCATCGCCGACGACTTCTTCCGCGTCGTCCAGAACAGCTGGGGCCGCAACGCGTGGAACGCCATTCGCGAGGGCGGCACGCAGCTCGACGGCCAGGCGGCCACGATGGCCGACCGTCTCGCCTCGGCGTGGCCGGGCGGCCGGGCGGGGAACGCGACGCGCAACTGGCTCTCCGGCGTCGACGGCCCCGGCGCACTGATGCAGGGCACGAACGTGTGGAACCTCGGGTACGGCGGGTACCAGTCCCTGCAGGGCGTCGGTGTGCCTCTCCCCGACATGCCGGACGTCGTCCCCAACCCGTTCGGTCGATAGGTTGACCGCCGGTCCCCCGTTCGCCCCACCGGCGTCGCCTGCCGCGACAGGATGGAAGCATGCCCGGAACTCCGATGAGCGTCGCCTACGACGCCGACCGCTGGATCCACATCCCGCTCGACTACGTCGACACCCCGTGGGCGGATGCCGGCGAATGGTCGGGCTGGCTGGCCGAGGAGGCGACCCGCGGCCGTCCCGATGCGGAGGTGCTGCGGGATGCCGTCGCCGCCGAAGCGCTCGCGATCGCGCTCTTCCCCGCGGCGCACGTGTCGCTCCGCTTCTGGCACTATCCCGCCGACGGCGCACCCACGGGGTTCGTGGATGTCTTCGTCCAGGCGCGCGATGACGACGCCACCGCGCCGGCGGACCTCCTGCCCGACCTCGGCTTCACGGTCGTCCCGCCCGTCGTCGAGCCCGTCGCGGCGGAGGGGATGCCGACGGCCGTGCGCCGCCTCAGCATCCAGGCGACCCTGCCCTCGCCCGACGCGGAGCCGATGATCGTCCCGAAGGCCGAATGGATCGGCGCCGCCGACGGCTGGGTGGTCTATGCGGTCTCGACCGACTTCGACGCGAACCAGCTCGAGAGCCGCCTCGCCGACGCGGACGCGCTCTTCGCCGCCATCGATCCCGCCGAAGCAGCCGCCCGGTGAGCGCGCCACAGGGGCGGGTGCTCGACCGTATCGACGCCCTCGTCGAGGATGCCGACTACCGCGACGCTGAATCGGCCGTCGACGATGCATGGCGGATCGCGCTCCTGGCATCCGACCCGCGCGCCGCGCGCGCTCGCGAGGACGCGCGCACCGCGGCGGTGCGAGCCGCCAACGCGCGTCGTCGGCCCGACGCGACCCCGGTGCGCAGCGCCACCACCCTGCATCGGGTTCTCTTCGTCGTCGCCTTCCTCCTCGGCGCCGCGGCCGTTGCCGTCATCGCGATCTCGCCGCGGACGGGCAGCGCCGCATTCACGCTCCAGGAGGGCGCGCTGCTCGCGGGCGCACTGGCGGTGCTGTCCGCCGGACTCCTCTTCTGGCTCGAGCCGCTGCGGGCGAACGGGTCGCTGTGGGGCGGGCATCTCCCGGCGCGCATCCACCTGTTCTTCGCCGTCCTCTGGCTGCTGTTCGCGGCATCCGTCGTCGTCCTGCGCTGGGGCGAGGTGGACCGCTACCAGCCGCTGCCGGTGATCGCCGGACTCCTCCTGTTCGCGGCGGCCGGCGTAGCCGCCCTCGTCCTCTGGCGAAGGGGCCTGCGCGCCGACCGCAGCGGCACGCAGTCGGGCGTGGGCCGGCTGACCGGGGACCTCATCGACGAGGCGGATGCCGGGGAAGTGCTGGCCGCGCTCGACGCGTGGTGGGCCGCGGTCGGCCCGGCGGCGCTCGCGTCCGACCGGGAGGGGCTGGAGCAGGCTCGCGCGGCCGTCCTCGCCAAGCTTCGCGGCACGATGTACATCACCGAGCGGGAGGAGCGCGCCGCGCTTCGCAGGACCGCGGTGCCGGAGTGGAAGGAGCGTCGACGATGAACTCGCTGCGCGAAGAGCTTGGGGGAGAGCCCGTCACTGCCGCGACGCCATATACCCTGTTGTGCCCTCCGGGTTGGCGGCGCATTCCCGCTGCCGCACTCGCGGACGACGTGACGGTCGCGCCGGTGGTCGCCCAGCTGAAGGCGTCCGGGCGACCGGATCTGGTTCTTGCCTTCCGCGCGATGCTCGTCCGTTACCGCGGCGCCGTGCGCGAGTCAGGCGCGTTCCGGGCGTACCTCGCGCCGCTGGCCGACGGCATTCCGCTCCCCGCGGTGATGCTGGTTTCCCCCTTCGTCCTGCCCGACACGACGACGTGGGAGATGGCGCTGGCTCGCCTGGCCCGCGGCTCCGCTGTGGGCGATGCCGACTTCACCGAGACGCCCATGTGGGTCTGGCGAGGTTCGGGCCGCACCGGCGACGACGGCGCGGTCTTGGCGGGACGCTCCTCGCACTATCTGGTGCCGACCGCCGAGCCGGGAGCGCGCCGCGCGCTGTACTTCCACTTCACGGCCCTCGCCGCCGACGATCCGCAGACCCTCGCGCTCGCGGAGACGCTCGTGCGCGTCGGCGACCTGATGATGGGAACCATGCGCTGGGTGCACGCCGGTGCGCGCTGATCGGAGTGGACACCTACGTCGGCGAGCTGCTGTGCTTCTCCCTCGGGTGGGGTGCGCGCTGATGTTTGGCGCTGCCGCGGTGATCGCCGTTTACCTGCTGGTCAAGGACCGTCGTCGCACGGGGGGCGCATGACTCGCCGGCAACTCAACCGGGCGAACGTGCTCTGGCTGATCTTCACGAGCTCGCAAGTGGCGCTGGCGGGACTCCTGGTCGCGTTCATCGCAGGATCGCTCCTGTTCGTCGGTGGGCGCGTGGCTCCGATGCAGAACGAAGCCTGGCCGCAGCTGTGGGCGTGGCCGGTGTTCACGGTGCCGGGGTGGCTGCCCGTCGCGCTCGCTGTGGTCGGCGCGGCCGTCGTGATGCCCATGAGCGTCCTCACGCCAGCCGCGATGGCACCGCGTTTGCTGGGCGCCATTTCTCAGGCTTTCGCCGCGGGCGGCGCGACTGTGCTCTTCTCGGGGCTGTTTCCGGCGGAGACGGGAGTCATGCCTATGCCGTCGGGGGATGGATTGTTCCTCGGTCTTCATTGGGTCGCCGTGCCCCTGTCGCTGTTCAGCATCGGCGTGCTCGTCATCGCCCTCCTCGCGAAGGGCGGCGAGCATGAACGATCGCGCAGAACCGGAGGGCTGCTCCCGTGACGGCGGCTGATCGGCTTCCACTTCATGATGCCGCGCAGGGGAGCTAGGTGGCGTCGCAGGAGGTGGCGGACCGCGGGTCCCCGCGCCGACCGTGGCGGATCGGGGAGTTCTCCCCATTGGCTCCCCGGAGGGCGTCTCGTAGCCTGGGGGTGTGCCGGGAGGTCCGGTGATTCTGAAAGGGAGATGGATCGATGGCTGATTTCAAGGCTTCGTACGGCGAGATGGAAGCGATGTCGGGGAAGCTCGACTCGGGTCGTGAGGAGATCGGTGACATTCTTCGTCGTCTGAAGAGCGATGTGGACCGGTTGCTGGGCGATGACTTCAAGACGCAGCACGCGTCGGGCAAGTTCGGTGAGGGGTACAACGAGCTCACCACCGGTCTGGAGAAGGCCATCGAGGGCATCTCGGACATGGGTGAGTCGCTGCGCAAGATGCAGCAGGCGATCAAGGACACCGACCAGGCACTCGCCGGCAACTGACGTCCTCCGGTCGCGGCGGGCGGCGCCCCTGGAGGGTGCCGCCGCCGCGACCGACGCATTTCTGCCGCCGGCCGCGGCATCCCCGTCCCTTCCCGTTCCGAACCGCGAGGCATCCGATGGCTGACATGGTCCGACTCGACCTCGGCGAGATCGCCGCGACCGCGAGTCGCGCTGAGCGCATCCGTCGCACGTTCGACGCGTCGGACGACTCGGCCCGACGAGCCGCGGATGCCTGCGGGCACGACGACCTGGCCGACACCGTGCGGCGATTCGCCTCGACGTGGGACGACCGGCGCCGGGGGATGGCCGAGGCGCTGGGCACCCTGGGCGGCGTGCTGGAGGACATCCGCACGGCGTTCACGCAGATCGACCTGGAACTCGGCTCGGCGGCAGGGGAGCGCTGATGGAGCAGCTCGACGGCGACCCGGTCGTCCTCCGCAGCACCGGACAGCGCTATCGCGAGACGGCCGCCGCCATCCGCATCGCCGTCTCCACTCTGCAGGACATCTCCCGCCCGGGCGCCATGGTGAGTGTCGCGATCGATCGCGTGCGCGGCGACGCGGAGCATCTCGCGAGCGAGATCGATGCGGCCGAGAGCCGCTACGGCGAGACGGGTGAGGCGCTCCTCGACTACGCGGCGGCGCTCGCCGACGCGCAGGAGCGCGCTGCGCGCGCCATCGCCGACCACGATGCCGCGGCCACCGATCGCGCGGCGGCCCAGACGCGTTCGCGCTCGCTGCGATCCGAGCGCTCCACGCTGCTGCGCACCTCGACCACCGCCGCGTCCGGCGGCGACGGCGCCGACGAACTCTCCGGCCTCGACCGCCTGCTGCGCGGTGCCGGATCCGATGCCGCGGATGCCGAGGCCGCTGCCACCGCCGCGCGGCGACGCTACGACGATGCGGTCGCCGATCGCGATCGCGCCGCTCGCGCCGCCATGGACCGCATCCGTGACGTCGTCGAGGGCAGTTCGCTCAACGACTCCTTCTGGGACGACGTGTCCGGCGTGTTCCACGACATCGTCGACTTCCTGGCGGATGCGCTGGAGGCGATCGTCGACGCGATCGTCGCGGTGCTGGAGGCGATCGTCACGCTCATCGTGACCGTGCTCGCCGTGCTCGCGGCGGTGCTGCTCCTGGGCCTCGTGATCCTCGTCGCGCTGGCGCTCGCGATCGTCGCGCTCGCCGTGCTCGTACTCGTCGTGGCCGCCGCCCTCGTGCTCCTCGTCGTCGCCGCCCTGCTGGTGCTGGGGCTCGTGCTCGCCGCCCTCGCGGTGCTTGTGATCCTGGTCGCGCGGGTGCTGGTGGGCCTGTTCGTGTTCGTCGTCGGGTTCTCGTGGCTCCTCGCGATCAATCTGCTGCGCGGCATGGACCCGATGCAGGCGCTCGTGCAGGCGGCGATCCCCGCGCTGCTCACGGCGTTCCCCGAGCTGTGGGCCGTCATCGCGCTCGCGTCGCTGCAGGAGACCGGCACGCCGGAGTTCGTCGATGCCGAGGCGCAGCCGCGCCGTCAGGACGAGTCGCTGTCGACGATGTTCGACGACCTCATGGCGATCGACGAAGCGGGGCACCTCGACCCCGACGACGATTCCGTCAACCACGAGTCGGTCGTGCGGATCATCCCGTTCGTCGGCCCCGACGGTCAGATCATCTACCGTGTGCACATCCCCTCGACGCAGCAGTGGACGCCCGGGGGAACCAGCGGGAACGACGTGACCAGCGACGTCGTCGCCAAGATGAACCAGGCTCAGCAGACACAGCTGGAGAAGATGGTCATCGACGCGATGAAGCGCGCCGGCATCCAACCCGGAGACCACGTCATGCTCGCCGGCTGGAGTCTCGGCGGCATCACGGCGGGGAACCTCGCCGCCGACCCCGAGTTCTCCAGCACGTACCGCGTGGATGCCATCGCCGTCGCCGGCTCGTCGGTGGACGACCTGGACATCCCGCACTCGACACGCGTGCTCGACGTGTCGCATTCGACCGATCCCGTGCCGCGCACCGAGAACCCCTACGCCGCCGACCACTCGGACGATCCCAACCGCTACAAGATCGACGTGCCGGCACCCAACCCGGGCGAGGGGTTGGGCCACAACGCGAAGCAGTACCAGTCGACCGTCGACGCGCAGGTGACGCAGGGCGGGAGCCAGGCGGGCCGCGACTTCCTCGCGGATGATCCGAACGCCCAGGACGGCGTGCAGATCTCGGACTACTTCGGCACGCCGGCGACGCGCGACGAAGACGGCAACCGGATCGGAACGCACGACTACGCGTACACGCGCGGCGACTGAGGCAAGGGCCGACAGAATGGGACGAGAGAGACGGGAGGGCGCCATGCCCCTACGAGAGATCCGCCGCGCGGCCGCGGTGCTCGTCGCGGCGCTGTGCGCGCTCGTCCTGGTCGCGTGCGCCGCGTCACCGACCCCGACGACACCCGAAGGAGAACCGGACATGGACAAAGCAGCCGTGACGGCGGCGATCGAGGAGATCCCCGGCGTCGCGTCGGCCGACGTCGGCGCCTTCAACACGGGTACGCCGGGATCGTTCGCCGCGCGCATCGCCCTCACCCTCGACGAGAGCGGACTCGCACGCCTCGGCGAGGTGCTTCACGAAGCGGTGCGGGCGGTCGCCGCCGACCCTGGCGACTACGCGACGTACGAGTTCGAGGTGACGGCGCCCGACGAGAGCGAGCCGTCCGACCTCATCGTGCTGACCCTCTCGCGCTACCGCGACGGCATCCCGTTCTCCCAGGGAACGTACCTCGGCTCGACGCTGTCGCTGACGGCATCCGAGCTCGCGGAGGTCGCCGCCGGATGAGCCGCCGTCCCGCGCTGGAACTCACCCTCCCCGGCGATTGGCACCCCGTGCCGCTGGGGGAGGACGCCGCGATCGACGAGGACGTCGCCTCGTTCGTGCGCGAACACTTCGGTCGTCGCGACGACCAGGCGGTCTTCCGCGCCCAGCAGCGGGAGCGTCTGCGGACCGCAGCGCGCCGGGCCCGGGATGCCGGTGCCGCGCAGTTCCAGCTGTCGCTCACGGTGCCCGGCGGCGTCGGTCTCGCCGCCACGGTCGCGGAGTATCACCCGGCGCTGCCCCTCGGCACCGCCACCGAGCCGCCGGCCGTCGCCGACGCGCTCGTGCGCGTTCTCGCCGGCGGCGCGTCCTCGGCTGCAGAGGCGGGCGATCACTGGGACGCGTTCGCCGCCGCAGGCGGTGCCGTCTTCGATCGCGGCGACGGTCTCGTGCTCCGGACGACGCGGCGACGCGCCCCCGTGGACGACGACGATCTCGGCGCGACCACGGTGGACTACTGGCTCACGCGGCCGGGCCGCCCCGATGCCGTGCTCGTGAGTTTCACGACCGCGCTGGTCGACCTCGAGCCGGTGATGGTGGAGCTGTTCGACGCGATCGTCTCGGCGGCCTCGTGGGCTGCGGAACCCGGTGAGCCGGCGACCTCGTTGCGAGCGGAACTCCAGGGCTGACCGCGGCGACGCCCACGGCATCCTCTCCGGTATCCCGCGTGGCATCCGCGTTTGCCGCCGTTTGTAATACGGCGTATCATTGACCGGGTGTGCGCTCTCGCGCGCCCTGCGTCGCGCCAACGGTGCGGACAGGGCAGGGAGCGTCGCACATCAGGGATCGTCCTGCGAACAGGGCGCCCCCACGGCATATCCACCACTTACACGTTCGACGCTCTCGCGTCGTGCCGGTGGATCTGTGGTGAAACCACGAACGCTGTCACCGTGCAGCACCTGTGCGGACCGAAGGCCCGCACAGCTCAACAAGGAGAGAACGTGCCAACCATTCAGCAGTTGGTTCGCAAGGGTCGCTCGCCCAAGGTCTCGAAGACCAAGGCGCCCGCCCTGAAGGCGAACCCGCAGCAGGCGGGTGTCTGCACCCGCGTGTACACGACCACGCCCAAGAAGCCGAACTCGGCGATGCGCAAGGTCGCCCGTGTCAAGCTTCGCAACGGCACCGAGGTCACCGCGTACATCCCCGGCGAGGGTCACAACCTGCAGGAGCACTCGTTGGTGCTCGTCCGCGGCGGTCGTGTGAAGGACCTCCCCGGTGTGCGCTACAAGATCGTCCGCGGCGCCCTGGACACCCAGGCCGTCAAGAACCGCAAGCAGGCCCGTAGTCGCTACGGCGCCAAGAAGGGCTGAGTCAGATGCCTCGCAAGGGACCCGCACCCCGCCGCATCGTCGTCAACGACCCGGTCTACGGTGCTCCGATCGTCACCCAGCTGGTGAACAAGATCCTCGTCGACGGCAAGAAGTCGCTCGCCGAGTCGATCGTCTACAACGCCCTCAAGGGCGTCGAGGCCAAGAACGGCCAGGATGCCGTCGCGACGCTCAAGAAGGCGCTCGACAACGTCCGTCCCACCCTCGAGGTCAAGAGCCGCCGCGTCGGCGGTTCGACCTACCAGGTGCCCGTCGAGGTCAAGCCGCACCGCGCGAACACGCTCGCGCTGCGCTGGCTCGTCAGCTACGCGAAGGGCCGTCGTGAGAAGACGATGACCGAGCGTCTGCAGAACGAGATCCTCGACGCCTCGAACGGCCTCGGTGCCGCGGTCAAGCGCCGTGAAGACACCCACAAGATGGCCGAGTCGAACCGCGCCTTCGCGCACTACCGCTGGTAATCCGTTTCGACTCGCTTCGCTCGCTCAACGACCGAAGTACCGGTCGTTGAGCGAGCGGCGAAGCCGCGAGTCGAAACGCCCCACCCGAACCTCCAGATAAAGGACATCCCCGTGGCACAAGAAGTGCTCACCGACCTCAACAAGGTCCGCAACATCGGCATCATGGCGCACATCGATGCCGGCAAGACGACGACGACCGAGCGCATCCTGTTCTACACGGGCGTCAACCACAAGCTCGGTGAGACGCACGACGGTGCCTCGACGACCGACTGGATGGAGCAGGAGAAGGAGCGCGGCATCACGATCACGTCTGCCGCCGTGACCTGCTTCTGGAACAAGAACCAGATCAACATCATCGACACCCCCGGCCACGTCGACTTCACGGTCGAGGTCGAGCGCTCGCTCCGCGTGCTCGACGGCGCGGTCGCCGTCTTCGACGGCAAGGAGGGCGTCGAGCCCCAGTCCGAGACCGTCTGGCGTCAGGCCGACAAGTACGACGTCCCGCGCATCTGCTTCGTCAACAAGATGGACAAGCTCGGTGCCGACTTCTACTTCACGGTCGACACGATCATCAACCGTCTCGGCGCGAAGCCGCTCGTCCTCCAGCTGCCGATCGGCGCCGAGAACGACTTCATCGGCGTCATCGACCTCGTCGAGATGCGCGCACTGGTGTGGCCCGGCGATGCCAAGGGTGACGTGACCATGGGCGCGAAGTACGAGATCCAGGAGATCCCGGCCGACCTCGCCGACCGTGCCGCCGAGTACCGCGAGAAGCTGCTCGAGACGGTCGCCGAGAGCGACGAGACCCTGCTGGAGAAGTACTTCGGCGGTGAGGAGCTCTCGATCGCCGAGATCAAGGGCGCCATCCGCAAGATGACCGTCTCCGGTGAGCTCTACCCCGTCCTGTGCGGCTCCGCGTTCAAGAACCGCGGCGTGCAGCCCATGCTCGACGCGGTCGTCGACTTCCTCCCGTCGCCCCTCGACGTGCCCGCCATCGAGGCGCACGACCCGAAGGACGAGGAGAAGGTCATCGAGCGTCACCCCGACGCCAACGACCCGTTCGCCGCGCTGGCCTTCAAGGTCGCGGTGCACCCCTTCTTCGGTCGCCTCACCTACATCCGCGTCTACTCGGGTCACCTCGACTCCGGCGCGCAGGTCATCAACTCGACCAAGGGCAAGAAGGAGCGCATCGGGAAGATCTTCCAGATGCACGCCAACAAGGAGAACCCGGTCGACTCGGTCACCGCGGGCAACATCTACGCCGTGATCGGCCTGAAGGACACCACCACCGGTGACACCCTGGCCGACCCGAACGAGCCGGTCGTCCTCGAGTCGATGACGTTCCCCGAGCCCGTCATCGAGGTCGCGATCGAGCCCAAGACGAAGGCCGACCAGGAGAAGCTGGGTGTCGCCATCCAGAAGCTCGCCGAGGAAGACCCGACGTTCCGCACCGAGCTCAACCCCGAGACAGGTCAGACCGTCATCAAGGGCATGGGCGAGCTGCACCTCGACATCCTCGTCGACCGCATGAAGCGCGAGTTCCGCGTCGAGGCGAACGTCGGCAAGCCGCAGGTGGCGTACCGCGAGACCATCCGCAAGACGGTCGAGCGTCACGACTACACGCACAAGAAGCAGACCGGTGGTTCGGGTCAGTTCGCGAAGATCCAGTTCGCGCTCGAGCCCCTCGAGGTCACGGCCGACAAGACGTACGAGTTCGAGAACAAGGTCACCGGTGGCCGCATCCCGCGCGAGTACATCGAGCCGACCAACCAGGGCTTCCAGGACGCCATGAACGTCGGCGTGCTCGCCGGCTACCCCATGGTGGGCGTGAAGGCGATCCTGCTCGACGGTGCGTCGCACGACGTCGACTCGTCCGAGATGGCGTTCAAGATCGCCGGCTCGATGGGCTTCAAGGAGGCCGTCCGCAAGGCGAACCCCGCCATCCTCGAGCCGCTCATGAGCGTCGAGGTCCGTACTCCCGAGGAGTACATGGGTGACGTCATCGGCGACCTCAACAGCCGCCGTGGCCAGATCCAGTCCATGGAAGACGCCGCCGGCGTGAAGGTCGTCCGTGCGCTCGTCCCGCTGTCCGAGATGTTCGGCTACATCGGCGACCTGCGCTCGAAGACCTCGGGCCGCGCGGTCTACTCGATGGAGTTCGACTCGTACGCCGAGGTCCCCAAGGCCGTCGCCGACGAGATCGTCCAGAAGACCAAGGGCGAGTAACCCTTTCCCTGCTCGGATGCCGGGGGCCTGCGCTCCCGGCATCCACCCAAACTGAATACAGAACCGTCAACTACACTGACAACATCCCCGTAGAACGCCGGTCGCAATCCAGCGCCCGGAGCTCTACAACGACCGTCCTGAGGAGGACCCAGTGGCTAAGGCCAAGTTCGAGCGGACCAAGCCGCACGTGAACATCGGAACGATCGGTCACGTCGACCACGGCAAGACGACGCTCACCGCGGCGATCTCGAAGGTGCTCGCTGACAAGTTCCCGTCCGCGACCAACGTCCAGCGCGACTTCGCGTCGATCGACTCGGCTCCCGAGGAGCGTCAGCGCGGCATCACGATCAACATCTCGCACGTCGAGTACGAGACCCCGAAGCGTCACTACGCTCACGTCGACGCCCCGGGTCACGCCGACTACATCAAGAACATGATCACCGGTGCCGCTCAAATGGACGGCGCGATCCTCGTGGTCGCCGCCACCGACGGTCCGATGGCGCAGACGCGCGAGCACGTGCTGCTCGCCAAGCAGGTCGGCGTGCCCTACCTGCTCGTCGCGCTGAACAAGTCGGACATGGTCGACGACGAGGAGATCCTGGAGCTCGTCGAGCTCGAGGTTCGCGAGCTGCTCTCGTCGCAGGACTTCGACGGCGACAACGCTCCCGTCGTCCGCGTCTCGGGCCTTAAGGCTCTCGAGGGCGACGAGAAGTGGACGCAGGCGATCCTCGACCTCATGGAGGCCGTCGACGAGTCCATCCCCGACCCGGTGCGTGACAAGGACAAGCCGTTCCTCATGCCCGTCGAGGACGTCTTCACCATCACCGGCCGTGGCACGGTCGTCACGGGTCGCGCCGAGCGTGGCACCCTGGCGATCAACTCGGAGATCGAGATCGTGGGTCTGCGCCCGACGCAGAAGACGATCGTCACCGGTATCGAGATGTTCCACAAGCAGCTCGACGAGGCCTGGGCCGGCGAGAACTGTGGTCTGCTCCTGCGCGGCACCAAGCGTGACGACGTCGAGCGCGGCCAGGTCATCGTGAAGCCGGGTTCGGTCACGCCGCACACCAACTTCGAGGGCACGGCGTACATCCTGTCCAAGGAGGAGGGTGGCCGTCACAACCCCTTCTACACGAACTACCGCCCGCAGTTCTACTTCCGCACCACCGACGTCACCGGCGTCATCTCGCTGCCCGAGGGCACCGAGATGGTCATGCCCGGTGACACCACCGACATGACGGTCGAGCTGATCCAGCCGATCGCCATGGAAGAGGGCCTCGGCTTCGCGATCCGTGAGGGTGGCCGCACCGTCGGCGCCGGCACGGTCACGAAGATCGTGAAGTAAGTCTTTCCAGACTGCATCGAGAGGGCCGGATCCGAAAGGATCCGGCCCTTTCGGCATGCTCGGCCCAGAAGTGCGCGTTGCCGGTGGGATGGGCCTGGACCGGAGGCTGCCTTCGCGTCATGATGGTGCCAGCACGACGGCGTCCGCCGGTGTGTCCGCCGAGCGGGAGGAGAACATATGGGCATCGAGGATCTCGTGAACCAGGGCAAGGATTTCCTGGAGAAGAACAAGGACAAGATCGAGGAGACGCTCAACTCCGATCAGGCCGAGGAGGTCAGCGACAACGTCCTCGACGCTGCTGCTGAGTTCGTCAAGAAGGTCGCCCCCGAGTCGGCCCACGGCACCGTGGACGACGTCCGGGGCACGATCGACTCGAAGATCGGCAACGAGTAACACCTCGCCGAACGAGGGACGGATGCCACGCGGCATCCGTCCCTCCGTCGTTCACGGCCCGGCAGACGCGCTGTGCGGGCGATTCGACGATGCGCGACACGCCCGAGTTTGCGACACGCCCGGGCGGCACGTAGACTAGTGAGGTTCCACATTCCTGCGTGCGCACCAGCGCGCTGCGGGATCACTGCCAGGGCAGTGCATAGGCGGCGCCTCCTCCTCGTGAGGACCGGTGCAGGGTCCTAGGCCGCGGGCAGCAGAACACCACATCCGACTCCTCACCTGGGAACAGGTTCCGCACGCGTGCGGGGGAGCGGACTGACATCAGAACAGCGGTGCAGCATCCCTCACCGGTTCGCAACACGAGCCGTGAGGACGAAGTACCCGGCGTAACCGCGCCACGTGCGTCCAATGCCCGAGAGGTATGACGCGAGAAAAGAGAGTGAGCAGACAATGGCGGGACAGAAGATCCGCATTCGCCTGAAGTCGTATGACCACGAGGTCATCGACACGTCGGCGCGAAAGATCGTCGACACCGTGACCCGTGCGGGCGCGACTGTCGTGGGCCCCGTGCCCCTTCCGACCGAGAAGAACGTCGTGTGCGTCATCCGGTCGCCCCACAAGTACAAGGACAGCCGCGAGCACTTCGAGATGCGCACCCACAAGCGTCTGATCGACATCATCGACCCGACGCCCAAGGCCGTCGACTCGCTGATGCGCCTCGACCTCCCGGCCGACGTCAACATCGAGATCAAGCTCTGAGGTCGACATGGCTGACATCAACAACAAGGTTTCCAAGGGTCTGCTGGGTACCAAGCTCGGCATGACCCAGGTCTGGGACGAGAACGGCAAGCTCGTTCCCGTCACCGTCATCGAGGTCGCGCCGAACGTGGTCACCCAGGTTCGCACGCCCGAGAAGGACGGCTACAACGCGGTGCAGATCGGCTACGGCCAGATCGACCCCCGCAAGGTGAACAAGCCGCTGACGGCCCACTTCGAGGCCGCGGGCGTGACCCCGCGCCGCCACCTCACCGAGGTGCGCACGGCGGATGCCGCTGACTACTCACTCGGTCAGGAGCTCACCGTCGACGCCACCTTCGAGGCCGGCCAGCGGATCGACGTCGTCGGCACCAGCAAGGGCAAGGGCACCGCCGGTGTCATGAAGCGCCACAACTTCAAGGGTGTCTCCGCTTCGCACGGTGCGCACCGCAACCACCGCAAGCCCGGCTCGATCGGTGCGTCCTCGACGCCCAGCCGCGTCTTCAAGGGCATGCGCATGGCCGGCCGTATGGGTGGCGAGCGCGTGACCGTCCTCAACCTCACGGTGCACGCCGTCGACGCCGAGAAGGGTCTGCTGCTCGTCAAGGGCGCCGTCCCCGGTGCGCGTGGCCGCATCGTCTACGTCCGCAACGCAGTGAAGGGTGCCTGATCATGGCTGACTCGACTCTCGCGCTCGACGTCCACGGCGTCGGCGGAAAGAAGGCCGGTTCGGTCGAGCTTCCCGCTGCCCTGTTCGACGTCAAGACGAACATCCCGCTCATCCACCAGGTCGTCGTCGCGCAGCTCGCGGCGGCTCGCCAGGGCACGCACTCGACCAAGCGTCGCGGTGAGGTCTCCGGCGCCGGCCGCAAGCCCTTCAAGCAGAAGGGCACGGGTAACGCCCGCCAGGGCTCGATCCGTGCGCCGCACATGACCGGTGGTGGCATCGTCCACGGCCCCAAGCCGCGCGACTACTCGCAGCGCACGCCCAAGAAGATGATCGCTGCGGCGCTCCTGGGCTCGCTCAGCGACCGCGCTCGCGGTGGCCGTCTGCACATCGTCGACTCCTTCGGCATCGAGGGCACGCCCTCGACGAAGGCCGCCGCCGCCGTTCTGACCGGTCTGTCGGCCGTCAAGAACGTCCTGGTGGTCATCGACCGCGACGACGAGATCACGATCAAGAGCGTGCGCAACCTCGCGTACGTCCACGTGCTCCCCGTCGGCCAGCTCAACGCCTACGACGTGCTCGTCTCCGACGACATCGTCTTCACCAAGGCCGCCTACGACGCGTTCGTCGCTGCGAAGGCCGGCGCCACCGAGGAGGTCTCGGCATGACCGCTGTGAACAAGGACCCGCGCGACATCATCCTGAAGCCGGTCGTCTCCGAGAAGAGCTACGGGCTCATCGACGAGGGCAAGTACACGTTCCTCGTGGACCCCCGCGCGACCAAGACCGAGATCAAGTTCGCCATCGAGAAGATCTTCGGCGTCAAGGTCGCCGCGGTGAACACCATCAACCGCGTGGGCAAGGCCCGTCGCACCCGCTTCGGCATCGGCAAGCGCAAGGACACCAAGCGCGCGATCGTCACGCTGAAGTCGGGCACCATCGACATCTTCACGGCAGTCGGCTGACGGTCGGGATAGAGGACAACACACCATGGCTATTCGCAAGTACAAGCCCACGACCCCGGGTCGTCGCGGTTCGTCGGTGGCTGACTTCGCCGAGATCACGCGCTCGACGCCGGAGAAGTCGCTGCTGCGCCCCCTGTCGAAGACCGGTGGCCGCAACAACCAGGGCCGCATCACCACCCGTCACATCGGTGGCGGACACAAGCGCCAGTACCGTCTGATCGACTTCCGTCGCAACGACAAGGACGGCGTCAACGCCAAGGTCGCTCACATCGAGTACGACCCCAACCGCACGGCGCGTATCGCGCTCCTGCACTACTTCGACGGTGAGAAGCGCTACATCCTCGCCCCGAACAAGCTGCAGCAGGGCGACATCGTCGAGTCGGGTGCCGGCGCGGACATCAAGCCGGGCAACAACCTGCCGCTGCGCAACATCCCCACCGGTACCGTGATCCACGCGATCGAGCTCCGCCCCGGCGGCGGCGCCAAGCTCGCGCGCTCCGCGGGCACCTCGGTGCGTCTCGTCGCGAAGGACGGCCCTTACGCCCAGCTGCGTCTGCCGTCCGGCGAGATCCGCAACGTCGATGCGCGCTGCCGCGCGACGATCGGCGAGGTCGGCAACGCCGAGCAGTCGAACATCAACTGGGGCAAGGCCGGCCGCAAGCGCTGGAAGGGTGTCCGCCCGACCGTCCGTGGTGTCGCGATGAACCCGGTCGACCACCCGCACGGTGGTGGTGAGGGCAAGACGTCCGGTGGACGTCACCCCGTCTCTCCTTGGGGCCAGGCTGAGGGTCGCACCCGCCACGCCAACAAGGAAAGCGACAAGTACATCGTCCGTCGTCGCAACGCCGGCAAGAAGCGCAAGTAGGAGTAGAGGAAGATGCCTCGCAGCCTTAAGAAGGGCCCCTTCGTCGACGAGCACCTGCTTCGCAAGGTCGTCTCGCAGAACGAAGCCGGTACCAAGAACGTCATCAAGACCTGGTCGCGCCGTTCGATGATCATCCCCGCCATGCTGGGACACACCATCGCCGTGCACGACGGACGCAAGCACATCCCCGTGTTCGTGTCCGAGACCATGGTCGGCCACAAGCTGGGCGAGTTCGCGCCCACCCGCACCTTCCGCGGCCACGTGAAGGACGACAAGAAGGGCCGCCGCCGCTGACGCGGGGGCGTTCCAGAGAGGACTAGAGGAGGAGAGACATGGTGGAATCCATCGCACGCGTGAAGCACATCCGCGTGACCCCTCAGAAGGCTCGTCGTGTCGTCGCGCTCATCAAGGGCAAGCAGGCTCAGGAGGCACTCGCCATCCTGAAGTTCGCCCCGCAGAGCGCCAGCGAGCCGATCTACAAGCTCGTTGCGGCAGCAGTCGCCAACGCCCGCGTGAAGGCGGACAAGGACGGCGAGTTCCTGGACGAGCAGGACCTGTACGTGAAGAACGCGTACGTGGACGAGGGCACGACGCTGAAGCGTTTCCAGCCCCGCGCCCAGGGTCGCGCCTTCCAGATCAAGAAGCGCACGAGCCACATCACCGTCGAGCTCGCGACCCCCGAGGTCGCTGAGGTCGCGACCACGACCAAGAAGGCGAGCAAGTAATGGGACAGAAGGTCAACCCGTACGGCTTCCGCCTCGGCATCACCACGGACCACGTGTCGCGTTGGTTCTCCGACTCGACGAAGCCGGGACAGCGTTACGCCGACTACGTGGCCGAGGACATCAAGATCCGCCGGCTTCTGCAGACGCAGCTCGACCGCGCAGGCGTCAGCGGTATCGAGATCGAGCGCACGCGTGACCGCGTCCGCGTCGACATCCACACCGCCCGCCCGGGCATCGTGATCGGTCGCCGCGGCGCCGAGGCCGAGCGCATCCGCGCCGACCTCGAGAAGCTCACCGGCAAGCAGATCCAGCTGAACATCCTCGAGGTCAAGAACCCCGAGGCCGACGCTCAGCTCGTCGCGCAGGGCATCGCCGAGCAGCTCTCTGCTCGTGTCGCCTTCCGTCGCGCGATGCGTAAGGGTCTCCAGGGCGCTCAGCGCGCCGGCGCCAAGGGCATCCGCATCCAGGTCTCCGGCCGTCTCGGCGGCGCGGAGATGAGCCGTTCGGAGTTCTACCGTGAGGGTCGTGTGCCGCTGCACACGCTCCGCGCGAACATCGACTACGGCTTCTACGAGGCCAAGACCACCTTCGGCCGCATCGGCGTGAAGGTCTGGATCTACAAAGGCGATCTCACCAACAAGGAGCTCGCGCGCGAGCAGGCCAACGCGCCGAAGTCCCGCGGTCGTGACGACCGTGGCGACCGTCGCCGTGGCCCGCGCAACGAGGCCCCCGTCGCAGAAGGAGCGTCTGCCTGATGCTTATTCCCCGCAAGGTCAAGTACCGCAAGCAGCACCACCCGGGCCGCTCGGGCCAGGCCACCGGTGGCACCAAGGTGTCGTTCGGTGAGTTCGGCATCCAGGCGCTCACGCCCGCTTACGTGACCAACCGTCAGATCGAGTCCGCTCGTATCGCCATGACGCGTCACATCAAGCGTGGTGGAAAGGTGTGGATCAACATCTACCCCGACCGTCCGCTCACCAAGAAGCCGGCTGAAACCCGCATGGGTTCCGGTAAGGGCTCGCCCGAGTGGTGGGTCGCGAACGTCAAGCCGGGTCGCGTCCTCTTCGAGGTCGCCGGCGTCAACGAGGAACTCGCTCGCGAGGCCCTGACCCGTGCAATTCACAAGCTGCCTCTCAAGGCACGCATCATCAAGCGCGAGGAGGGCGACGCGTAATGGCCGTCGGCACCAAGACGCTCGCTCCGAGCGAGCTCGATACGTTCGAAGACCAGCGCCTCGTCGAGGAGCTGCGCAAGGCCAAGGAAGAGCTGTTCAACCTGCGCTTCCAGTCGGCCACCGGCCAGCTCGAGAGCCACGGCCGCATCCGTGCGGTCAAGCGCGACATCGCGCGGCTCTACACCGTGATCCGTGAGCGCGAGCTCGGCATCCGTGCCACGCCCGCGCCCGTCGAGGTCGCGACGAAGGCGAAGAAGACGAAGGCCAAGAAGGCGGATGCCGCTGACGAGGCCGCGAAGGAAGAGGCCGAGTGATGGCTGAGACTGAGAAGAAGGCTCCGGCCAAGAAGCCGGCCGCCAAGAAGCCCGCCGCTGCTGCGGTTGCCGAGCCCGTCGAGACGCAGGTCGCCGGCCACGAGTCGGCAGCGCACGACGTGCGCGACGCCGACGCCCGTGGATACCGCAAGGCCCGCCGTGGCTACGTCGTCAGCGACAAGATGGACAAGACCATCGTCGTCGAGGTCGAGGACCGCGTGAAGCACCCGCTCTACGGCAAGGTCATCCGTCGTACCTCGAAGGTCAAGGCGCACGACGAGGCGAACACCGCCGGCATCGGCGACCTGGTCCTCATCAACGAGACCCGTCCGCTCAGCGCCACCAAGCGCTGGCGCCTGGTCGAGATCCTCGAGAAGGCCAAGTAAGGCCCCCGGCCTTCTTGGAACCCAAGGAGTAAGAAGTGATTCAGACTGAATCCCGCCTCAAGGTCGCCGACAACACCGGCGCCAAGGAGCTGCTGACCATCCGCGTGCTCGGTGGCTCCAGCCGTCGTTACGCCGGTCTGGGCGACATCATCGTCGCGACCGTCAAGGACGCGATCCCGGGCGGCAACGTGAAGAAGGGTGACGTGGTCAAGGCCGTCGTCGTCCGCACCAAGAAGCAGACCCGTCGTGCCGATGGGTCGTACATCAAGTTCGACGAGAACGCCGCCGTCATCCTGAAGAACGACGGGGAGCCCCGCGGCACCCGCATCTTCGGACCGGTCGGTCGTGAGCTTCGTGACAAGAAGTTCATGAAGATCGTCTCGCTGGCCCCGGAGGTCATCTGATCATGGCGAAGCTCAAGAAGGGTGACCTCGTTCAGGTCATCGCCGGCAAGAAGCAGGACAAGGGCGGCGACCGCGGTAAGCAGGGCAAGGTCCTCGAGATCCTCGTCGAGCAGAACCGTGTGATCGTCGAGGGCGTCAACTACGTCACCAAGCACAACCGTGTGGGCCAGTCCCAGCGCGGAACGAAGACGGGCGGCATCGAGACGATGGAAGCCCCGATCCACATCTCCAACGTCGCCCTCGTCGACCCCTCGACCAAGAAGCCGACCCGTGTCGGTCACCGTGTCGAGGAGCAGACGAAGGACGGCGTGAAGCGCACCGTCCGCGTGCGCTACGCGAAGAAGAGCGGCAAGGACCTCTGAATATGAGCACCACCACTGCCGCGGCGGCTGGCAAGATCCAGCCCCGCCTGAAGCAGAAGTACCAGGGCGAGATCAAGAAGGCTCTGCAGGAGGAGTTCGGCTACTCGAACGTCATGCAGATCCCCGGGATCGTCAAGGTTGTCGTGAACACCGGTGTCGGCGAGGCAGCTCGCGACAGCAAGGTGATCGAGGGCGCCATCGACGACCTCGTCAAGATCACCGGACAGCGTCCGCTCGTCACCAAGGCCCGCAAGTCGATCGCGCAGTTCAAGCTGCGTGAGGGACAGGCCATCGGCGCGCACGTCACCCTCCGCGGCGACCGCGCGTGGGAGTTCCTGGACCGCCTCGTGAACCTCGCGCTGCCCCGCATCCGCGACTTCCGCGGTCTGTCGCCCAAGCAGTTCGACGGCAACGGCAACTACACGTTCGGTCTCCAGGAGCAGTCCGTGTTCCACGAGATCAACCAGGACAAGATCGACCGCGTACGCGGCTTCGACATCACGATCGTCACGACGGCGAAGACGGATGACGAGGGTCGCTCGCTGCTGCGCCAGCTCGGGTTCCCGTTCAAGACGGACGACGCCCAGTAATACCCATCACGAAGGTCGGCTGTCGTGTAACGGCATCCGAAACCGCTGAACAAAGGAAACACACGAAATGACGATGACAGACCCGGTCGCAGACATGCTGACCCGTCTGCGCAACGCGAACTCCGCTCACCACGACACCGTGGCGCTGCCGAGCTCCAAGCTCAAGACGCACATCGCCGAGATCCTCCAGCAGGAGGGCTACATCGCCGGCTGGGAGGTCTCGGACGCCCGCGTCGGACAGACCCTCACCATGACGCTGAAGTACGGCCCGAACCGCGAGCGGTCGATCGCCGGCATCAAGCGCGTGTCGAAGCCCGGTCTCCGCGTCTACGCGAAGTCGACCGAGCTCCCCAAGGTCCTCGGTGGCCTGGGCGTCGCGATCCTGTCCACCTCCTCCGGTCTCCTCACGGACCGCCAGGCCGAGCAGAAGGGCGTGGGTGGGGAAGTCCTCGCCTACGTGTGGTGATCTGACATGTCGCGTATTGGACGTCTTCCCATCGACATCCCCGCAGGCGTGACCGTCGAGGTCGCCGGCCAGGATGTCGCCGTCAAGGGCCCGAAGGGCGAGCTGAAGCTCACCGTCGCGCGTCCGATCGAGGTTGCGGTCGAAGAGAACCAGGTTCTGGTCTCGCGTCCCGACGACGAGCGCGCATCGCGTTCGCTCCACGGTCTCACCCGCACCCTTATCAACAACAACATCATCGGCGTCACCCAGGGCTACACCAAGGGCCTCGAGGTCGTCGGCACCGGTTACCGCGTCGCGCAGAAGGGCACGGCGGTCGAGTTCGCACTCGGCTTCTCGCACCCTGTTCTCGTCGAGGCTCCGGCCGGCATCACGCTGACCGTCGAGGGCAACAACAAGCTCACCGTCAGCGGCATCGACAAGCAGGCGGTCGGTGAGGCCGCCGCGAACATCCGCAAGATCCGCAAGCCCGAGCCCTACAAGGGCAAGGGTGTGCGGTACGCCGGCGAGAACGTTCGCCGCAAGGCCGGAAAGAGTGGTAAGTAACCATGGCTATCACGTCCAAGTCCGACGCCCGCGCGCGTCGTCACAAGCGCCTTCGCAAGAAGGTCGTGGGCACCGAGTCGCGTCCGCGTCTCGTCGTCACCCGCTCTGCCCGCCACGTCTTCGTCCAGGTCGTGGACGACAGCAAGGGCCACACCGTGGCCTCGGCATCCACGCTCGAGACCGACCTGCGCGGCTTCGAGGGTGACAAGACCGCGAAGGCCCGCAAGGTCGGCGAACTCGTCGCCGAGCGTGCCAAGGCGGCCGGCATCGAGGATGTCGTGTTCGACCGTGGTGGCAACCGCTACGCGGGCCGTGTCGCGGCGATCGCCGAAGGCGCCCGCGAAGGGGGACTGAACCTGTGAGCGAAATCAAGGAGACCGAAGTGGCAGCCACTGCCGAGCAGACCGCGCCCGAGGGCACGACTGCGACCGAGGCGACCACCGAGCGCGAGCGCGAGCCGCGCCGCGGTGGCCGCGAGCGCAACCCGAACCGCGACCGCAACTCGCGCGACCGCAACGAGAGCCAGTTCCTCGAGCGCGTCGTGACGATCAACCGCGTGTCCAAGGTCGTCAAGGGCGGTCGTCGCTTCAGCTTCACGGCGCTCGTCGTCGTGGGTGACGGCAATGGTCTCGTCGGCGTCGGCTACGGCAAGGCCCGCGAGGTGCCCCTGGCCATCTCCAAGGGTGTCGAAGAGGCCAAGCGCAACTTCTTCCGCGTGCCCCGTGTCGGCTCGACCCTCCCGCACCCCGTGCAGGGTGAGGCCGCTGCCGGTGTGGTGCTCCTGCGTCCGGCCGCCGCCGGTACCGGTGTTATCGCCGGTGGCCCGGTGCGCGCCGTGCTCGAGTGCGCCGGCATCCACGATGTGCTGTCGAAGTCGCTGGGTTCGTCGAACACGATCAACATCGTGCACGCGACCGTCGCGGCCCTGAAGCAGCTCGAAGAGCCCCGTGCGGTCGCCGCGCGCCGTGGTCTGGACTTCGACCAGGTCGCGCCCGCCCGCCTCGTCCGTGCCGAGGCTGAGGCCGCGAAGGCACAGAAGGTTGGTGCCTGATGGCTGCCCGTCTGAAGGTGACCCAGGTCAAGTCCAAGGTGAGCGAGAAGCAGAACCAGCGCGACACGCTGCGTTCCCTCGGTCTCAAGCGGATCGGCGACTCCGTCGTCCGTCCCGACGACTCGCAGACGCGCGGGTACGTCAAGACCGTCGCCCACCTCGTGAAGGTTGAGGAGATCGACTGATGGCCGAGAAGGCTGAGAAGGCGACCGAAGAGGTCGTCGAGAAGAAGGCACCCGCCAAGAAGGCGCCTGCCAAGAAGGCTCCGGCTGCGGCCGCCGCCAAGGACGAGGCCGCCCCCAAGAAGGCGCCCGCCAAGAAGGCTGCTCCCAAGAAGGACGAGAAGGATGCCGCTGCGGCGCGTCCGGGCGTCCTCAAGGTGCACCACCTCCGTCCCGTCCCGGGCTCCAACACCGCGAAGACCCGTGTGGGTCGCGGTGAGGGCTCGAAGGGTAAGACGGCCGGCCGTGGTACCAAGGGCACGAAAGCCCGTTACCAGGTCAAGGTCGGCTTCGAGGGTGGTCAGATGCCGCTCCACATGCGTACGCCGAAGCTGCGCGGGTTCAAGAACCCGTTCCGCGTCGAGTACCAGGTGGTCAACCTCGACAAGCTCGCCGAGCTGTACCCCAGCGGTGGTGACGTCACCGTGAGCGACCTGGTCGCCAAGGGTGCCGTGCGCAAGAACGAGAAGGTCAAGGTGCTCGGCACCGGCGACATCTCGGTCAAGCTCACCGTCGCCGTCGACAAGGTCTCGGGTTCTGCCGAGCAGAAGATCGTCGCCGCGGGCGGTTCGGTCAAGTAGTCCTGTGACAGGGGCCGACCCGGCTCATCAGCCGGGTCGGCCCCTGTTGCCGTACTCTGGTTGACGGTGTGTCCCGACACGCCGTCGTCCACCTGGAGGAATCTCTTGTTCAGCGCCATTGCGCGGGTCTTCCGCACGCCGGATCTTCGGCGGAAGATCGCCTTCACCCTGGCGATCATCGCCATCTACCGCCTCGGCGCCCACGTGCCGACGCCGTTCGTCGACTACCCGAACGTGACGACCTGTCTGGACCAGACGGGATCGACCGACGGGCTCCTGTCGCTCGTGAACCTCTTCTCCGGCGGCGCACTGCTGCAGTTGTCGATCTTCGCGCTCGGCGTCATGCCGTACATCACGGCGACGATCATCGTGCAGCTGCTGCGTGTGGTCATCCCGCACTTCGAGACCCTCTACAAGGAGGGCCAGGCGGGCCAGAGCAGGCTGACGCAGTACACGCGCTATCTCACGATCGCGCTGGCGCTGCTGCAGTCCACGACGCTGGTGACGGTGGCTCGTTCGGGTCAGCTCTTCCCGAGCGGTTCGGGAGTGCCCGAGTGCGAGGCGCTCCTGACTGAGGAAGCCTGGTGGGCACAGCTCCTCATGATCATCACGATGACCGCCGGCACGGGCCTCATCATGTGGTTCGCCGAGCTCGTCACGGAGCGCGGCGTCGGCAACGGCATGTCGATCCTCATCTTCACGTCGATCGCTGCCACGTTCCCCGCTGCACTCTGGGCGATCCAGGCGACGAACGGCTTCGAGGTCTTCCTCCTCGTCCTCGCGGTGGGTATCGCGGTCGTGGCTCTCGTCGTCTTCGTCGAGCAGTCGCAGCGTCGCATCCCCGTGCAGTACGCCAAGCGCATGGTCGGACGCCGCACGCTCGGCGGCACGAACACGTACATCCCGATCAAGGTGAACATGGCCGGCGTGGTGCCCGTCATCTTCGCGTCGTCGCTGCTGTACATCCCGGCGCTGATCGCGCAGTTCAACCAGACCCCGGATGCCGACGGCAACGTCCCCGGTTGGGTGACCTGGATCCAGGCGTACTTCACGACCGGCGACTCGCCGATCTACATGGCCGTCTACTTCCTGCTGATCATCGGCTTCACGTACTTCTACGTCGCGATCACGTTCAACCCGGTCGAGGTCGCCGACAACATGAAGAAGTACGGCGGATTCATCCCCGGCATCCGTGCGGGACGTCCGACGGCCGAGTACCTCGACTACGTCCTCACGCGCATCACGCTGCCCGGCTCGATCTACCTGGGTCTCATCGCCCTGCTGCCGCTCATCGCCCTCGCGACCGTCGGCGCCAACCAGAACTTCCCGTTCGGCGGCGCCTCGATCCTCATCATCGTCGGTGTGGGTCTCGAGACGGTGAAGCAGATCGACGCGCAGCTGCAGCAGCGGCACTACGAGGGGCTCCTTCGATGACCGTTGGTCAGCCTCAGGACGGCGCGGCGGCTCGACTCCTCATCATCGGTCCGCAGGGCTCCGGGAAGGGGACGCAGGGCGTCCGAATCGCGGAGGCTCTCGGCGTACCGGCAGTGTCAACCGGCGATGTGTTCCGTGCCAACGTCAAGGACGGGACCGAGCTCGGCCAGCAGGTGAAGGCGATCATCGACGCCGGCGACCTCGTGCCCGACGAGCTGACGACCGCGATCGTGCGCGATCGACTGTCTCAGCAAGACGCGGCGGATGGCTTCTTGCTCGACGGCTACCCGCGCAACCTCGGTCAGGTCGGCGACCTCGACGCCTTCCTCGACGGTCGCGGTGAGCCGCTCACGGCCGTCATCGAGTTGTCGGTCCCGCGTGAGGAGTCCGTCCAGCGACTGTCGCTGCGCGCCACCGAACAGGGACGCGCCGACGACAACGAAGAGTCGATCGCGAAGCGCCTGTCGATCTACGAGTCCGAGACCGCACCGATCCTCGAGGTCTACCGCGGCCGCGGCATCGTCGACGAGATCGACGGGGTCGGGTCGCTCGACGAGATCACCGGCCGCATCATGGCGGCCCTCGCGGCACGCGGCATCACTGCTTGATCGTGGGACTTCGCCGCTCGCTCTACAAGACCCCCGCCCAGTTGCGGTCGATGGTCGAGCCCGGTCTCATCACGGCTGCGGCGCTCGACGCGGTGCGTGCGATCGTCGCCCCCGGCGTGACGACCGCCGAACTCGACGCGGCGGCGGACGAGGTCGTGCGTGCACGCGGCGCGGAGTCGAATTTCCAGCTGGTCCGCGGTTACCGCCACACGACGTGCGTATCGGTCAACGAGCAGGTGGTGCACGGCATCCCGGGCGGGCGCGTTCTCGAGCCCGGCGACATCGTGTCCATCGATGCCGGCGCCCAGTACAAAGGCTGGAACGGCGACTCGGCGATCACGATCGTCGTGCCCGATCCCTCACGTCCGGAGCTCGTCGCCGCACGTGAGCGGTTGTCGCAGGTGACCGAGACGTCGCTGTGGGCCGGTATCGCGGCGCTCGCGTCGGCCGCACGGGTGGGCGAGGTCGGCGATGCGGTGCAGACGTCGATCGAGTCGTCCGGAGAGGGCTACGGCATCCTGCGGGACTACGTCGGTCACGGCATCGGCCGCCGCATGCACGAGGGTCCGACCATCTTCAACTACCGCGTGGACGATCTCGGCCCGGCAGTTCGCCCGGGACTTTGCGTGGCAATCGAACCGATGGTCGTCGCGGGGTCCGAGGCGACGCTCGTCGAGGACGACGACTGGACGGTGTCGACGGTCGACGGCTCGGACGGATGCCATTGGGAGCACAGCGTCGCCGTGCACGCCGACGGCATCTGGGTGCTGACCGCGCCGGACGGCGGAGCTGCCGGGCTCGCGCGCTTCGGCATCACTCCCGCCCCCATCGCCTGACGCGCCGGGCGCCTTCGTTCTCCCCGCGAACATCGCCGGGAGAGGTCGCGCTTGCCTCAGGTGCATCGCGTGCACGCATTTCCACGGGCGCCGGCACAGCAGGCGCATAGGAGTCGATGCCAGAATGAGAGGTCGGTTCCGAAACCGACCGGAGAGAGGCAAGAGCATGGCAGGCGCTGCAACGAACAAGACGAACTGGTTCGCGATCTGGACGAGTGTCGCTGTGGTGGCCGTCGTCGCGATCCTCGTCGTCGTGGTGATGCTGATGAACAACAAGGCGACCGATCCTGGCCTTGCCCCCAACTCCAGCGGTATCAACCAGGAGACGGGTGCCATCGTCTTCGGCGACGGCCCCGACACGGTGTCGACGTGGGTCGACTTCATGTGCCCCTACTGCAACCAGTTCGAGCAGACCGAGGGCGAGACGATCACGCAACTCGTCGAAGACGGCAGCATCACCCTCGAACTGCACCCCGTCGCGATCCTCGACCGCCTGTCGCAGGGCACCGAGTTCTCCAGCCGCGCAGCCTCCGCCATGTACGCCGTCGCCGAGGCCGATCCGGCCAACGCGTACGCGTTCCTCGTGGCCATGTACGACAACCAGCCGGCCGAGCAGTCGACAGGGCTCACCGACGAGCAGATCGTCCAGATCGCGAAGGATGCCGGTGTCAATGTCACCGCCGACCTCGAGTCCGCGATCCTCGATCACAAGTTCCTCGACTTCGCCAAGAGCCAGACCCTTCCCGACGGAGCGACGGGAACCCCGACGCTCGCCGTCAACGACACTCTGGTGCCCGTGACGTTCGACCCGCAGGCCGACATCGTCGACCGACTGACGCAATAGCCGTCCGTATCCACCGGCGGTTTGCCGGGTCGCGTTCTATCACGTACACTGGATCTTTGGTGCCTTGCGCCTTCATTGGCGTGTCGAAGCACCGACAATCCCACCCACCGCAGATCGACCGGTCTGCACGACTGTAAGCGAGCGTATGGCGAAGAAAGACGGTGTCATCGAGATCGAAGGTGTGATCTCCGAGGCTCTGCCGAACGCGATGTTCCGCGTGGAGCTCAGCAACGGACACAAGGTTCTCGCCACGATCTCCGGCAAGATGCGGCAGAACTACATCCGCATCATCCCCGAAGACCGCGTCGTCGTGGAGCTCTCGCCCTACGACCTCACGCGCGGACGCATCGTCTACCGCTACCGCTAAAGACCGGTCGAGAAGTAACACCCCAGACCTCGGTCTGCCCGGTGAAGACAGCGAATCAGGAAATCATGAAGGTCAACCCCTCCGTCAAGCCCATCTGCGACCACTGCAAGGTCATCCGCCGCCACGGTCGCGTCATGGTCATCTGCAAGTCGAACCCGCGTCACAAGCAGCGCCAGGGCTGATGCGCTCCGGGTGCCACGGCATCCGGCCTCGGGCTCACAACTTCACACATACAGGCAGCTTCAGAACCTCGCCGCGGCTTCGGTCGCACGGCGGGGGGACACCCCGGGTCGGAGGCCCGGGCACCGATTCTGCTCCATACCTCCACCAACTCCCAGGAGAACCGCATGGCACGTCTTGCCGGCGTTGACATCCCGCGCGACAAGCGCGTGGTGATCGCCCTCACGTACATCTACGGCATCGGCCGTACCCGCTCGGTCGAGATCCTCAAGGCGACCCAGATCGACGAGTCGATCCGCGTCAAGGACCTCACCGACGACCAGCTCGTCGCACTCCGCGACCTCATCGAGGCCGACTACAAGGTCGAGGGTGACCTCCGCCGTGAGGTGGCCGCCGACATTCGCCGCAAGGTCGAGATCGGCTCCTACGAGGGTCTGCGTCACCGCCGCGGCCTTCCCGTGCGTGGTCAGCGCACGAAGACGAACGCGCGCACCCGCAAGGGCCCCAAGCGCACCGTCGCCGGCAAGAAGAAGGCGCGCTAAGGCGCGGCCCCAGGGATTTAGGGAGAACGCACCATGGCACAGGCCAAGTCCGCCGCGCGCAAGCCGCGCCGCAAGGAGAAGAAGAACATCGCGCTGGGCCACGCCCACATCAAGTCGACGTTCAACAACACGATCGTTTCGATCACCGACCCGTCCGGCGCTGTCATCAGCTGGGCCTCCTCGGGTGGCGTGGGCTTCAAGGGCTCGCGCAAGTCGACCCCGTACGCGGCCGGCATGGCCGCCGAGTCGGCCGCCCGTCAGGCCGCCGAGCACGGTGTCAAGAAGGTCGACGTCTTCGTCAAGGGTCCCGGCTCCGGCCGCGAGACCGCGATCCGCTCGCTGCAGGCCGCCGGCCTCGAGGTCGGCTCCATCCAGGACGTCACCCCGCAGGCCCACAACGGCTGCCGCCCGCCCAAGCGTCGCCGCGTCTGATTTCCGGATGCCGGGGCCACCGATTCCGGTGCGTCCCGGCATCCGCCATGAACAACTCAAAATCTCAGAACACCCACGTGTCATATAGCGGGCACGTGACTGAAAGGAACACATAGTGCTCATCGCACAGCGTCCCACTCTGACCGAGGAGAAGATCGGCGAGTTCCGCAGCCGCTTCGTCATCGAGCCGCTGGAGCCCGGCTTCGGCTACACGATCGGCAACGCGCTGCGTCGCAGCCTGCTCTCCTCGATCCCCGGCGCAGCCGTCACCAGCATCCGCATCGACGGCGTGCTGCACGAGTTCAGCACCATTCCGGGTGTCAAGGAAGATGTCACCGAGATCATCCTCAACATCAAGCAGCTCGTCGTCTCGAGCGAGCGCGATGAGCCGATCACGGCGTACCTGCGCAAGACGGGTGCCGGTGAGGTCACCGCGGCCGACATCTCCGCTCCTGCCGGCGTCGAGGTGCACAACCCCGAGCTGGTCATCGCGACCCTCAACGACAGCGCGCGCTTCGAGCTCGAGCTGACGATCGAGCGTGGCCGCGGCTACGTGTCGGCGACGCAGAACCGCAACGAGTACGCCGAGGCCGGTCAGATTCCGATCGACTCGATCTACTCGCCCGTCCTGAAGGTCAGCTACCGCGTCGACGCCACGCGTGCCGGTGAGCGCACCGACTTCGACAAGCTCGTGCTCGACGTGGAGAGCAAGCCCTCCATCGCCCCGCGCGACGCCGTGGCCTCCGCCGGTCGCACGCTCACCGAGCTGTTCGGGCTCGCCCGTGAGCTCAACGTCGAGGCCGAGGGCATCGAGATCGGCCCCGCGCCGGTCGAGCAGGTGCTCACCAACGAGCTCTCGATGCCCATCGAGGACCTCGATCTGTCGGTGCGTTCGTACAACTGCCTCAAGCGCGAGGGCATCAACACGGTGTCCGAGCTCGTCGCCCTTTCGGAGACGCAGCTGATGAACATCCGCAACTTCGGTCAGAAGTCGGTCGACGAGGTGCGCGACAAGCTCGTCTCGCTCGGCCTGTCGCTCAAGGACTCGGTGCCCGGGTTCGACGGCGCGCACTTCTACGGCGGCTACGACGACGAGACCCTCTGAGCGGATTCCGGTCCGCCGGGTCTCTCGCTGACACTTTTCACCAGGAGTAACTGACATGCCCAAGCCCACCAAGGGTCCCCGCCTCGGAGGCGGCCCCGCCCACGAGCGCCTGCTGCTTGCGAACCTCGCGGCTGCCCTCTTCACGCACAAGTCGATCAAGACGACGGAGACGAAGGCCAAGCGCCTGCGTCCCCTCGCCGAGCGACTGATCACCTTCGCCAAGCGCGGTGACCTGCACGCACGTCGTCGCGTGCTGTCGGTCATCGGCGACAAGGAGGTCGTGCACGTCCTCTTCGCCGAGATCGCGCCGCTGGTCGCGGAGCGTGAGGGCGGATACACCCGCATCACCAAGGTCGGCAACCGCAAGGGCGACAACGCCCCCATGGCCGTCATCGAGCTGGTGCTCGAGCCGGTGAACCCGAAGCCGAAGTCGGCGAAGAAGTCCGCCGCGAAGGCGACCCTCGCCGAGGAGACCCCCGCCGAGGAGACCCTCGCTGAGGAGACCCCGGTCGAGGATGCCGGCGCCGAGTCGCAGGACGAGGGCGCTGCCGCCGAGGCCGCCGCGGAGGAGGCCGTCGAGGCGCCCGCCGAGGAGAAGACCGAGGAGAAGGCGGAGTAATCCCCGTCATCGACGTCGCGAAGCCCGCACCGTTCACGGTGCGGGCTTCGTCGTTCCTGGCGGGCGGCGACCGAACGCGTGTCGCCGGTCACGGGTAGGCTGGCGCGGTGAGTGCGCAGCCCTTGAACGACCGGATCGGCGCCGTCCCGTCGCCCGAGCTTCCCCGCCATGACGACATCGCCACGTGGCGCACCGCCACGGCCGACGACATCGACCACATTCACCGCGTGCACGCCGGGGCGGACGCCGCCGACCATCCCACGTGGATCACGCCGAGGGAAGAAGTCGCCGACACCTTCGAGCTCAGCCACATCGACCACGGCCGCGACACGGTCATCGGATTCGGCGTCGACGGCACGCCGCTCGTGTTCTCCAGTGCATTCCTCCACCCGTCTCGCGAGGGCACGCTGACGGTGCACATCGGTGGAGCGGTCGATCCGCAGTGGCGTCGTCGCGGTATCGGCTCCGCCGCCCTGGCGTGGAGCCACGCACGCGCGCTCGAGCAGCTCGCGGAAGCCGCCGCCGATCTCCCGGCCACACACGACGGCGAGGCGTGGAAGCTCGAGATCAAGGTGTACGCGGAGGAGTCGACCCCCGATGTCATCGCGATCACCGAGCCGCTCGGCTTCCACGTCGAACGCTGGTTCACCACGATGGTGCGCGACATGTCGGAGCCCGTCCCCGCTCCGCCTGCGGTTCCGGACGCGACGATCGTCGCGTACTCGTCGGATCGGGCGCTCGATGTGCTCGCTGCCCGCAACGACGCCTTCCGAGATCACTGGGGAAGCCTCCCGACGAGCGAGGAGAGCTGGCAGAAGTTCGTCGGCGGGGAGTTCCTCCGGCCCGACCTTTCGCGGATCGCGCTCGACGCTGACGGTGCCGTGATCGCGCTGTGCCTGGCATCCGTCAATCGCGACGACTGGGAGGCACTCGGAGCCACCCACGCGTACATCGATCTCATCGGTGTGGTGCGAGCGCACCGCCGCCGCGGCCTGGCGCCCGCCGTCATCGCCGCCACTCTCGCGGCGATCGCGGAGGAGGGGCTCGAGAAGGCGGTGCTCGATGTCGACACGGCCAGCCCGACGGGTGCGAACACGCTCTACGAACGACTCGGCTTCGCGGCGACGGAGCGCTCACTCGCTCTCGTTCACCGCCTGTAGCCGCCGCGTCGCGCTTCCACCGACCGCGCCGTTCCACAAGACTGGATGCCATGAACACCCGAACGCTCGTCATCGGCGAGGCCCTCATCGACATCGTCCACGGACACGCGTCCGAGGACGACTCCGCGGCGTCGACGCCCGATCGCGAACTCGTGGGCGGCAGCCCGGCGAATGTCGCCGTCGGGCTCGCGCGGCAGGGCCACGACGTGCACCTGCTCACGCGGATCGGTCGCGATGAGCGGGGGGCGCGTATCGCCGAGCATGTGGCTTCCTCCGGCGCGGCGCTCACCGCGGCCTCCTGGACCGACGCCGCGACCTCGACGGCGCGTGCGCGCCTCCGCGCAGACGGATCGGCCGAGTACGAGTTCGACATCGATTGGACGGTCGGCGCGCCCGACCTCGACGGGGTGGACCTCGTGCACACCGGGTCCATCGCCCTCTTCCTGGAGCCGGGTGCCGCTACCGTGCGCGACACGCTTCGCCGGGCAGCCGGCTCGCAGCGAGTGACCCTCGACCCCAACATCCGACCCGCGTTGATCGGTGACCACGACACGGCGTTGCAGCAGTTCTCCGAGGCGGCACGGTCGGCAGACCTCGTCAAGCTGAGCGACGAGGATGCCGCGTGGCTCTATCCCGAGCTGCTCCCGGAGCAGGTTCTTTCCGAGATCGCGACGCTCGGCCCGCGCATCGTTGTCATGACCCGGGGCGGCGAGGGGGCGCTCGCGCTCGGTCCGGGCGGAGTCGCGGAGGTGTCTGCGCTGCCCGTCGACGTCGTGGACACGATCGGGGCGGGCGACGCGTACATGGCGAGCCTCATCTCCAGCGTCCTCGACGACCCGCAGCTCTTCGAGTCGAAGTCAGCGCTGCTGCGGGCGCTGCGGCGCGCCGCCGTCACCGCGGGTCTCACGGTCGCCCGCGCCGGCGCGAACCCGCCGCGGCGCGCGGAGGTCGACGCCGCCCTCTGACTCGCCGTCGGGGGATCGGTAGGCTGGCGACGTGCGGCTGCGTCTCGATCTCGCCTATGACGGCACCGACTTCCGCGGGTGGGCGCGTCAACCAGGGTTGCGCACCGTGCAGGGCGTCCTGGAGGCGGCTATCGCGCGCATCCTCGGCGGCGAACCGCGATTGGTCGTGGCGGGACGCACCGACGCGGGGGTGCATGCGAGCGGTCAGGTGGCGCATGTCGACCTCAGCGACGCGCAACGCCACCGGCTCGAGAGCGGTCGCAACCCGCATCCGGAGGCCCTCGCCGCGCGGTTGACGGGAGTGCTCGGGCAGTACCCCGATCTCGCCGTCCATCGCACTGCGCTGGCGCCCGATGGGTTCGATGCCAGATTCTCCGCCGTGTGGCGCCGGTACTCGTACCGCGTCGCCGACCGGGTCAGCGGGTACGATCCGCTGGATCGGCTGCGGACGACGAGCGTCAACGCCGATCTCGATGTGGAGCAGATGGATGCCGCCGCGAGGTCGCTGGTCGGGCTGCATGACTTCGCCGCGTACTGCAAGTGGCGGGAGGAGGCCACGACGATCCGCACGCTTCTCGAGTTCGGCTGGCGCCGCGACGCCGATGGCATCCTCGTGGCCAACGTCAAGGCGGATGCGTTCTGCCACAGCATGGTGCGCGCGCTCGTGGGCGCTTGCGTCGCCGTGGGTCAAGGGCGACTGGACGCGGCCGACGTCGTGGAGATACGAGAGGCCGGTCGGCGCACGAGCGAGACGAAGGTACTCGCCGCGCGCGGCCTCACGCTGACTGAGGTCGGCTACCCGGCCGATGAGCTGCTCGCCGTCCGGGCCGAGCAGACGAGGAAGCGGCGCTCGCTCGACGGCGACTGACACCGCCCTGCTTCACCGCGGACACTTTTGCAACCCCGAGGCGGATCCCAGGCACGCGGCATATTGTTGTCGGCGGTATGAAGGTCATCTCTTACAACCTCAATAAGCACAAGGCTGCGCACGAGCTCGAAGAGCTGGTCGAGGCGCACGCCGCGGACGTCCTGTGCCTCCAGGAGGCGGTGAGCGACGATCTGCCGACGCAGATCGCGGGTCTGCGCCTCGCCGAGGCGACGGTCCGCAACCGGCTCGGACTCGCCGTGTACCACCGGGAGAACACCTACACCGCGGTCGAGGTGCGCACGCTGGCGCTCAAGAAGTCGCTGCACGACCGGGTGCTCAAGCCGGCCGAGGAGCGCATGCTCGGCGTCCGGATGCGTGACATCGATCATGGCCGCGAGTTCCTCGTGGCCAGTTTCCACGCCGCACCTCTGACGGCACTCAACTCCCTCCGTCGCAAGCAGATCCAGGCGGCCCTCGCAGAGTTGAGCACGCTCGGGCCCGGCCTCCCGATCCTCATGGTGGGCGACTACAACTATCCGGTGTTCAAGGAGAGCCTGAGCCAGCGCATCCGGGATGCCGGTTACGAGCTCACGCTCAGCGATGCCCGCACCTACACGCGTTACAAGTTCTTCCGTGGCCACTACGACTTCGCGACGAGCGTGGGCGTGACCATCGAGAGCATCACGACGCTGCCGCAGGGCAGCAGTGACCACCTGCCGATCCTCATCGACGCCGAACTCAGTCCGCGCCGGTCAGGTGCGACCGCCTGAGTCAGGGCACCGGGGTCTTCGCCGCCACGCGACTCGCGGTGGCGTAACCCGCCTTCTTACCCGTGACCTTGACGGTGATGGTGTGGCCTCGGTCGGACTTGGTCAGCACGTACCTCTTCCCCGTGGCGCCGGAGATGGCGGTGCTGTCGCGGTACCACCGGTAGTAGTAGGTCGTCCCGGTCGTCCATACGCCGCGGACGGCCAGGAGCTCTTCACCGACCTTGATGACTCCCGAGACGCGTGGCCTCACGGTGGTCAAGGTGCTGAGTTTGGCCACCTCGTCGGTCGGCTGCGAGACGCGGGCGGTGGGCGCGTAGCCGGTCTTGACGCCGGTCACCTTGACCTTGACCGTCTTGCCGGCATCCGTCGACTTCGGGGTGTAGGTCTTCGCGGTGGCGCCCGAGATCGACGAACCGTCGGCGTACCACTGGTACTTCAGCGTGGTGCCGGTGGTCCACGTGCCGGTCTTCGCCGTCAGCGTGATGCCGGCCTTCGGGGTCCCGCTGATGGCGGGGGCCGTGGTCGTGAGTATCTTGTAGGCGCCGAACACCTGCGTGTAATACGGGCGACCGGATTCGCTGCACCCGACACCGATGCCGATGTGCGTGAAGCTCGAACGGAGGATGTTCGCGCGATGGCCGGGACTGTCGAGCCACGCCCGCGTCACGGTGGTGGGGGAGTACCCGAACGCGACGTTCTCACCGGCCGCCGACCAGCCGGCGGGGATCTGCGTCGAGTAGTTCGGATTGTGCTTCATGGTCGCGTCGGCTGCCTGTCGCTGCGACCACTTGAGGGCGACCGAGTCCATCGCGGCGTTGGCGCGCAGGGCTTTGACGCCGACGCGGCTGCGTGCCGCATTGACGTCGGCGAGGATGCGATCCTGCACCTGGGAGACGGTGAGGGACGACGTGCATGAACTAGCGCCGGCGGCGGCGGTGGCAGGGACGACGGCGCCGAGCAGCGCCACCACCAATGCCGTCGCCGCCCCAGCAGCGACGCCGAGGCGTCGCCGAGGGCGACTGAACATCTGTAATCCTCCGGGGGGAAAGGACTTCTTGTGCCACATTGGTACCACAGGTCACTCGCGACACGCCAATCCCAATATCAGGGGATTCCTTGATTGCGTGCTACGTGTGTCAGCCATCACCAATGGTGGCCTCGGCGGCGGACCGATTCGCGGTGACGCCCTCGTTCGCGTAGACTGATCCCTTGGTGTTCGGCTCAGCTGACCCGTCACCGCGAACGTGAGCCCTCCACTGGCGTGTTCCGCTCGTTCACTCGAGCATCGGAACCACCCCGGAGTGGGATTCACGAACTTCTCCGTTCGATCAAGAAAGCAGCACTACTGTGACGCGCACCTACACCCCCAAGGCTGGCGAGACCCAGCGCGAGTGGCTGGTCATCGACGCGAGCGATGTCGTCCTCGGACGCCTCGCCTCGCACGCGGCGGCCCTCCTCCGTGGCAAGCACAAGCCCACCTTCGCCAACCACATCGACACCGGTGACTTCGTCGTCATCGTCAACGCCGCCAAGGTGGCGCTGACGGGCCAGAAGCTCCAGAAGAAGATGGCCTACCGTCACTCGGGCTACCCGGGTGGTCTCACCGCGACCTCCTATGCCGAGCTCCTCGAGAAGAACCCGGTTCGCGCCGTCGAGAAGGCCGTCCGCGGCATGCTCCCCAAGAACAGCCTGGGACGCCAGCAGCTGTCGAAGCTGAAGGTCTACGCCGGTGCCGAGCACCCGCACGCGGCCCAGCAGCCCACCACGTACACCTTCGACCAGGTCGCCCAGTAAGCGCCGCCGAAACAGACTGAGGACATCCCATGGCGAAGATCGCTGACTCCCTCGAAGAGACCCCCGAGAACTACTCCACCGAGACCCCGGCCGCCGAGGCTGCCGCTGCCGCCCCGCGCCCCGTTCTTTCGGTGCCCGGCGCTGCCGTCGGTCGCCGCAAGCAGGCCATCGCGCGCGTGCGCCTCGTGCCCGGCTCCGGCTCGATCACGGTCAACGGCCGCACCCTCGAGGACTACTTCCCGAACAAGCTGCACCAGCAGCTCATCAACGACCCGTTCACGGTGCTCGACCTTGCCGGCGCCTACGACGTCATCGCCCGCATCTCCGGTGGTGGCCCCTCGGGCCAGGCCGGTGCGCTGCGCCTGGGCATCGCTCGTGCGCTGAACGAGATCGATGTCGAGAACAACCGCCCGACCCTGAAGAAGGCCGGCTTCCTCTCGCGCGACGCTCGCGTCAAGGAGCGCAAGAAGGCCGGTCTCAAGAAGGCCCGCAAGGCACCTCAGTACTCGAAGCGCTAAACACTCGATGGCGCTGTTCGGTACGGACGGTGTGCGGGGGTTGGCCAACGGCCCCCTCACCGCGGACCTCGCGCTCTCCCTGGCCCAGGCGACTGCTGTCGTCCTGGGCCAGGGGCGTATCGCGGAGGCGCGAAAGGCCGCCGGAAAGCGACTGACGGCGGTCGTCGCGCGCGATCCGCGGCTGTCCGGTCAGTTTCTGAGTGCTGCCGTCGAGGCTGGACTCGCATCCTCCGGGGTGGACGTGCTGGATGCCGGCACGCTTCCGACTCCGGCGGCGGCGTTCCTCATCAGCGACATCGACGCGGACTTCGGTGTCATGATCTCGGCATCCCACAATCCCGCCGCCGACAACGGCATCAAGATCTTCGCGCGCGGGGGCGTCAAGCTCCCGGATGTCGTGGAGCAGCGCATCGAAGAAGCGATGTCCGGGGAGAAGCTGCGACCGACGGGCGGCGATGTCGGGCGCGTGATCCGTTTCGCGGATGCCGAGGACCGCTACGTGCTGCACCTCCTCGCGTCGCTGCCCCACCGCCTGGACGGCCTCCACGTCGTCGTCGACTGTGCGCACGGCGCAGCGTCGGGCGTGTCGCCGGAGACCTTCCGCAACGCGGGCGCCAAGGTCACCGTCATCGGGAACGACCCCGACGGACTCAACATCAACGAGGGCTACGGTTCCACGCACCTGGAGCGGCTGTCTGCCGAAGTGGTCCGCGTCGGAGCGGACGTCGGCATCGCTCACGACGGAGACGCCGACCGGTGTCTCGCGGTGGATGCCGAGGGTCGCGTCATCGACGGCGATCAGATCATGGCGATCCTCGCCGTCGCGATGCGCGACCGCGGGCGACTTCATCACGACACGCTCGTCGCGACGGTCATGAGCAATCTCGGTCTGCACCGCGCCATGGCCGCCAACGGCATCCGTGTCGAGACCACCGCGGTCGGCGACCGCTACGTCCTCGAGCGGATGACGGAAGGCGGCTTCTCGCTCGGCGGCGAACAGAGCGGCCACGTCATCCTCAGTGCGTACGCCACCACCGGCGACGGGCTGCTCACCGGCCTGCACCTGTGCGCCGAGATGGCTCGTCAACGGAAGTCGCTGGCCGAGCTCGCCGCCGTGATGACGGTGTTCCCGCAGGTGCTCGTCAACGTTCGCGGGGTCGAGCGCACGCGCGCGGCTGACCCCGATGTGCAGGCGGCCGTCCGTGCAGCGGAAGCAGAACTGGACGACACGGGTCGCGTTCTGCTGCGCCCGTCCGGCACGGAGCTTATGGTGAGGGTCATGGTGGAGGCTGCGGACGCAGCGACGGCTCAACGCGTCGCCGATGATCTCGCCGACGTGGTGCGCGGCTGACAGCGAGATGACGACCCCGCGATCGAGCGACCGCTTACGACTGGCGGAGGTCGTCGATCATTGGTGGGGCGCCGTCTCGGGCGGTCGCTTCTTCACCCGCTGGACCCTCCTGGCATCCGCTGTCGTCGCGATCCTCATCCTCAGTCCGTTCAGCGGACTCGACGGTATCGCGGAGCACCTCGCGGCGATGATCGCCTCGGCCGTCACCTGGCTGGTGCTGGTCGTCCTGGTCCTCCCGGTGGCCGTCGCGGAGCGTCGCCTCGCCCGTCCTGCCGCGCGCGGGGCACTCGTGATCGGAGCGCTCCTCGCCGTCTCCGTCGCCCGACCCTTCCTGAACGACGCGGCAGCCGCGATCCTGTTCGACCATCCGTGGACGGCCGATTGGCTGCAGCGCGTCGCGACGAACGCCCTCAGCTGGTTCACGGTGCTGCCGTTGGTGGCCGCCGCGGCTTCGCGCTACGCGGACGCGCGCGAGACGGCTCAGCGGCTGGAGTCCGCGCTCGCGGTGTTCGCCGATCTGCGCGGGCTCGTGCTGCGCTACGGCCAGCAGAACGCCGCACTCCTCACGGATGCCGTCGCCGATGTGCGGCGTCGTCGCGACGCGCTGCTGGCAGGCGTGATCGACTTCGACGCCGTGCGAGCATTCGCAGACGATGTGCGCGCGGCCAGCCACCGCCTCGACGCGCGGCTGAGTGCCCGGCTCGACGCTGTCGTGCTCGACCACGACGTCCCGGACGAGGCGGCACGGACGCCGCGCGTCCCGTTCCTGGCGCGCCTGGCGAGGCCGCATCCGCTGCTCGTCGTCGGCCTCTACTTCGCCGCCAGCACGCCGTACACTCTCGCCCTGGGCGGAGTGCTGCTGGTGATCGCCGCGCTCGTGCTGCTCGTCGTATTCGCCCTCACCGCCGATGCGGTCATCCGCTTCACCGCGCGAGGTCAGGGTCCGATCGCGCGCGGCGTCATCGTCCTGCTGTGCTGGCTGGCCGTTGCTCTCGGCACGGTCCTCGTGGGCGTGCTCCTGACAGACGCCGACGAACTGGTGCTCGCCATCCCGCTCGTGACGATTCCCGCCCTCGCGGTGGTCGTCGCGCTGACGGCGGATGCCGTGGAGCGCACCGGCACGCAGAGCCGCACGCTCACCGACCTGCTCGCTCACACGGCGGCCCTCGCGACGGCGCAGACCGCACAGGCGCGGGAGCCGCTGTGGCGGGCCGTCGACCTCCTCCACGATCGCGTGCAGAGCCGGTGCGTCATCTTCGCGGCCCGCGTCGATGAGCGGGAGCCCACCCCGGAGGAGATCCGCCGTTTCCGCGCGTCGACGGAGGCCGCGTTCGCGGAGATCCTGGTCGGAGCTCCCGACCGCGCCGACACCGCCGATCTCGACGGTCTCCTCGCGACGTGGTCCGGCGTGCTCGACGTGCAGGCCGACATCGACACCTCGGCGATGGTGGCGTTGCAGACGCCGGTCGTCGCCACGGCGGTCGTCGCCGCGGTGAGCGAGGGCTTCGTCAACGCCGTCAAGCACTCCGAAGCGCGGGCGGCGCGTCTGTCGGTGACGACGAGCGCCGACGAGTCGGAGTTGACCGTCGCCATCGCATCGCGCGGCGTCCTTCGCGGGTCGGGTGCCACCGGTCTCGGACTGGCGTCTTTCGGCGACAAGGCGACGCTGCGGCAGGAGGGCGACCACGTCGTGCTGCAGGTGGTCGTTCCGCTGGCGCGCGCAGGCGTCGGCAGGAAGGGCGGACCGCACCGACGCTGGCGTGCGCCGACCACGACGGTCTCGCTGCCCTGACTCGGGCGGCAGTGCGCCTGCCGCGCCGTGTCGCGCGTTCCGGGATGCCGGGCGAGCTCAGACGCCCGGCGCACTCCACGAGAGCGACTCGATGTACCGCAGGAGCACTCCTTCGCGCAGCGCCCACGGTGAGACCTCGAGCTCATCGACGTCGAGCACGGTCATCGCCGTGTGCAGGACGACCGCTCCGGCGACGATCTGGAACGTCCGGTCGGCGGTGATGCCGGGCAGCTCCTGACGGGCGGATGCCGGGAGCCGCGCGAGCCGCGGGATCCACGAGCCGAGTGCGCCGCGGGGGAGCAGCATGCGATCGGCGCCGTTCCACCCCGGCACCGGATAGCCGGCGAGCTTCGCGAGAGACCGGATCGCCTTCGACGACCCGACCACGTGATGGGGTGCCGGCTGGTCGACCATGAGCTCGGCGACCGGTGCGAGGGTGGCCCGCGCATGGTCACGGAGCACCTCGACGGCATCCTCTCCGGGCGGGTCTTCGGCGAGGAACTCGACCGTCATGCGACCGGCACCCAGCGGGACCGACGCGGCGACGTCGGGGAGCTCGTCGGCGCCGGCCGCCACTTCCAGCGAACCCCCGCCGATGTCGAAGAGGAGGATCTGGCCGGCCGACCAGCCGAACCAGCGACGGACGGCCAGGAACGTGAAGCGCGCCTCGGACTCGCCGCCCAGCACCTGGAGATCCTGCCCGAGCGCCGACTCGATGCGGGCGATGACGTCGTCTCCGTTGGTCGCCTCGCGGACGGCACTGGTGGCTGTCGCGAGGAGTTCGGCGACGTTCTCGCTCTCGGCGACCTCTCGCGCCCGCGCGACCGCATCGACGAGCGCGACGACACCTGCTTCGGAGATCGCGCCGTCGGGTTCCAGGTACCGCATCAGTCGGAGGACGGTCCGCGTGCTCGTCGTCGCAAGCGGACGCCCGCCGGGGTGTACGTCGGCGATGAGCAGATGGACGGTGTTCGAGCCGATGTCGAGGACTCCCAGGCGCATCCCGTCAGGCTAGCGGGATGCGGGAGAGCAGAGGATAGAGTGGCCGTCGATGGCCACCGAAGACACCGCCATGAGCGACTCGCTCTACCGCGAGATCGACCGCGCCGACTGGGCACGGCTGGCCCCGGGCGTTCCCAACCCGCTCACCGAGACCGAGATCGTGCAGCTGCGCGGCATCGGCGACCGGCTCGACCTGGCCGAGGTGCGAGAGGTCTACCTTCCGCTGAGTCGGCTGCTGAGCGCCTACGCGGAGAACACGAAGCGCCTCGGGGCGGAGACGGCGGCGTTCCTCGGCGAACCCGACTCCACGACCCCGTTCGTCGTGGCGGTGGCCGGCTCGGTGGCGGTCGGGAAGTCCACCATCGCGCGCCTCCTGCGTGAGCTCATGAGCCGGTGGCCCGGCACACCGCGGGTGGAGTTGGTGACGACCGACGGGTTCCTCTACCCGAACGCCGAACTCGAACGTCGCGGCCTCATGGAGCGCAAGGGGTTCCCGGAGTCGTACGACCGCCGCGCGATGGTGAGCTTCCTCTCGGCGGTGAAGTCGGGGGCAGCCGAGGTGCGGGCGCCGTTCTACTCGCACATGCGGTACGACATCATCCCCGATGCCTACGTCACGGTGCGGCGCCCCGACGTCGTCATCGTCGAAGGCCTGAACGTTCTGGCCCCGCCGCCGTCCCCGCACGATGTCGCCGTCAGCGACCTGTTCGACTTCTCGATCTACGTGGATGCCGATGTGGAACACATCGAGTCCTGGTTCGTGAACCGGTTCCTCGCTCTGCGCGAGAGCGCCTTCAGCAACCCGAAGTCGTTCTTCCGGGTGTTCGCCGACATCTCCGACGACGAGGCGGTCAGTCAAGCTCTCGGGTTCTGGCGCGACATCAATCTGCCCAACCTCCGCGAGAACGTGGAGCCCACGCGGCACCGCGCCCAACTCGTTCTGAATAAGGCGGCCGACCACACCGTCTCTTCGGTCCGGCTCCGCAAGCTCTGACCGCGCCGCCGGAGGCCACGGCATCCCCAGGTCATTCCCGGCCCCGGTGCGCGGCTCCCGGCCACGGCCCGCCTACGATTGAACGCATGTGTGGAATCGTCGGATATGTCGGCCCGCGGCCGAGCCAGGACATCCTGCTCTCGGGCCTGGCCCGTCTGGAGTACCGCGGTTACGACTCCGCCGGGATCGCGGTCATCGACGCCGACGGTGACCTGGGGCTGCGCAAGCGCGCGGGCAAGTTGAAGGTGCTCCGCGACGACCTGTCGGCCCATCCGCTGGCCGACGGCACGACCGGCATCGGGCACACGCGCTGGGCGACGCACGGCGGTCCGACCGACGCCAACGCGCATCCGCACCTGGCCGACGACGACAAGCTCGCGGTCATCCACAACGGCATCATCGAGAACTTCTCCGAGCTCAAGGCAGAACTCGTCGCGGAGGGGTTCACGTTCCGCAGCGAGACCGACACCGAGGTCGCGGCAGTGCTGCTCGGACGCGAGTACCGCGCCACCGGCGACCTCGTCGCCGCGTTCCGCACGGTCGTCTCCCGTCTGGAGGGCGCGTTCACCCTGCTCGCGATGCACCGTGACGAGCCGGGTCTCGTCGTGGGGGCGCGCCGCAACTCCCCGCTCGTGATCGGTCTCGGCGAGGGGGAGAACTTCCTCGGCTCCGATGTCGCCGCCTTCGTCGAGCACACCCGCAACGCGCTGGCGATCGGTCAGGACGAGATCGTCTCGATCACGCCCGAGGGTGTCACCGTCACCGACTTCCACGGCAACCCCGTCGAGGTCGAGCCCTTCGAGGTCGTATGGGACGCTGCGGCGGCGGAGAAGGGCGGCTGGCCGTCGTTCATGGCGAAGGAGGTCTCCGAGGAGCCCGAAGCCGTCGCCAACACCGTGCGCGGCCGCATCCGCGGCGGTCAGGTCGTGATCCCCGAGCTGGAGGGTCTGGACGAGCTGTTCGCGGGCATCTCCCGCATCATCGTCATCGCGTGCGGCACGGCGGCGTACGCCGGCATGGTCGGCAAGTACGCGCTGGAGCAGTGGGCGCGCATCCCCGTCGACGTCGAGCTCGCCCATGAGTTCCGCTACCGCGACCCGGTGATCGGCGACGACACGCTCGTCGTGTCCATCTCCCAGTCGGGGGAGACGATGGACACCCTCATGGCCGTCAAGTACGCGAGGGAGCGCGGGGCGCGCACCCTGTCGATCTGCAACACGCAGGGCGCGACGATCCCGCGCGAATCGGATGCCATCGTCTACACCCACGCGGGGCCCGAGGTCGCGGTCGCCTCGACGAAGGCGTTCGTCGCTCAGATCACGGCGCTGTACCTCCTGGGACTCCACGTCGCGCGCGTGCGCGGTGCGCTCAGCGACGCCGATGGGGCCCGGTTCGTGCGCGAACTCGAGGCGGTGCCGGAGAAGATCTCGTGGGTGCTCGAGAAGGAGCAGGCGCACATCGCGCAGTTCTCGCACTGGATGGCCGACACGCAGTCGGTGCTGTTCCTCGGGCGTCACGTGGGCTACCCGATCGCCCTCGAGGGAGCCCTCAAGCTCAAGGAGATCTCGTACATCCACGCCGAGGGGTTCGCCGCCGGCGAGCTCAAGCACGGCCCGATCGCCCTCATCGAGCCGGGCCAGCCGGTCTTCGTCATCGTGCCGTCGCCGCGCGAGTCGGCCGAGCTGCACAAGAAGGTCGTCTCCAACATCCAGGAGATCCGCGCCCGCGGAGCCCGCGTCATCGCCGTGGCCGAAGAGGGGGATGCCGCCGTCCTCCCGTTCGCCGACGAGGTGCTGCGCATCCCGCTGGCCGGGCCTCTCTTCGAGCCGCTGCTGGCCGTCGTGCCGCTCCACATCTTCGCGATGGGGCTCGCGACCGCCAAGGGCCTGGACGTCGACCAGCCGCGCAACCTCGCGAAGTCCGTCACGGTCGAGTGAGCGCAGCCTGGCGGCGGGTGACGGCATCCGCCTTCGCCCGGCGACGGTCGCCCGCCCGACGGTAGGCTGGCGGGATGATCGTCGGCATCGGCGTCGACCTCGTCGACATCCCCCGTTTCGAGCGCTCGCTCGAGCGGACGCCGCGTCTCATGGATCGCCTGTTCGCACCGGCGGAGCGTGCTCTGCGTCCCCCGTCCCTCGCGGCGAGATACGCCGCGAAGGAGGCGCTGATCAAGGCGCTCGGCGGGTCGGACGGCGTGCACTGGACCGACATCGAGGTGGCCTCCGAGCCGTCGGGTCGCCCGGTCTTCGCGCTCACCGGCGAGACGGCGGCCACCGTTGCCGCTCGCGGCATCCGCACCGTGCACCTGTCCCTCACCCACGACGCGGGCGTCGCGATCGCCTATGTCGTGGCCGAGAGCGACGGGAGTCCCGCATGACCGCTCTGCACCCGGGCGAGATGCGGGAGGCTGCGATCGACGTCGGAGCCATCTCCGCGAATGTGCGGCACCTGCGCCGTCTCACCGGAGTCGAGGTGCTCGCGGTCGTGAAGGCCGACGGGTACGGCCACGGTGCGGTGCGATCCGCGCTCGCCGCCCTCGACGGCGGGGCGACGCGTCTCGGCGTCGCCGACGTGACGGAGGCGCTGGCGCTGCGCCGGGCGGGCATCGATGCCCCTCTCGTGGCATGGCTCCACGCCCCCGGTGAGACGTTCACCGAGGCCGCGGCTCGCGGGATCGAGATCGGGGTCTCGTCGGCGGACCAGCTTCTGGCCGCGGCATCCGCCGCCGCCGTCGCCGACCGACCGACCGCCATCCACGTGAAGGTGGAGACGGGCCTCGGCCGCAACGGTGTACCACCCGCCCAATGGGGACACGTGTTCGCCGAGGCTGCCCGCTGGGAGCGCCTCGGCCGGGTGCGGGTCGTCGGCATCTTCAGCCACCTGTCGAATACGAGCGAGGCCGATGACCGTGCCGCCGTGCGACGCTTCGACGAGGCGCTGCTGGCGGCCGCAGCGCAGGGCCTCGCTCCACGGCTGCGCCATCTCGCCGCATCGCACGCGGCCATCGCCCTGCCGGAGGCGAGATTCGACGCCGTGCGCATCGGCATCGCGATGTACGGCCTGTCGCCGTTCGCCGACCGTACCTCCGCCGAACTCGGGCTCCGTCCGGCGATGTCGCTGCGCGCCGCCGTGGCCGCGGTGCGCCGCGTGCCGGCGGGCCAGGGCGTCTCGTACGGATACCTCCATCGCACCGACTCCGACACGACCCTCGCGCTCGTCCCGCTCGGGTACGCCGACGGCATCCCGCGGAACGCGTCCGCAGGCGGGGCGGTGCGCATCGGTGGGCGGGTGTTCCCCGTGGCGGGGCGCATCGCGATGGACCAGTTCGTCGTCGACGTCGGCGACCACCCCGTCGCGGTGGGCGACGAGGCGCTGCTGTTCGGCGACCCGACCTTGGGCGAGCCTGCGGTGGAGACATGGGCGGATGCCGCAGGCACCATCAACTACGAGATCGTCACCCGCATCGGACCGCGGGTGCCGCGCCGTCAGGTGACGCGATGACCGCAGACGGCCTGGCACAGTTCGCCGGACGGCGCGAGATCGCGTCCGCCTCGGCCATGGAGCAGTTCGGGCGCGAACTCGGCGCCGTGCTCCGTGCCGGCGACGTCGTCGTGCTCACCGGGGCGCTCGGCGCGGGCAAGACGACCCTCACGCGGGGGATCGCGGCCGGCCTCGGGGTGCGCGGACCCGTCCAGAGTCCGACCTTCGTCCTCGCCCGCACGCACCCCTCCCTCGTCGGGGGCCCTCCGCTCGTCCACGTCGACGCGTACCGGCTGGGGTCGGCGGCTGAGCTGGACGATCTCGGCCTGGATCTGGAACGTTCGGTCACGATCGTCGAGTGGGGTCGCGGGATGGTCGAGGCCCTCGTCGACGAGTGGTGGGAGATCGAGCTGGATCGCGAGTGGGGCGGCGCCGGGATCGACACGGCGTGCGGCGTCGGCGGGCCCGGTGCGCGCGAGATGGACGATACGGCGCCGCGGCTGGTGACCGTCGTCCGTCGTCCCTGACCGCGCTCGCATCTCGAGGAGCCGCGGCTACGCTGGAGGGATGATCCTGGGCGTGGACACTTCCCTCGGCACGGCTGTCGCCGTGGTCGAATCGGACGGTGTCGTCCGCGCCGAGGCGACGAGCGCCGACGCCCTCGCGCACGCGGAAGTGATCGGGCTGCTCCTGGAGGGCGTGCTCGCGGATGCGGCGCACGGTCCGATCGGGGCGACGACCGTCTCCGAGGCCGTCGAGATCACGCACGTCGCAGCGGGTATGGGTCCGGGGCCCTTCACGGGCCTCCGAGTCGGCATCGCGGCCGCTCGGGCGTTCGCGCTCGGCCGTGGACTGCCCGTCATCCCCGTGCCCAGCCACGACGCCGCCGCGCTCGCCGTGCTGCTGGCCGATCCGCACAGCGTGCCGGGCCCCTTCGCCGTCGTCACCGACGCTCGCCGTCGCGAGTACGCGTACACCGTCTACGACGGCGTCGACGACGACGGGCTGCCCGTGCGGCGTGCGCCCGCCACCCTCGCCCCGCGCGACGCGATCGACGACGTCCTGGCGGGCCTCGATGTCCAACGCCGCGACGTGTCGTCGATCTCCGCCGCGATGCTCGCGCTCGCCGCGGCGCGCGCGGTCGCCTCGGGGCGCACCCTCGCCGACGGTGAGCCCCTCTACCTCCGGGCGCCCGACGTCACTCTGCCCGCCGGTCCCAAGAAGGTGGGCACATGACGGTGCGGACGGCGACGGCATCCGACCTGGGCGCCATCATGGCGCTCGAGCGCGACTCGTTCCCCACGGATGCGTGGAGCGAGGCGATGATGGCCGCCGAGCTCGCGTCGCCCCACGGGCGCTACGTCGTCGACGTCGACGGTGCCGTCCTCCATGGGTACGGCGGCGTGCGCGCCGTGCAGGGAGCCGCGGATGCCGACATTCAGACGATCGCGATCGCCGCGTCGTCCCGGGGCCGTGGGCGCGGGCGTCACCTGCTCGACGAGCTGCTGCGCACGGCTCGGGAGCGCGGCGCGCGAGAGGTCTTCCTCGAGGTGCGCGCCGACAACCCGGTGGCCACCGCGCTGTACATCTCGGAGGGGTTCGTCGAGATCGCCCGTCGCCCGCGCTACTACCAGCCCGACGACGTCGATGCCGTCGTGATGAAGCTCGACCTGGCAGCGTGGGGCGCGCGTGAGGCCGACTCGGCGCGGCCGTCCGCCTCGGCCGACCCGAGCGCGTCGCCGGCCACCACCGCCGGAACGGGGTGGTGCTGATGACCGGGCGCATCCTCCCGTCGGACGGTCCTGCTCCGCAGGAGCCGCTCGTGCTCGGGATCGAGACAAGCTGCGACGAGACCGGGATCGGCATCGTGCGGGGCCGCACGCTGCTGTCGAACACGATCGCGAGCTCCATGGCCGAACACGCGCGCTACGGGGGCGTCGTGCCCGAAGTCGCGGCACGCGCACACCTCGAGGCGCTGCAGCCCGCGATCGAGCAGGCCGTCGCGGAGGCGGGGATCGCGCTCACCGACCTGGATGCCGTCGCCGTCACGAGCGGACCGGGCCTCGCCGGTGCCCTCATGGTGGGTGTCGGCGCGGCGAAGGCGCTCGCCGTCTCCCTGGATCGCCCGCTCTATGCGGTCAACCATCTCGTCGGTCACATCGCCGCCGACATCCTCACGGGCGAAGAGGTCGAGTATCCGACGGTCGCGCTCCTCGTCTCGGGCGGCCACACATCGTTGCTGCTCGTGCGCGACCTTGTCTTCGACGTCGAGCTCCTCGGGGAGACCATGGACGATGCGGCGGGCGAGGCCTTCGACAAGATCGCGCGCACCCTCGGACTGCCCTACCCGGGCGGTCCCGAGATCGACCGCGCGGCCGCGCTCGGCGACCCCGACGCGATCCGCTTCCCACGCGGGCTCTCCCGCGCCTCCGACATGGCGGAGCACCGGTACGACTTCTCGTTCTCGGGGCTGAAGACGGCGGTCGCCCGCTGGGTGGAGCGGGCCGAGGCAGCGGGGGAGACCGTGTCCGTCCCCGACGTCGCCGCGTCCTTCCGCGAGGCGGTCGTCGACGTGCTCGTCACCAAGGCGCTCGCCGCCTGTGAGCGCCACGGTGTACCCCGGCTCCTCCTCGGCGGTGGCGTCATCGCGAACCGGCGCCTGCGTGAGGTGGCGGTCGCTCGTGCCGAGGCCGCCGGGGTGGCGGTGCGCATCCCGCCGCTGTCGCTGTGCACCGACAACGGCGCGATGATCGCCGCCCTCGCGGCCGAGCTGATCCGCAGCGGGCGTCCCGCTTCGACGCTCGCGTTCGGTGCGGACTCGACCCTTCCCGTCACCGAGATCCAGGTGGCGGTGAGCGCATGAGCACGCCCGACGACCCGCCCGCCCTGCCGGCCGACGTCCCGCAGGTTCCCGTGCCGATCATCGAGTCGGCATCGGGCGATGTCGCGCCCGGCGAGACAGCGAGGCTGCCGGGAGAGCACCGTGGCGGTTTCCAGCGCGCGCTGACGGAACCGGTCGAGGTGACCGCTCCCGTGCACACGGAGGTGCGGTGGGCACCTGCCCCGCCCGCCCCGCTGCCCCGCAGTGCGCCGTGGGCACTGACCTTCGCCGTCCTCGGGCTGCTCGTGTCGCTGCTCGTCGGATGGGGTTTCCTCATCGGCATCCTGGGCGCGTCGCTCGCCGTCGTCGCCCTTCGCCGCCCGTGGGAGAGCCGCGGGGTGGCCGTCTGGGCGCTGTGCCTGAGCGCGCTGTCGCTCCTGTACAGCGGCGGCTGGCTGTGGTGGGCCTCGACGCAGGGCCCGCTGTTCGGCTGAACGGCCCCGGTTGCCCTCGGTTCGGCGCGGCGCTCAGAGACGGTCGGCGAGAAGTGCGACCCGGGCTCCGTCCACGCGCGTGAGCAGGAGCGTCGCGGCCGCATCGCCGCGCAGCTTCAGCTTCGTGCGGAGGGATGCCGGGTCGATGTCGACGCCGCGCTTCTTGATCTCCAGCGTGCCGATGCCGCGCTCGCGGAGCGCCTTCGACAAGCGTTTGGGGTCGAACGGCAGTTGCTCGCGCACGCGGAACGTCTGCACGAAGGGGCTCGTCGTGGCCGTGTCCGACGTGAGGTAGGCGATGCCGTCGGCGATCATGCCGGCATCCAGTCGCCTCGCTACCTCGCCGATGAGGCGCGCCCTGATGACCGAGCCTGCGGGCTCGTGGACGTACGCGCCCAGCGGACGTACGGGGACGTCTGCCGCGTCTCCGGATGCCGTCAGCTCGTGCGCCGCATCGCCGTGGACGACGAGCGCGGCGCGTGCGACGCCCGGGCGGGCGAGGGCACCCGACCACAGCACGAGTTCGATGGTGGACCCGTCGACGGTGATCCACTGGGCTTCGACGCCGTCGGGGATCTGCTCGCGGTCGAAGCCCGGACCCAGCTTGATCCCCACCGGCATCCGGGATGCCAGGTCGAACGCCCAATCCAGCGACGGCGTCCAGTCGGCCGCGCGCGTGCGACGCGTCTCGCTGTGTCCGGCGGTGCGGCGGGCGGGGTCGAGCCAGACGGCGTCGATGCCCGTGAGGTCGGTGGACTCGGCGGTGGCGTGGCGCACGGTCGCCGTGTCGCCGAACGGCGCGAGGTTGTACGCGGCGATCGCGGCGGTGATCTCGTCGGCGTCGACGGCGAGCACGTGCAGGCCGATCCCCGCGAGCCCCAGTGCATCGCCGCCGATGCCGCATCCCAGGTCGGCCACGCGCGTCATGCCCGCATCCCGGAATCGGCCGGCGTGGCGGGCCGCGACGGCGAGGCGGGAGGCCTGCTCCAGCCCCGCGCGGGTGAACAGCATGCGTTCGGCGAAGGGCCCGAACTTCGCGGCGGCGCGGGTGCGCAGGCGCGCCTGACCGACCACCGCCGACACGAGCTCCGGAGATGTTCCGGCGGCGCGCAGGCGGCTGACGGCGGCGGCGACGTCGTCGGTCGAGTCGATGCGGCCGAGCGAGTCGAGCAGACGCAGCGCCTCCGGTGTCAGCAGGGTCGCGAGCTCGGCGTGGTCCACCGGGCAAGCCTATGCGGCGCCGCGTGTCGCCGCGCGTCGGAGGATTGGCACTCGCGTTGCACGAGTGCCAGCATCGCCCTAGACTGGCATTAGCACTCGCGGTGTGCGGGTGCTAATGAGTCTTTACGCATGACCCCTGAAGCAAGAAAGAGGTAGACCGTGTCGGTTTCCATCAAGCCGCTCGAGGACCGCATCGTCATCAAGCAGGTCGAGGCTGAGCAGGTCACGTCCAGTGGACTGGTCATCCCCGACACCGCGAAGGAGAAGCCCCAGGAGGGCGAGGTCGTCGCGGTGGGCCCCGGTCGCATCGACGACAACGGCAACCGCGTTCCGCTCGACGTCGCCGTCGGCGACCGCGTGATCTACAGCAAGTACGGCGGCACCGAGGTGAAGTTCGGCGGCGACGAGTTCCTCGTCCTGTCGGCTCGCGACGTGCTGGCGGTCGTCGTCCGCTGACCGCACACAGCTGACCGAAGGGTCCGGATGCCGTGGCATCCGGACCCTTCGTCGTTGCCGGCGCCCGGGGATTGGCAGCCACGTCGCGGCGAACGGCAGGATCTCGTCGCTCCCGGGGACCGCGCGACGTCATGACCGTCCTAGGCTTGGACCCATGACACCACCCGCGCGCTCCGTCCGCGACGGCGATGAGGTGCGCGGGGGAGTCCTGGCCTTCATCGCCTACTTCCTGTGGGGCTTCATGCCCCTCTACTTCCTCACGCTGACGCCGACCGGCCCGTGGGAAGTGGTCTCCTGGCGCATCATCCTGTCGCTGGCGTTCTGCGCCGTGCTGCTGACGGTGACGCGCACCTGGGCGAAGCTGTGGGCCATTCTGCGCACGCCCCGACTCGTCCTGTGGACGATCGTGGCCGGCCTCCTCATCTATGTGAACTGGCAGGTCTTCCTGATCAGCACGCTCACCGGCCACGTGATCGAGGGCAGCCTCGGCTACTTCATCAATCCGATCGTGACGGTGCTCCTGGGCGTCCTCGTGCTCGGGGAGCGGTTGCGCATCGCCCAGTGGGTGGCGATCGGCATCTCCGTGCTGGCCGTCATCGTCATCGTGGTGGGGTACGGCGACTTCCCGTGGATCGCGCTGACCCTCGCGGCGAGCTTCGGTGCGTACGGTCTCGTGAAGAAGCAGATCGGTCCCAGCGTGGATGCCATCAGCGGGCTCACCCTGGAGTCGCTGTGGCTGCTCCCCGTCGCCGTGGTCCAGCTCATCGTCGTCGCGGCGACGACGGGCCTCACGATGGGCCAGCCCGGTCCGGGGCACGCCGCCCTGCTGCTGCTGGCGGGCGCGGTGACCGCCACGCCGCTCCTCTTCTTCGCGGCCGGTGCGCGCCGCGCGCCCCTCACGGTCATCGGGCTCCTGCAGTTCGTCGCGCCCATCCTGCAGTTCATCACGGGCGCGTGGATCATGGGCGAGCCGATGCCGCTCGAGCGCTGGATCGGCTTCGGACTGGTGTGGCTCGCGCTCGTCGTGCTCATGGCGGACACGCTCCGGCACGCACGCCGCTCACGGGCAGGGGATGCCGTTATCGCATCGTGACCATGACGTTTCACAGCGTTAACGGATCGCAACATTGGTGACGCGTCTCGGCGATTAGGTTGATTCCAACTGGGACGGCACCCGAGGTCGTCCCTTGTTCATCCATAGCAAGGAGCAACATGACCGTCTTCACACGTTCGCGTGCGGGCAAGGTCCTTGGCGGCATCGCCGTCGTCAGTGTCAGCGCCCTCCTGCTCGCCGGCTGCGCCGGCGGCGGTGGCACGCCGGCGCCGAGCGACAGCAGTGCGCCTGTCGCAGAGGATCTCACCCTCAAGATCGGCAGCGTGCTGCCCCAGACCGGCAGCCTCGCCTTCCTCGGCCCGCCCGAAGAGGCGGGTGTGCTCCTCGCCGTCAACGAGATCAACGAGGCCGCCAAGAGCCTCGAGGTGGAGTTCACCCCCGGCGACTCGGGTGACGCCGACAACAAGGCGTTCGAGACCACGGTTCCGAAGCTGCAGAACGCGGGAGTCTCCGCGATGATCGGTGCCGCGGCATCCGGTGTCACGAAGCTCTTCCTCGACTCCAACGTCCAGGCGGGCATCATCACGTTCTCGCCGGCGAACACCTCGCCCGACTTCACGACGTGGGACGACGACAACCTCTACTGGCGCACCGCTCCGAGCGACCTGCTCCAGGGCGAGGTTCTCGGCAACCTGATCGCCGAGGACGGCCACAAGAACATCGGCATCATCTACCAGAACGACGCCTACGGCACCGGCCTCTTCGGTGTCATCAAGGAGGTGTTCGAGTCGACGGGTGGCTCGGTCGTTGCTGAGGCGTCGTACAACGACGGCGATAGCTCGTTCGACGCCCAGGTGTCCACGATCGCGGCGGCCAAGCCCGACGCGGTGGTGCTCATCACGTTCGACCAGTTCGCGACGATCGCGCCGCTGCTGTCCAACGCGGGTGTCGACCCGGCGAACTACTACCTCGTCGACGGCAACCTCAAGCAGTGGGGCGACGACGTGTCGGTCTCGCTCGAGGGCGCGAAGGGCACGACGCCCGGACCGGTGCTCGAGACGGACTTCCAGGACCGCCTGAACGCGGCCTGGACCGACGCGGGCAACGCTGCGCTGGACGACTACTCGTACGCCGCTGAGTCGTACGACGCCGTCGTGCTGCTCTCGCTGGCCTCGCTGGCTGCCGGTTCGACCGACGCCGCCGACATCGCCGGCAAGCTCCAGGAGGTCTCGGGAGGCTCGGGCGAGGGCACGAAGTGCACCACGTACGCCGAGTGCGCTGACATCATCCTCGGCGGCGGCACCGCCGACTACGACGGTGTCTCCGGTCCGATCACGTTCGACGAGGCCGGTGACCCCACCGAAGCGTCGATCGGTATCTTCCAGTACAAGGCCGACAACACCCACGAGCGCATCGACACCCGCTGACGCTCGCACGGCACGCGAAAGGCCCCGCAGCTCCGGCTGCGGGGCCTTTCCCGTTCCTCCCGCGGGCGGCGGCGGCAGAGCCGGGCGCAGCGGCCCCGGGCACAGCGGCCGGGCACAGCGGAGGAGATACGCGTTACGGAGGGAGCGCAGCCGGCATCCTTTCCTCCGAAGCGTCGATCTCCTCCGCTGCGCCGTGCCTGGGCACCCCAGCGGCCACGTCCGGACCGCGCACCCGTCGCACCGGTCACGCACCCCCTCGCGCCGCGTACGCGCACGAGAAGAGGGTCGGATGCCACGTGGCATCCGACCCTCTGTCGTCGTTGTGGGGCGGTCAGTCGCCGGAGCCGAGCGTCCCGAGGTAGAGGCCGATGACCTGGGGGTCGTTCAGCAGCTCGCGACCGGTGCCGTGGTACGCGTCGCGGCCCTGGTCGAGAACGTAGCCGCGGTCGCAGATCTGCAGGCACCGGCGGGCGTTCTGCTCGACCATGATCGTCGTCACGCCGGCCTTGTTGATGTCCGATACGCGCAGGAACGCATCGTCCTGACGAACGGGGGAGAGGCCGGCGGAAGGCTCGTCGAGCAGCAGCACCGACGGGTCCATCATGAGCGCGCGGCTCATCGCGACCATCTGACGCTCGCCGCCGGAGAGCGAACCGGCGCGCTGCTTGAGGCGCTTGCCGAGCTCCGCGAAGATCCCCGTGACGAACTCCAGTCGCTCCGCGTAGATGCGCGGGTTCTGGTAGAGCCCCATCTGCAGGTTCTCTTCGATCGAGAGCGAGGGGAACACGTTGTTCGTCTGCGGCACGAAGGCCACCCCGCGCTGCACGAGCTTGTCCGCCTTGAGCCCCACGATCGACTCGCCGTTGACGGTGATGTCGCCGCCGCGCACCTTGACGAGTCCGAAGATCGACTTCAGCAGGGTCGACTTTCCGGCGCCGTTGGGGCCGATGATGCCGATGAGCTCGCCCTTGTGAGCGACCAGGTTGGCGTTGTTGATGATGTTGATGCCGGGCAGGTAGCCCGCGAGCAGATCGGTGACCTGCACGACGACCTCGCGCTCGTCGACGGTCGCTGCGCCTGCGCCTTCCGGCTGGCTGGAAGAATCGGTCACTTCTTGTCCTCCTCCGCGTCGGCGATCGAGGCGGCTTCCTCGTCTTTGATCTCGTCGAGCAGTTCCCGCGCCGAATCGTCGAGAGTGCCCGAGACGCGACCGGTCACGACGCCCAGATCGACGTCCTGGTGGCTGCCGAGATAGGCGTCGATCACCGCCTGATCCTGCATGACGGTGTCGGGCGGACCCTCGGCGACGACCTTGCCCTCGGCCATAACGACGACCCAGTCGGCGATGTGGCGCACCATGTGCATGTCGTGCTCGACGAACAGCACCGTGACGCCGAGTTCCTTCAGATCGAGGATGTGATCGAGCAGCGACTCCGTCAGAGCCGGATTGACCCCGGCCATCGGCTCGTCGAGCATGACCAGCTGGGGATCGCTCATGAGCGCCCGCGCCATCTCGAGGAGCTTGCGCTGACCGCCGGAGAGGGATGCCGCGAAGTCCTGCTCCTTGGCGTCGAGCTTGAAGCGCTTGAGCAGACCGCGCGCCTTCTCCTCGTTGTCGGTCTCCTGACCCCGCCAGGTGGCGGGGAGGAACGACTGCCAGAACTTCTCCCCGCGCTGCTGGGGAGCGCCCAGCTTCATGTTCTCGAGCACCGTGAGCAACGACAGCGCCTTCGTGAGCTGGAAGGTGCGCACCTGGCCCATGCGGGCCACCTTGAAGGCGGGGATGCCGGAGAGGCTCTTCCCGTCGTACGACCATGTGCCGGAGTTGGGCTTGTCGAACCCGCAGAGCAGGTTGAACAGCGTCGTCTTCCCGGCGCCGTTCGGGCCGATGAGGGCGGTGATCGCGTTGCGCGGGATCTCCAGGTGCTCGACGTCGACGGCTTTCAGGCCGCCGAACTGCCGCGTCACACCGTCGACCACCATGATCGGATCGACCTTCGCGACGCCGGGGACGGCGTCGCCCTTCGCGAGTCCTGTCGTCTTCGGCCGCGGGACGCTGCCCGTGACGGGCGCCGGTTCGGGGGCGCCGGGAGTCTCATTACTTGACAAAGGTCATCTCCCTCTTGTCGCCGAGGATTCCCTGCGGCCTGAAGATCACGAGGAGCATGAGCGCGACGCCCACGAGGATGTAGCGGAGCGTGCCCGCCTGGATCGGCGTCATTGGGAGCCAGCCCGCCTGCGCCATCTGCGGCAGCAGGTTGCCCAGGAGCGCGAGCACCATCCAGAAGATCACGGCGCCGAGCGACGGACCGAAGATGGTGGACGCACCGCCGAGCAGCAGGATCGTCCACAGGAAGAACGTCAGCGCCGTCGTGTAGCTCGACGGGATCACCGCCGACGGCAGGACGTAGACGATGCCGCCGAGGGCGCCGATGACACCACCGACGATGAGCGCCTGCATCTTGTACGCGAAGACGTTCTTGCCGAGCGAGCGCACGGCATCCTCGTCTTCACGGATGCCCTTGAGCACGCGGCCCCACGGACTGCGCATGAGCGACCACACGACGAAGATCGACAGCGCCAGCACGATCAGGCCGAACACCACGATCCACAGCTGTTGCGGCGTGAACTGCCAGGGGCCGAAGCCGTAGCGCTCGCCCGTGGGGAGCGCCGGGAACGGGTTGGACGACTGGAAGCTGCCGTTGTAGTTCCCGAGGCCGTCGGCCGAGTTGGTCCACTCGTCGAACACCTGGGTCGTGAAGAGCAGTCGGACGATCTCGGCGGCCGCGATGGTCACGATGGCGAGATAGTCGGCGCGCAGGCGCAGCGTCGGCACACCGAGGATGACGGCGAACACGACGGCCAGCGCGAGACCCACGAGCATCGCGAGGTACCACGGCAGCTGGAACGTGAGGATGGAGATCGCGTAGCCGTAGGCGCCGAGGGCCATGAAGCCGGCCATACCGAAGTTCAGCAGTCCGGCGTAGCCGAAGTGCACGGCGAGGCCCGTGGCCGCGAGGGCGTAGGCGATCGTGACGGGGCTCAGCAGGTAGCTGAGCGTGTTGTTGAGGATGGCACCCCAATCCATGGCGATCACCCCAGCCTTTCTTTACGACCGAGCAGACCCTGTGGTCTCACGAGCAGGATGAGGATCAGCACGACGAGCGCGCCGGCGTACTTGAGGTCGGACGGGATCCAGAGCGTCGACGTCTCGACCACCACGCCGACGATGAGCGCACCGAGGAGGGCGCCGAATGCGGTGCCCAGGCCGCCGAGGGTGATCGCCGCGAAGATCAGGAGCAGCATCTGCGTGCCCATGTCCCAGCGGACGCCCGGTCGGAAGTAGGCCCAGAGCACGCCCGACACGGCGGCGAGCGTCGCCGCCAGCACCCACACGATCCGGACGACGCGGTCCACGTCGATGCCGGAGGATGCCGCGAGCTGCGGGTTGTCCGAGATGGCCCGCGTGGCCTTGCCGATGCGGGTGCGCAGGAGGAAGAAGGCGACACCGAGGATCGCCGCGACGCTCACGCCCATGCTGACGAGGTCGATGTACGAGACCTGGATGGGGCCGATCTGGATGGGAGTCGGGCTCGCGCCGGGGAGCTGTGACGTGGAGCCTCCGACGACGAACTGGAACGTATAGCGCAGCGCGAGCGACAGACCGATGCTGACGATCATGAGCTGCACGACGCCCAGGCCGCGGTGTCGCAGTCGCCGCCAGAGTCCCGCGTCGAGGATGAGCCCGAGCAACGCTCCCGCCGCGAGGGCCGCGACGATGGCGAGCCACAGCGGGAGGGCGAATGTCGTGGTGGCGATCATCGTCACGAGGGCGCCCCACGTGACCATCTCACCGTGGGCGAAGTTCGACAGGCCCGTCGTGCCGTAGATGAGGGCGGCTCCCATGGCCGCCAGCGCGAGCAGCAGGCCGAAGTTGAGGCCGTTCACGACGCGGATGAGCAGCTGGTCCACGAACGACTGCGTCACCCGCTGACCCTCGCCCAGGAACAGGTTCACGATCTTCGTCTTCGTCAGGCCGAACTCGACCTCGAACGATCCCGTCGTCCCTGACACCGGCTGCAGGCCTTCGGTCAACAACGCCGGGTCGACGATGACTCCCTCCGGGAGCGTGTTCTCGTCGACGACGAGGGTGTACGTCTCCTTCGCGGGGACGTAGAGCCTCCAGCGGCCCTCGGCATCCGTGATCGTGGCCGCCTCGAACCCATTGCCGGAGATCGACATGGTGACGTCGGGCACGGGCTCGTCGTCGAACGTGATGACGCCGCCGAAGTAGAAGTCTGTCTCTTCTTGATCGGCACCCGGGGTATCGGGCGCCGCTGCGTGTGCCGCACCCGGACTGCTGAGAATCAGCAGGACGGCCGCCAGCACGACGCCAAGAATGAGCGCACCCCACCTCATAGGTCGGAGTGCGGTGTTGGTCGTGGGACTCAAAGGTTCCTCCAGTCCAGCGCACCGGATCGGGTGATGCGGTCGCATCAGCATCGATGAACGACGGTACGAGCGTAATGTGTCGGCCGTGTTTCGCCTACCGGTCGATCCGCGACCGGAATGAAACCGTATCCGCACGACTTAGACTCAGAGAGCCCGGATACTGCAGGAGAGCGCATGGAGCACAACGACCCGTTCGGTTTCGTCGGATTGACGTATGACGATGTCCTGCTACTGCCGGGACACACCGATGTCATCCCGTCCGAGGCGGACACCTCGTCACGGGTCACGCGGCGCATCACCGTCGCCACTCCGCTGCTGTCGGCGGCGATGGACACGGTCACCGAGTCCCGGATGGCGATCGCCATCGCACGTGAGGGCGGGATCGGCATCCTGCATCGCAACGCCTCCATCGAAGAGCAGGCGTCGATGGTCGATCGCGTCAAGCGCTCCGAATCCGGCATGATCACCGACCCCATCACGACCACCCCCGACGCGACGATCGAAGAGGTCGACAGCCTCTGCGCGCAGTACCGGATCTCGGGATTGCCGGTCGTGGATGCCGAGGGGCGGCTCGTCGGAATCATCACCAACCGCGACATGCGGTTCGTGTCGGGCTTCGAGCGTCAGACCACCAAGGTCCGTGACGTCATGACGAGCGACGGCCTGGTCACCGGCCACGTCGGCATCGGCGCGAACGAGGTCATCGCTCTGTTCGCCCAGCACCGCGTCGAGAAGCTCCCCCTCATCGACGACGAGGGCAAGCTCGCGGGTCTCATCACCATCAAGGACTTCGACAAGAGCGAGAAGTACCCCCTCGCAACGAAGGACGAGCAGGGACGGCTGCGCGTCGGCGCCGCCATCGGCTTCTTCGGCGACGCCTGGCAGCGGGCCGAGGCACTGCGCGACGCCGGGGTGGATGTGCTCGTCGTCGACACCGCCAACGGCCAGTCGGCCGGTGTCATCGACATGATCCGCCGCATTAAGGCCGACAGCTCGTTCGACCACATCGACGTCATCGGCGGCAACGTCGCCACGCGCGAGGGTGCGCAGGCTCTCGTCGACGCGGGAGCGGATGCCGTGAAGGTCGGTGTCGGTCCGGGCTCGATCTGCACGACGCGCGTCGTCGCCGGGGTGGGCGTGCCCCAGGTCACGGCGATCTGGGAGGCCTTCCAGGCCACGCGTGACGCCGGCATCCCGGTCATCGCCGACGGCGGCCTGCAGTACTCGGGTGACATCGCGAAGGCGCTGGTCGCCGGTGCCGACACCGTCATGCTCGGTTCGCTGCTCGCCGGCACGGACGAGTCTCCGGGCGAGGTCGTCTTCCAGGGCGGCAAGCAGTACAAGCTGTACCGCGGCATGGGATCGCTCGGGGCGCTGCAGACGCGCGGCAAGAAGACGTCGTATTCGAAGGACCGCTACTTCCAGGCCGATGTGCCCAACGACGACAAGCTGATCCCCGAGGGCATCGAGGGCCAGGTCGCCTACCGCGGCCCCGTCTCCGCCGTCGCCTACCAGCTCGTCGGCGGTCTCCGTCAGTCGATGTTCTACGTCGGCGCGCGCACGATCGACGAGCTGAAGTCTCGCGGCAAGTTCGTCCGCATCACGGCTGCAGGGCTCAAGGAGTCGCACCCCCACGACGTGCAGATCGTGGTCGAGGCCCCCAACTACAAGAAGTAGCCCGCCAGGGCGGGCGTTCCCGACGGGGACTCGCTTTCCCGACCGGGGGGCGCGACTCGACTGGGCCGCATAACTGGGCCGCGTAACGGAGGAGATCTGCGTTGCGGAGGCCCGGGGCCCGCGCGTCGGTCCTCCGCTGTGCAGGTCTCCTCCGCTGTGCAGGACGCGGGGGTCTCTCGCAGCGCGGTGATGTCGACACGGTCGTCGGAGCCGGACGGTCAGCGCGCGAGGTGGAGACCCTGGGCGACGGCGCCGGCGATCAGCTGCTGCACCGTGAGCCAGTCGTCCATCACCTGCGCATACGTGACGCGGATCACGTGGTACCCGTGCAGTAGCAGGCGTGCATCGTGCTCGATGTCGCTGCTGCGCTGGGCGCCGACGTGGTGACCGCCGTCGATCTGCAGGACGAGTCGGTCGCCGATCAAGAGGTCGACGGGGCGGCCGAGAAGCCACGCCTGGGGTAGGAGCGGCAGCTTCAGCCACCGCAGGCGTGCGGGGACGATCGTCTTGAGTCCCGAGTCGGCGAAGAGTCGAGCCTCGCGACACAGCCGCTGCGCCGGCGGGGGGAGCGGGAGGCGGGCCATCTCCTCGCGAGTCGTCTGTCGCTGGCGGAGTGCCGACTCCCACACCGCCAGCGCCTCCTCCCATGGCTGGCAGCGCGCGACCGCGACGAGCGTGTTCTCGATGCCGTCCTCGAGACGATCGGGGTGGCGTGGCACGACGGGAGCGCTCCAGTGGACCGTGGCGTCGTGTGCGCAGACACGTCCGGCGTGCGACGGCGCGGCCACATGAGGTCGCATGGCATCCGCCTGCCCGTGCACCCAGAGGCCGCGCCGTGCCGCTTGAGTGACGCACGTGAGGACGACGCCGGCGCGCGCCGCCGCGATCAGGAACGAGTCGGCAGAGGGCAGTGCCACCCACCCGCGTCGCACGCGGATGAGGTCGCCCGCCCGCTCGGCATCCCCGATCCGATGGCGCGAGTGACCGGCATCCTGTGCCGCAGTCGTGCGGCCGACGCCGCCACGGACGTCGATCCAGCGGAGGAGGGCCTCGCGCGCCGCGTTGGTCGTCGCTTCAGCGTGCGGCGTGCGGGGGCGTTGGTGGTTCGCGCGCGCAAGATCGGGGGAAACTGCGATGGGCTTCCGCGCGGGGGAGGAGGCGGCGCATCGTCCAGGGTGGGCGGTGGTTGCCGCCGTTCGGAGGAGATCCGCGCAGCGGAGGGCGCGGATGCCGGGGACCGCCCTCCGTTGTGAAGAACTCCTCCGCTGTGCGAACGCCGCGGCATCCGCACCTGCTGTCGGCGCACGCAGAACCTGCGAGCGGGACGGATGCCGTCGGCGGCGCCAGCGGGCCGCGCGGGTAGGCTGGGGGTGTGAGCATGGAGATCGAGCTCGGCCGCGCCAAGCGCGCCCGCCGCGCGTATGCGTTCGACGACATCGCCGTGGTGCCCTCGCGCCGCACGCGCAATCCGGAGGACGTCTCGACGGCGTGGTCGATCGACGCGTTCGGGTTCGAGATCCCGGTGCTCGGCGCCCCGATGGACTCGGTCATGAGCCCGCAGACCGCGATCATGCTCGGACGCCTGGGCGGACTCGGTGTGCTCGACCTCGAGGGGCTGTGGACGCGGTACGACGAGCCCGAGCCGCTGCTGGCCGAGATCGCCTCGCTCCCGGCTGACGTCGCGACCCGTCGCATGCAGGAGCTGTACGCGGCGCCGATCAAGCCCGAGCTCATCCGCGCGCGACTGGCCGAGATCCGCGACGCCGGCGTCACGGTCGCCGGTGCGCTCACGCCGCAGCGCACGCAGGAGCTCTACGAGACTGTCGTGGCGGCCGGGGTCGATCTCTTCGTCATCCGCGGCACGACCGTCTCCGCCGAGCACGTGTCCAGCGACGCTGCTCCGCTGAACCTCAAGAAGTTCATCTACGACCTCGATGTCCCCGTCATCGTCGGCGGCGCATCCACGTACACGGCCGCACTGCACCTCATGCGCACGGGCGCTGCCGGTGTGCTCGTCGGCTTCGGCGGCGGGGCCGCCTCCACGACCCGCGCGACCCTCGGAGTCCACGCGCCGATGGCGACCGCTGTGGCCGACGTGGCCGGGGCGCGGCGCGACTACCTCGACGAGTCGGGCGGGCGCTACGTCCACGTCATCGCCGACGGCGGGGTGGGCACGTCGGGCGATATCGTCAAGGCGCTCGCGATGGGCGCGGATGCCGTCATGCTCGGCGTCGCGCTGGCTCGCGCGATCGACGCACCCGGCCGCGGGTTCCACTGGGGCCCGGAGGCGCATCACCCGAAGCTGCCGCGCGGCCGTCGGGTCGAGGTGGGTCAGGTCGCTCCCCTCGAAGAGATCCTGTACGGTCCGGCCCCGGTCGCCGACGGCACGGCGAACCTCATCGGCGCGCTCCGCAAGTCGATGGCCACGACGGGCTACTCGGACCTCAAGGAGTTCCAGCGCGTCGAGGTGGTCGTCGCGCCGTACGCGTCGCACTGATGAGCACCGGCACCGCGACGCTCGACGTCTTCCCGCCCACCCTGCGGGAAGTCATGCTGCGTCCCTGGTGGATCGGCATGCTCCTGTTCGCGCTCGCGGTGGCGGCCGTCTTCGCCTGGCTCGGGCAGTGGCAGCTCGGACGTGCCATCGACACCGACCCGCCCCCGCCGGGAGCCACCGAGACGGTGCGTCCGCTGGCCGACGTCGTTGCCCCGGGGGAGTACCTCCCGGAGCCCCTCGTGGGTCAGCGGGTCGAACTCGACGGCGAGTGGGTCGCGGAGGACTTCCTCGTCGTCTCGTCGCGGTTCAACGGCGGCGACCAGGGGTACTGGGTGACCGGCCAGTTCCGCGTGTCCGACGCCGCGTCCGCGGTGACGGGACCGGCGGCGCTCGCCGTGGCGATCGGGTGGACGGCGGACCGAGCTGACGCGGATGCCGCGGCATCCGCTCTCGTGGAATCCCTCTCTTCTCAGGACGGCCGCGAGGCGACACTGGTGGGACGGCTGATCTCCGACGAGGGGCCGCGGGTTCCGGCGCCCGGCGCACCCCTGACGGAGATGACCACGATGTCGCCCGCCGCCCTGCTGGGTTGGTGGCACGACACCGAGGGGCTTTCGGTGTATCGGCCCTACCTCGTGGCCGACTTCGACAGCACCGGGCTCCCCGAGGCGCGCGGCACGCTCGTCGCGATCGACTCGCCCGCGCCGACCGAGCTGTCGAGCGTCAACTGGCTCAATGTCTTCTACGCGGTGGAGTGGGCGGTGTTCGCCGGCTTCGCCTTCTACATGTGGTACCGGCTCGCCCGCGACGCGTGGGAGAAGGAGGTCGAGGCGCTCGAGGAGGCGGCCTTCGAACGCGCCGGGGGCGCTCCCCCCGCCGACTAGACTGGGTGGCATGCCGCAGCCCAAACTCGCCTCGTTTCCGGCGATCCGCGGGGCGCTGAAGTTCTACCAGATCGCCTCGATCATCACGGGTGTCGGTCTGCTGCTGCTCGTCACCGAGATGGTGCTGAAGTATTCGCCGCTCCACGTCGAACTCTTCGCCGGCGGCAGTGGCGGCTTCCTCTGGTTCGCCCCCGTCATCGTGGGCTACGACTGCCAGTGGTGGTCGCTGTTCGTTCCGGGCTCCACGACGTGCGAGATCACGTCGGCCGGCGACGGCCTCAACATCTCGCTGCTCATCCTCATCGCTCACGGCTGGTTCTACGTCGTGTACCTCTTCGCGTGCTTCCGCATCTGGAGCCTCATGCGCTGGGGCTTCCCGCGGTTCATCCTGCTGGCGCTCGGCGGCATCGTGCCGCTGCTGTCCTTCTTCATGGAGGCCCGCGTCGCCCGCGAGGTGCGCGGCTACCTCGCGCAGCGCGAGGCGGCGGAGGCCTCACCTGACGTCCCGCCCACCCCCGACGCCCCGTCCACCCAGATCCCCACGGAGAACATGCGGTGACCACTCAGACCGAGACCGCCCAGCGGCCCGTCCTCGTCGTCGACTTCGGCGCGCAGTACGCCCAGCTCATCGCCCGTCGCGTACGCGAAGCCGGGGTCTACAGCGAGATCGTGCCGCACACGGCCACCGCCGCCGACGTCGCCGCGAAGAACCCCGTCGGGATCATCCTGTCCGGAGGCCCGTCGTCGGTGTACGAGCCGGGCGCCCCGTCGCTCGACCCCGGCATCCTGGAGCTCGGCATCCCGACGCTCGGCATCTGCTACGGCTTCCAAGTGATGGCGCAGCAGCTGGGCGGCGAGGTCGCGAACACCGGCTTGCGCGAATACGGTGCGACGGATGCCGTCGTGGCGAACGACGGCGGTGTGCTCCTGGGAGGGCAGCCGTCGCAGCAGAACGTCTGGATGAGCCACGGCGACCAGGTCTCGGCGGCCCCCGAGGGCTTCGAGGTGCTCGCCTCGACGGCGGCCACGCCTGTCGCCGCCTTCGGCAACGCGGAGCGGTGCTTCTACGGCGTGCAGTGGCATCCCGAGGTCAAGCACTCCGACTACGGCCAGGACGTCATCGTCAACTTCCTGCACAAGGCGGCCGGGCTCCCCGCCGACTGGAACAGCGGCAACGTCATCGCCGAACAGGTGGAGAAGATCCGTGCGCAGGTGGGCTCCGGCCGCGTGCTTTCGGCCCTGTCGGGCGGTGTCGACTCCGCCGTCTCGACCGCGCTCGTCCACGAGGCGGTCGGCGACCAGCTCATCGCCGTGTTCATCGATCACGGACTGCTGCGCAAGGGCGAGCGGGAGCAGGTCGAGAACGATTACGTGGCATCCACCGGGGTGCGCCTCATCACGGTCGATGCGCGCGAGACGTTCCTGCAGGCGCTCGCCGGTGTCAGCGACCCGGAGGAGAAGCGCAAGATCATCGGGCGCGAGTTCATCCGCGCGTTCGAGAAGGTGCAGTCCGACCTGATCGCGGAGGCGGCCGCCGAGGGAGACCCGATCCGCTTCCTCGTGCAGGGCACGCTGTACCCCGACGTCGTCGAGTCCGGCGGCGGTACGGGCACGGCCAACATCAAGAGCCACCACAACGTCGGCGGGCTGCCGGAAGACCTCCAGTTCGAACTGGTCGAGCCGCTGCGCACCCTCTTCAAAGACGAGGTGCGGGCGATCGGTCGCGAGCTGGGGCTGCCCGAGGTCATCGTCGCGCGTCAGCCGTTTCCGGGCCCCGGCCTCGGCATCCGGATCGTGGGTGAGGTCACCGCTGACCGCCTCGAGATCCTGCGTGACGCCGATGCCATCGCCCGCGAGGAGTTGACGAAGGCCGGCCTCGACGGCGAGATCTGGCAGTGCCCCGTGGTGCTGCTCGCCGACGTCCGCTCGGTGGGTGTGCAGGGCGACGGCCGCACCTACGGTCACCCCATCGTGCTGCGTCCGGTCTCCAGCGAGGATGCCATGACCGCCGACTGGACGCGGTTGCCGTACGACGTGCTGTCGAAGATCAGCAACCGCATCACCAACGAGGTGCGTGAGGTCAACCGGGTCGTGCTCGACGTCACGAGCAAGCCTCCGGGGACCATCGAGTGGGAGTGACGGCGCGTCAGCGCCTCGACGCCCACGGGTCGTAGTCGGCGAGCAGCTCCTCCTGCGGCGGCCGGTCTGCCTCCGGCACGTGCTGGAGGTTGATCCGCACGCGGTACCAGAGCGAGCTCGACCCGCGCATGCCGTCGAGGAGCACGTCGGCCGGGTGCAGCGCGTCGGCGACGGACGGATGCCGGTCGCGCCACTGTGCGAGCGCGGCCTCTGCCTCGGGCTTCGTGCGGGTGCGCGCGATCTCCACGAGGGGCATGACCGACTCCCGGCGTCCCGTGGCGCTGCGTCCGCGTGGCGGCTTCTCGGCGGGTCCGAGGCGTTCGGCGAGCTGCAGGAGTCCCTCCAGCGAGCCGGCGGCGTCATCGATGCCGGCGTGAGGGTCACCGCGCTCGGCATAGCGTGACGGGACGGTCGCGACCGTGAACTCCTCGGGGCGCCGGATGCGCACCTCGTCCCAGTCGAGCGGCGTCGAGACGCGCGCATCGGGGAGGGCCCGCACCGAGTAGGCGGAGGCGACGGTGCGATCCTTGGCGTTCTGGTTGAAGTCGACGAAGACGCTCTCGCCGCGCTCCTCCTTCCACCAGCGCGCCGTCGCGAGTCCGGGCGCGCGCTCTGCGACCTCTCGGGCGAGGCTCTCGGCCGCGAGCCTCACGTCGGGGTAGGTCCAGCCGGGTGCGAGACGCACGAGGATGTGCAGACCGCGCGAGCCGCTCGTCTTGGGCCACCCGACGAGGCCGTGGTCGGTGAGCACGTCTCGCGCGACGAAGGCCGTGTCGACGATCTGGCCCCAGTCCACGCCCGGCATGGGGTCGAGGTCGATCCGCAGTTCGTCCGGGTGATCGAGGTCTTCCGCGCGGACGGGATGCGGGTTGAGGTCGAGGCATCCGAGTCCGATCACCCACGCGAGGCCCGCGGCATCCCGGATGACGGTCTCTTCCGCCGACGTGCCCGACGCATAGTGGAGCGTCGCGGTGTCGATGAAGTCGGGCCTGCCGTCGGGCACGCGCTTCTGGAAGAACGGCTCCGCCGAGATGCCCTTCACGAACCGTTTGAGCACCATGGGCCGGCCGCCGGCGCCCCGCAGCGCCCCGTCGGCGACGGCGAGGTAGTACTCGACGAGATCGAGCTTGGTGATCCCCGCCTGCGGGAAGACGAGCTTGTCGGGGCTCGAGATGCGCACCTCGTGCCCGGCGGCCTCGACGTGGGTCTCTGTGCGTGCTGCCACGGCCACACGCTAGCCCCGGCCGATGCCGTGTTGCCACTGCCTTGACACGCGGACCGTCGCGGCGGCGTGTCGACGGACGAGCGGATACGACGAAGGGCCGCCCGGATGCCGGACGGCCCTTCGCCTATGCGACCCGCGTCAGTTGCTGCCGCGGACGATCGCGATGATGCGGAGGATCTCGATGTACAGCCAGACGACCGTGACCATGATGCCGAAGCCGCCGAGCCAGCCGAACTCGCGCGGAGCGCCGTTACGGACGCCCTGCTGGATGAGGTCGAAGTCCTGCACGAGCGAGTACGACGCGAGGAGGACGACGAACACGCCGATGATGAGACCGATCGGGATGTCGATGCCCATGATGCTCAGCTCGGCGCTGTACAGGCCGAACATGCCCTGCGTGACACCGGTCCACATGAGGACGAGGTTGATGAGGCCGAAGGCGGCGTAGCCGAGCAGCGCGACGAGGAAGATCTTGTTGGCGCGGGCCGAGGCGCGCACCTTGCCGCTCGCGAAGAGGGCGAGGACGACGCCGACGACGGCGAACGTGGCGATCGCGGCCTGGATGACGATGCCGGGCCAGAGGAGCTCGAAGTACGCGGAGATACCGCCGACGAAGAGGCCCTCGAATGCGGCGTACGCGAAGATCAGCGCGGGGCGGATCTTCTTCCGCGACGTGAACGACACGACCATCGCGAGCACGAAGCCGCCGAGCATGCCGATGATCCAGGGGAGGATCGTCACCTGAGACTCGCTGACCACCTGCGTGGGGCTGAACGCGCCGCCGAGGGTCCACACCCAGCCGACCACGGCGGTGACGAGCAGGATGGCGAACAGGCCGAGGGTCTTGGCGACGGTGTCTTCGACGGTCATGCGACCGGTCTGCACCGAGCCGGCCGGCGGTGCGGCGAACGCGCCCTCGAGCTGGGCGTTGACGGCCGCGTCGGCCGCCTGGTGGGTCGCCGACGCGTACGCGGTCTGGGCGCCGGTCTGCTGCTGTGCGGACGGCGGAGTCAGGCCGGGGCGCTGCTCCTGGAAGGCCGGGTTGTTGAATGCGAAGTTGCCGGAGGCCATGGTCTCTCTCACTCCAAATAGGTGCACAGCGCTTTGCTGTGGATTCCAGCGTATCGGACCGTGTTTCCGGCGTCTCGGGGCGGTGCTGTGAGAGCGCCATGAAGCCCCTCGCCCTGAGCGAACACGCCGCCCGTCGGGCACGCAGCGCGGTGTGCGGAACGGCCGGTTCGGCTACCTTCGCCGCTTCTCCCGCTGGCCCCGGGCTTCGATGACTTCCTTGTCCAAGCTCCCATCGCGCTGCCAGAGGGAAAGACGACGCAACGCAGAGAACACCGCACCGTATGCCGCCTAACATCTCGCGTTCGCTGACCGGCGCACGACCCGCCTCGCCCGGCAGACCGGATGGGCAGAGTAGCGGCAGAGTGACAATCTGAGTCCGCGTGCGGTTCCGCGATCGTCGGGCCCGGCTTACCGCGGCCGGGCCGACATGTCGCTCGCCAAGACGGTCCGCAATCTGAGCATCGAACCGATCCGCGGCCGCTTCTGCGTCATCGCAGGAACCTAAGCTCGTCGCGATCGCCGGGACCTCGAGCGATCGGCGCCTTGGGGAGAAGGCCGAGAAGTTCGGTGCCCTGGCGAGCATCGCCCACCACGGAAAGGTCGGTCCATGACGTCCACCCAGCATGATTGGCGCGGAGGGTTCCGCGTCGGCGCCGGGATCCCAACTCCTTGGGGTAGCGCGAACGTCTACAGCGCGACGTCGTATGCGCAGTCCCGAATCAAGAACACCGGCTCCGTCCAGTGGTGGCTCAACTGAGCGGGATGCTCCGCGTCGACCGGCTCCGGAAGTCGTTCGAGGGGCGGAAGATCTTCGATCTGACCTTCACACTGGGACCTGGCGAGTTCTGCGTCCTTCTCGGGGAGAACGGTGTCGGGAAAACAACTCTCTTCCGGTGCCTGCTTCGGCTTGAGAACTACGACGGATCGGTACATGTGGAGGGCACGCAACGACGCGACGCGTTCTTCGGCGTGCTAGATCAGCCCATGATGTACGCGGCGTGGACGGCCTCGCAGAACATCCGATATCTGCTGAACGACTCGAACGCGCACCTGCTCCCTCCTGCCGCGCGACTCCTTGAACCGTCGTGGTCACGAGCAAAGGTAGGGAGGCTGTCCACCGGTCAGAGGAAGATGGTCCTCCTTGCCGCAGCGCTTGCAAGTCGCGCGACGATCGTTCTCTTCGACGAGTTCGCCAACGGGCTAGACCAGGGGGCGCGCGCACTCTTCCGGGAGAGCGTCCGCGAGCAACTCCGAAAAGGCGAGCGGAGCTTCATCGCCACCGGGCATGATCTCCGCGCATTCGGGGATCTCCCGTCCCGTGTGCTGGCGATGCGCGACGGATCGCTCACCGACGTTACCGAGGCGTATCTCGCACGCCGCGACATGGAAGAGGTCTACGAAGCGTATGTGGCGCGAACTGATCCGTGAACTGCGCTGGTTTTCCAACAGCCGCGCCACGCTGTCGCTGCTGCTCGGAGCTGTCGCATTCGCGTCGTGGGGTGCCGTGTCCGGCATTACCTCGACGCAGGGCGCCGTCGCGACGTTTCATGCGACGCTCAGACGATATCTAGAGCGTGGCGAGGACATCGAAGCCGCGCTCTCTGCGCCTGCGACGATCAAGAACACCCACGAGGGGCAACTGATCGATAACGCGCTGCGCTACGACCTCGACCAGGCTGCGCTCGCGTTCACTCAGGTGCAGCCGCTCGGAGCCATCGCAACCGCGTTGAGCCTTTGTGCGCTGCTCGCCTTTCCGGTGGTCGGGTTCGCGCTCGGCATCTTTGTCGCGACGCACGACGTGAAGTCAGGTGTGATCGTCGTGCGGTGGCCCCAATCAGGAGCGACGACGTTCGGACTGATCAAGCCGCTCGCGATAATGATCGCTTTCGTAGCCATGGCTGCGGTCGTCGCCGCGGTAGCCGTCCCGCTTTCGTGGATGGGGAGCGAGCTCGTGTCATCTCAGGCGGCAGATCTTGAGGCTTTCGACGTCGCGGGTCCGACGGCGGGGCGGGTCGCGGTCGTCGCAATGCTCGCCGTGCTGGCCGGCTGCGGGGCCGGTGCTTTCGGACTCCTCCTGGGCTCGATCACGCGCAATCGCAGTTTCACGATCGCCGCTTTCAGCGTGGCATACCTCCTGCTACCCATCCTCGGACCCGCAGATCCGAGGAACCTTCTGGCTGCCGCGGGTGCCGAGTGTCTCTATTTCGTCGGACAATTCCGTCCAAGCTCCATTGGCGATATCGATCCCGTCCTTTCTTGGGGTGCGCTCGTTGCCTCCACGATCGCCTGCAGCGCTGCTGCAGTGATCCCGTGGCTCGCTCGGGGGCGTACTCATTGAGCGGTTTGATCCGGGGCCACACGCCGCCGATAGCCTGAGGGGATGCCGCGTCCCTCGCCGACTCGTCGACCCCTCGTGATCGGACACCGCGGCGCCCCCGGGTATCGTCCGGAACACACGCGCTCGTCGTACGAGCTCGCCTTCGCCGCCGGTGTCGACGCCGTCGAGCCGGACGTCGTCTTCACGAAGGACCGGGTCGCGGTCGTGCGGCACGAGAACGAGATCGGCTCGACCACCGACGTCGCCGATCGCCCTGAATTCGCCGCCCGTCGCACGACGAAGTCCGTCGACGGCGTGCCTCTCACCGGCTGGTTCACGGAGGACTTCACGTGGGAGGAGTTGGCGACCCTGCGCTGCCGGGAACGGCTGCCGCTGCTGCGCCCCGACAGCGCCGCCCACGACGGCGCCGAACCCATCCTCCGCCTGCGTGACCTGTTCGGCCTCGTCGAGGAGGCCTCCTCGCGCCACGGCCGCGACATCGCCATCGTGCTCGAGGTGAAGCATGCGGCGCTGTTCGCCTCGATGGGCTACGACGTCGCCTCGC